>JAFAUQ010000096.1 GCA_019243195.1 Hyphomicrobiales bacterium
GCGGTCGTCATCTGCCCGTCAAATCCGTATCTCAGCGTCGACCCGATTTTGGCGCTGCCCGACATGCGCGCCGCGCTCAAAGCGTGTGCAGCGCCAGTAATTGCGGTTTCGCCGATCATCGGCGGCCGTGCGGTGAAGGGGCCGACCGCCAAGATGATGCGTGAGCTGGGGTTGCCGGTGAGTGCCGCCGCGGTCGGGCAGCACTATGATGGGCTGGTCGATCTGCTCGTGGTCGATCACACCGAGGGCGAGATAACACTGCCGAACATGCGCGTCGCCAAAGCCGCCATCCTGATGACAACGCTCGCCGAGCGCGACGCGCTGGCGAAAGCCGTGCTCACGTTCGCCGACGAGCTTCGCGCGGAGAAAAGAGCGTGAGCGAGCGTGCGGACGTCTGGGCGGTCGTCCCCATCAAGGCGACGGCGGACGCCAAGCAGCGGCTGGGCAATGCGGTCGCCCCGATGCTGCGCCCGCGCATCGCGCTGGCCATGGCCGAGGACGTGCTGGCCGCGCTCGCTGCCTCTGCCGCCCTCGCCGGCATATTCGTCGTGACCATCGACGCGGCCGCATCCGCGCTTGCTGGCCGTTACGGCGCGCACGTGCTCACCGAGGGCGCACGCGATGGACAGACCGGCGCCGTCGCGGCCGCGGCGCGGCGGCTTGCACGCGAGCGTCGCGGCGCGATCCTGACCATCCCCGGCGACCTTCCGCTCGTCACGCCGGACGAAATCGCGCAGATCATCGCCGCGCACGAGCGCACGCCCGACTTCGTCATCGCTCCGGCGCACGATGAGCGCGGCTCGAACGCGATCCTGTGCGCGCCACCCGACGCGGTGCCGCTGAAATTCGGCGACGACAGTTTCCTGCCGCATCTCGACGCCGCGCGGCGCGCTGGGCTCGAACCGAAAATTCTGCGGCTTCCCGGCGTCGGCCTCGACATCGACAACCCGGCAGACCTCGCCGCCTTTCTGAAAATTCCGTCGAACACCCGCGCACGCGCTCTGCTCGAAGAGATAGAGGACGTGCGCCATGGCTGAGCGCCTATCGGTCGCGATCATCGGCGGCGGTATCGGTGGTCTCTCCGCCGCGGCCTCGCTGCTGCAGGCCGGATTCGACGTGCACGTTTATGAGCAGACCAAAGCGCTCGGCGAGGTCGGCGCCGGCATCAATATCGGCCCGAACGCCTCGCGGCTGCTGCACTGGCTGGGGCTTGCCGAGAAGCTCGCCGCCTGCGGCGTGAAGCCCAGCACCTTCGATCAGCGGCGCTGGGACGACGGCCGCTTCCTCCTGCGCTCGCCGCTCGGTGCGCCGGTGGAGAAGAAATTCGGTGCGCCCTACTACACCTTTCATCGCGCCGACCTGCACGGCGCGCTCGCCGGCCTGTTGCCGGCCGACCGCGTGCACCTTGGCCATCGTTTCAAAGAATTGGTCGATCGCGGCGAGCGCGTCGAAGCGCAATTCGACAACGGAACCGCAATCTCGGCCGACGTGCTCATCGGCGCCGACGGTATCCATTCGGCGGTGCGCCATGCGCTGCTTGGGCCGGAGAAGCCGCGCTTCACCGGCTGCCTCGCCTATCGCGGGCTCGTGCCCGCCGATCGCCTGGCACACCTTGGTCTCGAGCGGGTGACCACGATTTGGATGGGGCCGGCGCGGCACTTCGTGCATTACTTCGTCTCCGCCGGTCGCATGGTCAATTTCGTCGCCGTCACGGAAGAAGATTCATGGCAGCGCGAATCCTGGGTCGATCGCGGCGAGGTCGCCGACGCGCTCGCGGCGTTTGCCGGCTGGCATCCGCAGGTGCGGGCGATCATCGGCGCGACCGACGAAACCTACAAATGGGCGCTGTTCGACCGCGCGCCGCTGCCGCGCTGGTCGGTCGGCCGCGTGACCTTGCTGGGCGACGCCTGCCATCCCATGCTCCCGTTCATGGGCCAGGGCGCCGCGCAGGCGATCGAAGATGCGGCAACGCTCACGGCGTGCCTTGCCAAGCGCGACGACGTTCCGGCGGCGCTGACGCTTTATGAGAAGCTGCGCCTGCCGCGCGCTTCGCGGCTGCAAGCCATGTCCGCGGATAACAAAACGCGCTTCCATCTCGCCGACGGGCCGGCGCAGCAGCAGCGCGACGCGTACATGGCGCGTGGCTCGACCGATTGGTCGCTCGCCGCCATCGCCTGGCTCTACGAGCATGACGCATCGGTGCTGGACGACACCGCGGAACCGCGCTCCGCGGCTGCCGTTGTCAACCCGCAAGCGCGCCGCTAGCCTACATTTCAATCCCAAATGGAGCGAATCCCATGACCGCGATCCCGGAAAAATATCTCGATCTGTTGAAGAAGAAGGCCTTCGCGAGCCTGGCGACCGTGATGCCGGACGGCTCGCCGCAGGTGACGCCGGTGTGGTTCGACTACACTGGCGACGTCATCCGCGTGAACACGGCGAAGGGCCGCGTCAAGGCGCGCAACATGAAAGAAGGTGCGGCGGTCGCGCTCTCGATCATGGATCCCGACAACGCCTATCGTTACATGCAGGTGCGCGGGCGCGTGAAGCGGGTCACCGAAAACGGCGCCGACGCGCACATCGATTCGCTCGCCAAGAAATACATCAACGAAGACAAATATCCGTGGCGGCGGCCGGGCGAGACGCGCGTGACCTACGAAATCGAGCCGACCGCCGTGCAGGCGATGGGCTGACAGCAGCCGCTGAGCGGGGTCGAAACGGGGGGACGGCGTCATGAGATTGGGAATCGTGCTGCGGACCACCGGGCCCATGCCGAAGCTCGACATGGACCTGGTGCTCGAAGCCGAGCGGCTCGGCTACGATTCCGCCTGGACCAGCGAAGCCTGGGGCGGCGACGCCGTCAGCACGGTCTCCTGGATGCTCTCGCGCACGAGCAAGATCAAAGGCGGCACCGGCATCATGCAGATGCCGGCGCGCACGCCCGCTTGCGCGGCGATGACGGCGATGAGCCTGCAGGCGCTCTCGGGCGACCGTTTCCTGCTCGGCATCGGCCCTTCCGGCCCGCAGGTGATCGAGGGATGGCACGGCGTGGCCTACGGCAAGCCACTCACGCGCACGCGGGAATACATCTCGATCGTCCGCCAGATATTCGCGCGCGAGCACCCGCTCGAGCACAAAGGCGAGCATTATCAGATTCCCTACACCGGCCCCGGGGCGAGCGGCCTCGGCAAGCCGCTTAAAACGATCATGCATCCGAAGCCGAGCATCAAAATCTACACCGCCTCGATCGCGCCCGCCGGATTGCGGGTCGCGGGCGAAATCGCCGACGGCGTGCTGCCCTATCTGATGGCGCCGGAAAAAGCGGACGCGATCGTCGGGCCGCTGCGCGAAGGCCTTGCCGCGAGTCCGGGCAAGACGCTCGCCGATTTCGACAACGCGCCCTATGTGCGCATCCGCATGGGCGACGATATCGCCGCCTGCCGCGACGCCATCCGGCCGGGGCTCGGCTTCTACATCGGCGGCATGGGCGCGCGCAGCAAGAATTTTTACAACGATCTCGTCAAGCGCATGGGTTACGAGGAAGCCGCCGCGCGCATCCAGGATTTGTTCCTCGACGGCAAGCGCAACGAAGCCGCCGCCGCGGTCCCGGACGCGCTGATCGACGAGACCTGCCTGATCGGCCCGCCCGCGCGCATCAAGGACCGCCTGCAGGCATGGCAGGAATTGGCGCGCGATAATCGGGTCGGCACCTTGCTGCTCGCCGACGTGACGATCGACGCGCTGCGCGTGGTCGCGGAAGCGGCGCTTTAATCCCTCCCCCGAAGGGGACGGTGGCTGCGTGCGCAACACGCGGACGGGTGGGGGGCTGCGGGCCATCAATGCGGTTCGAAATCGTCGGCGAAATCTCTGAAATAGAAACCTTCGCCGTAGGATCAGCTATTCGCGAGATCGCCCGCCTGCGGAGGGCTTATGGCCGCGGCCGTTGGCGCAAGCGCAAGGGGATTGCCCGCGTGCGATTGCCCGATGGCTCTGTGCACCTAGCCGAGGTACATTGGTATGAAGCGGCGGGAATCGGCCGCAAGGAACTCAAGATCAAGCACCTGCTGTGAAGCTGAAACCATGGCGAGAACGCAAACCAAACAATTGGTCGTCTGTGTCGAGAATGAGGGCTATCGCGTCTCTCTCGAGAAGCGCAAGATTTATGTCGCGCTCCGGGATGCTGGCGCAGAAAAGCACGGCCTGCTGCGCGTCGTCGATGAATCAGGGGAGGACTATCTCTATCCGAAAGCCCTCTTTCGCCCGATCGCCTTACCGCAGTCGATCAAGAAAGCCGTATTGGCAGCGGCATAAATTTACTCACAGCGCCTTCGCCAGCACCTGTTCGTGGAACTTCCGCATCGTCGCGATCGCGTCATCGGTGCTCGCGGCGGCGAAATTGATATCGAGCGCCGCAAGCCCAAGCTCTCGCATCGCGCGCACGTCCTCGATGATTTCGGCGTCGCTCCCAGAGAACAGCATGCGCTCGCCGTTGTCGGCCTTGGCGGGCACCTGCGGCCCGAACCGCTGCACCCGGTAGGTGAGCGCGCAGGCCCCGGCCTTGCGTCCGGCCTCTTGCGTGAGCTTGCGCAGCCGCTCGGCCGCCGCGCGATAGCGGCCCATCGTGTTCATCGGAAACTGCGGGTTGGTGCCGATCGGGTACCAGCCGTCGCCGAGGCGCGCGGAGCGCCGCAGCGCCGGCCCGCTTTCGCCGCCGACCCATATAGGCGGGCACTTCTGCACCGGCTTGGGCGCAAACACCACGTCCTTGAACTTGACGTACCGGCCGTCGAATTGCGGCGCGTCCTTGGTCCACAGCTCGCGGAACGCTCGCATGTATTCGTCGGTGACGGCGCCGCGCTCCTCGAACGGCGGCGTGCCCAGCGCCTCGAACTCCTCCTTGAGCCAGCCGGCGCCGATGCCGACAATCAGCCGCCCGCCCGAGAGTACGTCGATCGTCGCCAGCATCTTGGCGGTGAGGACCGCCGGCCGGTGCGGCACCACCATCACCGAGGTGAGAAAGCGCAAGCGTGAGGTCTTGCCGGCGAGATAAGCGATGGCCGTGAGCTGCTCGTGACGCTCGCCGCGCGAGGCCGGCGGAAACTCGCCCGTGTCGCTGTAGGGATAGCGCGAACGGATGTCGCGCGGCTCGACCACGTGGTCGCTGACGCAGGCGTAGTCGTACCCGATCGCCTCGCCCTCGACGGCAAGGCGTGCCATGGACGAAGGCGTCCCGAGTGGTCCGGCGACAGGAATGTTGAACCCGATCTGCATAGCGATTTCTTCCATTCAGTTGGGGCGTCTGCGAGGATATCGACCGTATCATAGCTCGCGGGGATGGGGCGAATGACGGGTCCGGCGCAAGCCGTCTCCTTGTGGCTTCTCGCACCGCTGATGATGGCGGCCGCGGCGGCGATCAGCGCCGGATTGATTATCGTGCTGCTGCCGGCACTGCGCCGGCACGCCCTCGCCCAGCCCAACCCCCGTTCGTCCCATTTCGAGCCCACGCCGCAGGGCGGCGGCATCGCGGTCGTGGTCGCAACCGCGATCGTGGCGCTCGCGGCCGCAACGCTGGCCTTGTCGCCCACCGAGCGTGACCACCTCGCCTGGATATTTGGCGCCGCGGTGCTCATCGCCGCGACCGGCGCGGTTGCCGACGTACGGCCCATGCCGGTGCTGCCGCGCCTGCTGCTCCAGGCGCTCGCCGTCTCCATGATCATCGCGGCGCTGCCGGCGGAGCTGCGGATCGTTCCTGCCCTGCCCTGGTGGTTCGAACTTGCGCTCCTGGGCGCAGCCGCGCTGTGGTTCGTCAACCTCGCGAATTTCATGGACGGCATCGACTGGATGACCGTTGCCGAAACGATCCCGGTCGCGGGCGGGCTCGTCATCATCGGCTGGCTCGGCGCTCTGCCGTCTGCTGCGGTCGTTGCGGCGCTGGCGCTGCTCGGCGCGATCGCCGGCTTTGCGCCGTTCAACCGGCCGGTGGCGCGGCTCTTTCTCGGCGACGTGGGCAGCCTGCCGATCGGGCTCCTGCTGGCGTGGCTGCTGATCCTGCTCGCGCTCGATGGCTATGTCGCCGCCGCGCTGCTGCTGCCGCTCTATTATTTGGCCGATGCCAGCCTCACCTTGGCGCGGCGCCTCCTTGCCGGCGAGCGCGTATGGCAGGCGCACCGCACGCATTTTTATCAGCGCGCGACCGACCGTGGTTTGAGCGTGAGCGAGATCGTCGGCCGGGTGTTCGCCGTCAATCTCGCGCTGGCGATACTCGCCGTCGTCAGCGTGGCCATGCCCGGCTGGCCGGTCGCGATTGCAACGCTCTCCGCGGGGGCAGCGGTGGTGGCGTGGCTGCTGCGTGCCTTCGTGCGCGGAAAGCAGCGCTGAGGAATTATTGCATGCGCGTGATGGTCGTCGGCGCGAGCGGACTGATCGGCTCCGCCGTGTGCGCGCGGCTGGCGACGCGCGGCGACAGCATCGTGGCGATGGTCCACCGGCCGGCTGACCTGGGCCTCGTGCCGGCCGATGTCATCGACATCGACCTCGCGCGTACGACCGAAGCCGATTGGCTGCCTCGCCTGGCCGGTGTGGACGCGGTCGTGAACTGCGCCGGGCTGCTGCAAGACGCGCCGGGCGAGTCGACACACGGCGTGCACGCGGCCGGCGCCGCCGCGCTGTTCCACGCCTGTGAGCGCGCCGGCGTGCGCCGCGTCATCCACCTCTCGGCCGTCGGAGTCGACCGCGAGACGCCAACCGAATTCTCGCGCACAAAACTCATGGGCGATCAGGCGTTGATGGAGCGCGATCTCGATTGGGTGATCCTCCGCCCGTCGGTGGTCATCGGCCGCGCCGCCTACGGCGGCAGCGCGTTGATGCGCGGCCTCGCCGCTCTGCCGGTGCTGCCGGTCATGCCGGAAACGGGCCCGCTGCAGATCGTCCATCTCGATGATCTCGTCGACGCGGTGATGTTCTTTCTGACGTCGGGTGCGCCGGTGCGCCGCGCCTTCGACGTGGTCGGCCCGCGCACGTGGAGCTTCGATGAGACAGTGGCATTGTTGCGCCGCTGGCTGCGCTGGCCGCAGGCGCGCACGTTTCGGATGCCCGCCGCGCTCGCCAGCTTCATCTACAAACTCAGCGATGCGGTCGCCTGGCTTAGCTGGCGCCCGCCGGTGCGCACCACGGCCCGCCGGGAAATCCTGCGCGGCGCGATCGGCGATCCGGCCCCCCTGACCCGCGCGACCGGCGTTGAGCCGCGCGATCCGGCGGCGGTGTTGTCGGCCGAACCGTCGTCCGTGCAGGAGCGCTGGTTTGCCCGGCTTTATCTGCTCAAGCCGCTGGTGTTCGTGATTCTATCTTTGTTCTGGATCACTACCGGACTGATGGCGCTCGGACCCGGTTGGCAGAAAGGCGTCGATCTGATGCTCGAAGGCGGCGTGAGGCACGGACTTGCGGAGGCGACCGTCATCGCCGGCGCCGCGGCGGATATCTGCATCGGGATCGGCATCGCGTTCCGGCGCACGACCAACCGAGCGCTCTACGCGGCGCTCGCGATCTCGTTCGTCTATGCGATCATCGGCACCGTGCTGGGGCCCCACCTATGGATCGATCCAATCGGCCCGCTGCTGAAAATCTGGCCGATCATGGCGCTGATCCTCGTCGCCATCGCCATCGCCGAAGACCGATGACGGCTTATTTCATCCTGAAATTTCTTCACGTGATCGGCGCGACCGTGCTGCTCGGGACCGGCGCCGGCATCGCCTTCTTCATGCTCGCCGCGCATCTCTCCGGCAATCCGGCGACGATCGCCGGCACGGCACGACTCGTGGTGCGCGCGGATTTCCTGTTCACCGCCACCGCCGTGGTCGTGCAACCGATCACCGGCGTGCTGCTCGCACAAAATGTCGGCTATTCGCTCCTTGACGGCTGGATCGCTTGGTCGATCGTGCTTTATTTATTCACCGGCGCGTTCTGGCTGCCGGTGGTGTGGATGCAAATGAAAATGCGCGATCTCGCCGCGGCAGCAGTGCGAGAGAACCGCCCGCCGCCACCGCAATATCATAAGCTTTTCTGGTGGTGGTTCGCCTTCGGCTTCCCGGCGTTCGCCGCGGTCCTCGCGATCTTCTGGCTGATGATCGCGAAGCCCCCGCTGCCGTTTTTCCTGTAACCCTTACGCCGCCTCGCCGCGAAAATCGGCCATGGCATCGCGGGCCCGTTGTCCATCATCGCGCGCTGGCGACGTGCGCGCCGTCGCGCTTCGAAATTGGTCTCGGCAATATCCTTTCCCGCGGATAGGCACCTTATTCATGTGCGATTTTAGGCCCGGTCTAGAAATCATCCGGGACCAGCTCGTAAGAGCCTCTGCGACCGCGTGCAAAGACCTTGGCGGCGGTCCGGCAGATAAGGTCGCGATTATTGTCGAAGGTGCTGAGAATTTCCGCTTTGTCGCGCCGCATATCGGGGGCCACTCGCTTGAGGGCATCCTCGGTCACGAAGAACGAAAATTCCATTGCACTATCGTAGCCCCAGAATCGAACGGCGCGGCGTGTCGCGTCGAAGGAACGGCTCAGGTTCGGGAAGCTGAGTGGCATGCCGCGTCAGCCCAGTCACTGCCTAAATCGTCGCTGCGGCAGATCAATCTTTCGCCGGATGAGGTTGTTCGGACGTTTCGCGGCACAGCCGCGTGAAGTCGTCGAGCACGTTGTCGATCAGCTTCTGTCTGCGCGGATCCTGGGCGTCCGGAGTGGCGGAAAAAATCATGAGCAGATAGCGGGCCTTTTCGCTGGCTTCGTGCCAGTTCAACGCCGGCGCCGCGAGCAGGTTTTTCTCCAGTTCCTCCTGCCGGGCGCGCAATGTCTGCCGGTTGGCCTCAACTTCGGCGATCTGGCGGCGTATCTCGGTAGCCTTCTGGGCGGCCATTCCCCGATGTCGGTCAAGCTCGATCGTTCGATCCGTCATGGTCATGCCCTGTCGTTCGCATTATCCGAGCTCATCGCATGCAAGTTTCCACCGGTTTGCAGTCGGCGGTCTCACGCGGCGAGTTTCTTGCGCGCGAGCGGATACTCATGGCTCGCGTATAGGCGCCGGATTCCATCGCCATCGAATCGCTGCTCGTCGACCTCCAGATAAGCGCCGAGAAGGTGTTCCGACGGGAGTTCTTCGATTGCGAAGCGGATTGCGTCCGCGGCGCGCGCAAATCGCTTGTAAGAAACGGGGCGCCGCTTGGCCCTTCGCCCCGGGGCGGGAAACAACTCGGCCTCGGCGTCATAATCAACTTCAGCCATTGTCCTTTACTCCGACTTCCACCACGGACAGCAAACTAACATAATATCGAAATCTGCAATTGCTAGCCCGGCTCCGCCTGACCGCGATGATCGCGCGGCGCCCGCAGCTGGGTCAATACTAGAGTCCGAAGCCGAACATTTTGCCAATGCTCGAGGCCTTGTAGCAACTAAAGGGATGACTTTTTCTTCGAGTCATCATCCCGCCTGATTTATTTCTTGAAGAAGGCGAACAACTCAACTTGAGAAGTCTCGTCCAAGATGCCCTCGAGAGCGGGCCTCAAGATAGGGGAAGATCGCGGGTAGGTGCACCAAAGTGGTCACCTAGTGGCGCACCGCTCTTGAGCTTGCAACACCTCTTCCCGCGCAAAGCACGAGATTATCGCGGCAAGCGTCGCTGCCCGGTGCTCCGGCGCATGAAGCCGACCGAGGCGATCGCGTGCGGGTCGGTCACTTGTTCCCGCGCGGGGCGTGGCGGGGGTGCGGTGTTCTCGTGGCGCCGCCGCGGTTCAGCGCGAGAAGGCGCATGACGCCGGCCGGCATGGCGATGAGCGCCCGGCCCGTTGCCATTCGCCCGCGGGCGATTATCGGACGTAATGGACTTGCCGATCAGCTTCTCGATGTCGCGCAGGAACGTCAACTCTTCGCGATCGCACAGGGATATTGCCGTGCCATCCGCGCCGGCGCGCGCCGTGCGGCCGATCCGGTGCACGTAGGTTTCCGGGATGTTCGGCAGGTCGAAGTTCACCACGTGGCTGATGCCGTCGACGTCGATGCCGCGCGCGGCGATATCGGTGGCAACGAGGGTTCTCACGTCGCCGCGGCGAAACAGAGCGAGCGCACGCTCGCGCTGACCCTGTGATTTGTTGCCATGGATCGCCTGGGCGGCGATGCCGGCATTGGTCAGTTGGCGCACGACCCTGTCGGCGCCGTGCTTGGTGCGCGTGAAGATGAGAGCGCGGTCGATTGCCCCGCGCTTCAGCATATCGACCAGGACCGCCGGCTTTGCGGCGCGGTCGACGTGGATGATCCGTTGCTCGATGCGCTCGACGGTCGAGGCCGCTGGCGTCACCGCGACCCGGACCGGGTCGCGCAGCAACTGCGTTGCCAACTCGGCGATGGCGCCGGGCATCGTCGCGGAGAACAACAGCGTCTGCCGCTTGGCCGGGAGCATGGCCACGATCCTACGGATATCATGAATGAAGCCCATGTCGAGCATGCGGTCGGCTTCGTCGAGCACCAGCACTTCGACCCCGCCGAGACGGAGCGCATTGCTTTTGACGAGATCGAGCAGGCGCCCCGGCGTCGCCACCAGGACATCGACGCCGCCCAGCAGCGCGCGCACCTGTCCGCCCATCGGCACGCCGCCGATCGCGAGCGCAGTGCGGATGCGTAGATGACGGCCGTAGGTGCGGAAGCTGTCGAGGATTTGGCCGGACAGCTCGCGGGTCGGGCTGAGGACAAGCACGCGGCAGCTTTTGCGCTCCGGCGTGCGCGGGTTCGTGGCCAGCTGCTGCAGGATGGGCAGCGCGAAGGCGGCGGTCTTGCCGGTGCCGGTCTGGGCGATCCCGATCACGTCGCGGCGCGACATGACGACCGGGATGGTCTGCACTTGGATCGGGGTTGGGGTGAGGTATTTTTCTTCGGCGATTGCACGCGCAATCGCCTCGTTGAGGCCGAAGCCGTCGAAGGAAGTCAATGAAGCACTTTCTATATGCGCGCCGGCGCGCCCGTGCGCGATGCGCCGGGGCCGGCGTTGCGGGTTAGGACACCCCGCGCGATTCAGGTGTCGTGGGAATTTAAGGAGCGAGCCAGAGACCGTTTGACGGGAATCCGTACACGCGGCTCGCAAGCGCCCGGAAAGGGCAGCTGGACACTATGTGGGACCTCGGTGTGTTCGTTTCAAGGCGGAAGCCGCATAGAGGAGAAACTCAGTAAATATCCGCATAATCGCTACGCGGCTTCCCCGCGGAAGTCCGGCACGGCGTCGCGCAGCACGTTGTCGATCACCGCGCGCTCGTCGCGGGAAAGCCCTTGCTCAAGGGCGGCGAGCCAGCCGCGCATCGCTTCGAGCGGTGGGCACACCGGCCGCGCGGCGACGATTCCGGCGATGCCGACCTCCGCGGTCGGCTCCTCGCGCGCAAACAGGATTTCCTCGAGCCGCTCGCCCGGCCGGATGCCGGTGAACACGATGTCGATGTCCTGCCCCGGCTCGAGGCCGGAGAGGCGGATCATGCGTTCCGCCAGTTCCGAGATGCGCACCGGCTGGCCCATGTTGAGCACATAGACCGAGGCGTTGGTGCGCGCGGGGCTCGCCGCATGACTCGCCGCGGTGACGACGAGGTCGCAAGCCTCGCGGATGGTCATGAAGTAGCGCACCATGTCCTTGTGCGTGACGGTGACGGGCCCGCCGGCCTCGATCTGCGCCTTGAACTTCGGCACCACCGACCCGTCCGAGGCGAGCACGTTGCCGAAGCGCACGGCGATGAGCCGCATCGGCTCGCGCGTCCCGTCGCTGCGGCGCGCCGCGTCGGCATCGAGCGCCTGGCAGTACATTTCCGCAAACCGCTTGGTGGCACCGAGGACCGAGACCGGCTCGATCGCCTTATCGGTCGAAATCATCACCATGGCACGCGCGCCGGCGGCGACGGACGCGTCCGCCACGTTGACCGAGCCGAACACGTTGGTCTTGACCCCCTCGGCCCAGTCGGTTTCGAGCAGCGGCACGTGTTTGAGCGCGGCGGCGTGGAACACCATGTCGGGCTTGAACTCGCCGATCAGACGGAACATGCGCGCACGGTCGCGCACGTCGGCGATGCGTCCCTCAACCCGGGCGCGCCCATTGTTCGCGGCGAAAGCTTCCAACGCCTCGTGCAGCGCCGGCTCGGAGTTCTCGATGATGAGCAGCCGCGCCGCCCCGAAGGTGACGACGCGGTCGCAAATTTCCGCGCCGATCGAGCCGCCGCCGCCGGTGACGACGATGGCTTTGTCTTTGATGAAAGATTCCAGCCGCCGGTAATCGATCTTCACGCTCGGCCGCAGCAGCAAATCTTCGACCGCGACCGGCGCCAGCCGCGGCGCCTCGCCTTCGTCGAGCGAAGGCAGCCGGCTCACCGCAAGCCCAGCCCGGCGCGCCCGCATCAGGATCGCCTCGGGATGCGCCTCGGGCGCCAGCGCCGACGGCGTGAGCACGAGACGGGCGACCGGAGTGCCGCGCGCGGCGAGGTTCGTCAGCGTCTCCTCCAGCTCATCGAGAGTACCGAGCACGGCAACGCCGCGGATGCTTTGCCCCTGGTCGGCGTTCGACGGCGAGAGGATTCCGACCGGCCAGATTTTCCTCACCGCGCCGCTTTCGATCGCGCGCAGCAGCACCTCGGCATCGGCGGCGCGGCCGAGCACCAGCGTGGGCGCGGAATCCGCGCGACCGGCACGGTGGCGCACGCGGGTGTAGTGAAAATAACGGTAGGCGACGCGCGAGCCGCCGAGGAAAAATATCTGTACGAACCAGTAGAGCGCGATCGTGATCTTGCCGAAGAAAAAAGTGCCGTAAAGGTTGGGCGCAACCAGGATATAATCGAGAACCAGCAGCGAGAGTGCCAGCACCGTCACCGCACGGAAAATGTTGAACAGGTCCGGGAGCGAGGCGAAGCGCCATTTGGTCTTGTAAAGCTGAAAGAATGCGTAGACCGCGGCGGCGTAGATGAGAAAGCCGGGCAGCACCGCCAGAAGCAGGTCCCAGCGCTGGGCAAGCCCGGGGCCCTCGAAGCGCAGGTAGAACGTCACGATGATCGCCGCGGCGGTCGCGAGCAGATCATGCGCGACGATGAGGGCCGTGCGCGGCGTGAAGGTCGGCAGTCGGCGCATTGTCCAATGTGACTAAAAACCGGTCGTGCCCCGGCGTCAGACCAATAGCCGCCTTTGCGGCGCGGCGCTACTGGGCGGCAGCCGAAGCTAGTGTCCCGATTCCGAAGTTCGCCAGATCATGCGGCTGGCTCGGAAGCGAACTTCGGAATCGAAGGACACTGGCAAATCTATGATTCTAGTGCCGCTTTGAACCCGAAGTTCGCATTCGGACTCGCGGCAATTATGGTGCGAACTTCGGGTTCGCGGCACTAGTTACCGGCGATTTCCGTACGACATACAGGACCGAGTCTGCCGCAATGCCAGCGCGCCGGAAGGCACCCTCACCGAAGAAGTCGATGCCGAGCCGCTCGACCGCAAAGCCCGAGGCAATGAGCCGGTCGGCGAAATCCCGCCGGCCGTATTGGCGCACGTGATCGTCCGAGCCGAAGTACTTCCACCGCAGGGCCGGCGTGTCGATTGCCGGATCTTCGTTGGTCTCGTCGACCCCATGCACCAGCGGCACCATCACGATGGCGAAGCCGTCCGGCCGCAGGATGCGGCGAAGCTCGCGCATGGCCCGGCGGTCGTCGGGCACGTGCTCGAGCACGTGCGAACAGAGGACGATGTCGAACGAACCGTCGGCGTAGCCGCGCATGTCGGTGATGTCGAGGCGGTCATCGACGTTGTTGCGCTCAAGATCGGCGCTGCGGTAGTCGATGAACGGCATGCGCTTGAGCTTGCGCGCCAAGCCGAACGAAGGCGCGAACTCGAGCAGGCGACAGCGCCGCGTCGGGTCCCGTGCGGCAAATACACGGTCGAAATAGAGCGCGTAGAGCCGCTCGCGATCGGAAGCGTCGCAACTCGGACACGAATAGGCGGCGACGTTGAAGGTTTCGATAGCCTCGAGCGGATAGATATAGCCGTGCACCTGCGCCATCCGCACGTAAGAACCGGCGCTGATGAAACCTGAAAGGCCCACGCCGCATACCGGACAGCTAAAGGCGGTCCCGCGGTATTTTCGCAGGTGGAATTTCCGCTGAAGCGCCTTGTCCCATTCCCGCAGCGTCACATAGACGAGACTGTGTTTGTAACGCCCGTACGCGCCAGTGCTTTTGATTCGCTGATTGAGACGCGCCAGCATTCCACGTTACTCGGACGCGGCGGACTTCCGGGCACTCATGCCCAGCACGGCACCGCCCAACACTCCGACGCCGAAGACGTAGAACCAGCCCTGGGTAAAATCGAACAGATAGGAATTGAACAGCGACGAGACGATATTCTGCGCGACCAGCGACAAGCCGCACCAGCCGATGAGCCCTCCGCCGCGAAACAGCACGAGGTGCGCGATCCACATGGCGTAGAGGACAAGAACGCCGACAAGGCCAAGCTGGATCGCCACCGTAAGCGTCTGCTGATGCGGATTCTCGGAGATGATGGTCGAGGGGCCGCTGGTGCCGACGACGCGGCTGAACTGCTCCCTGATCGAGCCGGTCCCGTGGCCGACGACCGGCGCGGCGGCGATGAAGCGCAACGACTTCTTCCAGAACTCGAGACGCTCGCCCGCCGACGTGTCGGCGCTCTGGGTCTCGTAACTATAAGCTTCAGTCCAGGCGCCCAACACCCGCATGCGCAGATAGTTGGAAGAGAACCACGCGGCCGCGGCAATCAGCACTCCGGCAAGGACGACGCCAAGCACGCCGCGCCAACCGAACAGGCGCAACCCAAACAGCGCGAGCAGCACCGGCATCACCACAATGGCGGTACGTCCGGTGACGATATAGACGATGTTGGCGAGAAAAACGCACGCGAGAACGCCGAGCGTAAGTGCCAGCTTCCGTCGTTGCGCGCGCCACGCCTCCACCGCCGCATAAGCGAGAGCGAACGCGCAAAGCTGAAACTCGCCGCTTTGCAGGATGTAATCCTTCACCGGAATCCCGTACGCCGTCCAACGATCGGGATCGGGAATCCACTGCCGCCAGACAAAATGGACATAGGAGGCGACCAGCAGGACGGTGCAGGAAGCGAGAAAGCCGAGGATGATCCAACGGGCGTTGCCGGAGCGGCGGAACTGCGCCAGCAGCAAAGGAATGACCAGCAAACGGTGAAAGGAATCGAGCCCGCCCAGTCGCTCGCGCCACGGCACGTCGGCCCACAGCATGCCGACAGCGGCGAGCAGAAAAAACGCCACCGGCAGACCGCCGGCCGGCGACAACAGCTCGCGCCGTACCGCGAGCCAGTCGACCGTCGGCACCAAGGCCAGGAGCCAGAGCACGATCAGGACCGCCGTCGCCGTCGTCGACCACGGAATCGATACCAGCACCGCGGCCGCCAGGAGATCGGCCGCGCGCTCGAGGCGTGCGCGGTCGAACCAGGGTGCGGTCAGCGTTCCGTCCATCGTTTGATCAGCCGGCCGCCGGCATCGCTTCGGCGGCGATTGCCGGATGCGCCGCGGCGAGCGTCGCCTCCATGCGCTCGATCACATCGGCGGCGGTGATCTCACCCATGCAGGCATGACCGTGACGGCAGTGGCGCAATTGCCGCAGATAACACGGCGCACATGGCAGGTCGGCGCGCAGCACCGCGTCGGGACGGCGATAAGGTCCGATCCACAACGCGTCGGTCGGACCGAACACGCTGACCACCGGCCGGTCGAGCGCGACCGCCATGTGCATGGGGCCGGAGTCGTTGGTGATGGCGCCGCTGCTGCGCCGGACGAGCGCGGCGAGTTCGGTGAGCGTAGTCGCGCCGCACAGGTCGAGCGTGCCGGGCGCCGCGGCCGCCACGCGCGCACAAACCGCGAGCTCGCGCTCCGATCCGATCAGCACCATGCGCCAGCCGCGCGCGAGAAAATGGCGCGTCACCTCCGCGAACCGCTCGGGGCTCCAGTGTTTGGTTTCCCAGTTGGTGCCGGGCGCGCATAGGAGAACGCCCTCCCCTGGTGCAATTCCGTTCGCCGACAACAGCCCGTGGACGCGCGCGATCGCATCGGCCGGCACCGGAAACGAGAAATCCGCCGGGCCGTCGTCGAGCCCGAGCATCGGGGCGACCGTGAGGTAGCGGTCGACCGCGTGCACATCGAGGGTCGGCACGGGGATGCGATGGGTATAGGCGAGCCACGAGGCTTCGCGCGCACCCTTCCAGGCGTGTTTGTAGGCGTCGAGCGGAAAGCTGCGCTCGGACGCGTGCCAGACTTCCGGGCGCGGCCGGTCGAAACCGATGCGCACCGATGCGCCGGCCGCAAGGGTGAAGAAGGCCGTGCGGAACTGCCCATGCATATCGACGATCAGGTCGTAACGGGCGCAGCGCAATTCGGCCGCGAGCTTCGCCACGCGGCCGAGCGCGGCGGTCCGCCACGGCGTCGACCAATCCTCGCGCCTGAACAGCACGACGTTGCTCACCGCCGGATGGTGGCGGATCAACTCGGCGATGGCGGGCGTGATAAGCCAATCGATGCGCGCTGCGGGATAGCGCCGGCGCAGCTTGTTGAGCACCGGGATCGTGTGCACCACGTCGCCTACGGCGGAGAGCTTGATCAGCAGAATCCGGCGGAAGTCGCGCGTGCGCAGATCCTGAGAAGTCATTGAAATTTCTTGCGCGCGGGGCGGCCGCATCGGCGGTGCGGCAGCAGCGTCAATGGCGCGCCGCGGCGCGATCGCCCGCGTGGCCGGGGCGTAGCGCGCCGAGCACGCGCTTGAACGGCGCCGAGAGGTGATGCCGGAGCATGGCGATGCGCCGGTTACCCTCCGAGGTCACCCAGTTGAACTGGATGGCGCGGCGCGGCCCGCTGAACGGCTTGTGTCCGTGCCAGGAGTTGTCGGCCCGTTTGAAGGCGAGCAGCGTGCCCTCGTTGGGCGGGACTTCGGTGATGACGTCGTCGAGATCGTCACCCGAGCGCAGCAGGCGCAGGCGGCCGCCGGATTCTTCCCAGCTCGGATTCATATAGATAAGCACGGTGATGATCTTGCTAAGCGAATCCGTATGGATCTGGCCGTCCTTGGGGCTGCATTGGCCGCGCACCGTGACGGTGGTCGGTCGGCCGCTCAGGTCGACCCCGAACTTCTCCTGGAACGCGACGCGGAACTCGTCGCTCTCCAGCTCGTCGAGAAATTCCTGGAACGACGGCCCGAAAGAAAGGTGGGCGACCGGGAAACTGCCGCGCTCGGAAATCTTCGGGTAATCCGCATTGATGCGCGCGCACGCGTCACCGCGCACGAACCCCGGCACGACCAGATATTCGAACGGCTCGCTCGCACGCGGCGTTGCGCGGAACGCCTCCATGTCGAGATAGCGCAGGCCCATCGAAGCACCCCTTCC
The DNA here is from genome assembly GCA_019243195.1 of Hyphomicrobiales bacterium. Lineage (GTDB taxonomy): Bacteria > Pseudomonadota > Alphaproteobacteria > Rhizobiales > Xanthobacteraceae > AP-16. The sequence continues at coordinate 17,427 of JAFAUQ010000096.1, forward strand.
GCGCTAGTGTCCCGATTCCGAAATTCGCCTGAGTTTGCCGCGCGCTCCGTAGCGAACTTCGGAATCGAAGGACACTAGCAATACTAAGATTATAGTGCCGCTTTGAACCCGAAGTTCGCAATCGGATTCGCGGCAATTGCAGTGCGAACTTCGGGTTCGCGGCACTAGTGGATACGCGCGCGCCCTGCCGCTGGCAAGGCGACCACGCGTCGCTAGCGCGGGATGATAACATCCCGCGCTACCTTATTGCTGGAGCATGATCTTATCCGAAAACCGGTATCCACTTTTCGGGATCATGCTCTAACGCATCAGCGCGGGGACCAGGATCGCCGCGAGCAACGCTGCCACCAGCGCGTATTTGACCACGTAATAGACGCGCCGGTTCCACGCCTTCATGCGCTTGCCGACCATGCGGATCGGATAAACGAAGGCGAACGCCTTGTTGACGAAGCCGACCTTCTCGCCGTCGACGTTCTGGGTTGTGGTCGCCTTGACGATGTGATGGATCACCCAGCGGTTCATGTTGGTCATGAACCGCGTCTTGAGCGGCCGCTCGACGTCGCAGAACAGGATGATGCGCGTCTCGCTGGTCATGTTTTCCGCGGTATGGATGTAGGTCTCGTCGAACAGCAAATCTTCGCCATCGTGCCAGCTATGCGGCTCGCCGTCGACGATGATGCGGCACGGCTTGTCCGACTTCGGCACCACCAGCCCGAGGTGATAGCGCAGCGAGCCGGCGAAGGGATCGCGGTGCGCGACCAGCCGCCCGCCGGGCGACAGCAGCGCGAACATCGCCCCGTGCACCGTCGGCATGTCCTGCAACAGCGCGACCGTCTTCGGGCACATGGTCGCGGCGGAAGGCAGGAAGTCCTCGTACCACTTCAGATAAAACCGCTTCCAGCCGCTGCGGAAGAACGAGTTGAAGCCCCAGTCGTTGTATTTCGCCGCCGCGCGGATGTGCCCCTCGTCGAACAGCGCCAGCGCCTCCTCGCGGATGGTCTGCCAATTCTCGCGCAGTTTCGCGAGCTCGGGAAAGTAGCTGGTCGGCAGCACCGGGCGGTTCGGCACCGCGGAAAACAGGTACATCAGCGCGTTGTAGGGGGCGAGCAGGGTCGAATGGTCGGTCAGCTGGCGAAAGAAGCCGTGACGCACCTTGCCGCGGTAATGCACATAGAAGCCGGCGGCGGCGAAGC
>JAFAUQ010000004.1 GCA_019243195.1 Hyphomicrobiales bacterium
CGGTACATCATGTCGAGGCCGTAGCGGCCGACCTTCGGCATGTAGCGGGTCATGATGCGGTAGCGCTGCTTGGGCATGACCGGCGTCTCCGCGAGACTCCATTTCGGACTCATGCCGAGGCCGAGAAAGCCGATGCCGAGCGGCTCCGCCACCTCGCGCAACTGCGCAAGATGCGCCTGCAGTTCGGTCGAGGTCTGGTGCACGGTCTCGACCGGCGCGCCAGACAACTCGAACTGGCCGCCCGGCTCGAGCGAGATGGCGCCGCCGCCGGTCACGTCGAGCAGCCCGATGATGTTGCCTTCGTCGGTGATCGGCTCCCAGCCGAGCAGCATCTGCATGCCGTCGAGCAGCGCGCGGATGCCGCGCGGACCTTCGTAGGGCACGGGTTCGTGGCGCCCGGCCGCGAACGGGAATTTCTCGTGCTCTGTGCCGATACGGAAGCGCGACTTCGGCTTGACGCCCGCGGCAAGCCACGCGACGAGGTCGTCGCGCGTCTCGACCGGCGTCATGTCGACTTCGTCGCGGGCCATTTAGGGGAATCCGTCGGGCAAAGGGGCGCGACCATACACGGGCGCCCGGCGCAAGGGCAATCGCTCGCGCGGCGCCATTGCGGCGCCATAGCAATGGCGCGAAAACCTCGCCAGATGCGGACGCTAGCGTCCTTCCGCCCGCTGCTCCGTCAGGCCGACGGTGCGGCCGGGAAAGCCGGCGGCGGAGAAATAGCGCGGGGTGCCGACCTGCGAATAGCTCAGGGCGGTCGCGAGCGCGTTGGCGGCGGGTTGGGCCCGCAAGGTTTGCGTGGTCACGGCCGGCTCGGCCCCACCCGGCAGCGCCTCCTCGATGACGCGCCCCATCAGCGACCCGCGGAACGGAATCTTCAGCCCGACCACCCGTGCCAAGGTCTGCCCAATATCGGCGTTGCTGACGGGATTATTGTCGGCGTAGCCGCGCTTGAAGCTCGGACCGATCGCCGCCATGAAGTTCATCGTGTCCGCACGGCTGAAACTGCCGTGCATCCCCTGACCCTGCTGCAGTGCCGTATCGGCGACTTCCACGGTGCACAGCACCGGCTGCTCGCAGCCCGTGCTGAAGCTGCGGAAATTGACCACGATGGACGGCACCGGCATTTTCGCCGAGCCCCTGAGATTGATGTCGCTGAGCGCTAGCGTGCCGGCGATCGGGCCGAGGTCATCGTCGACGAAGAGCCCGCTGACGTAATCCTGCGCGAACAGCGCCTCGACAATGCGGGCGACGAGCGCGCGATCGCGGTTGAGCACATAGACGAGGTCGGAGCCGCCGTTCGCCGCGACGACGACGTCCGGCGCCGCGGCGTTCCGGCCGATCAGCCCGTTGCCGGCCTTGGGATGGGTGCCCTCGCCGACTGGCGCGTTGTTGTTGTTAGCATCGTAGAGCGGCAGGTCGAGCGCCCTGGCGATATCGATGGCGAGGAAGCCTGGCGGCAGGAACCCGGGAGTCACGTCCGCATAATGCATCTTCGCGGCAGGGCTCGTCGCGCTCTCTTTGCTGATGGTCGAGAAGCCGTGGTCGGCGGCGATCACGATGTCGGTGCTCGCCGCGAGCCCGAGATCATCGAGGGCCTGGCGGATTGTTTTGAGATTGTCATCGGCGTTCTTCAACGCCGCCCGCGAGGTCGGCCCGTTGATGCCCGGCGTGTGTTGGTTGAGGCTGTCCCCCTGATAATGCTGCGTGCCGTCGGGATCGCGCGACCAGAACACCAGCACGAAGGGCTTGTTGCGCGCCTTGAACAGGGGCAACACGATCTTCGCCGCAACTTCGGCGAAATAGGCCTGCTGCGCGAGATTGGCGACCAGCGTGCCGGGGGTCGTGGCATTGCCCGGCTTGCCGTTTTCCCCGCGCGAAGGTGCCTTGAGCGGCAGTCCTGCCGCGGTCAGCGCATCGCTGATCTCCTGCGACAGCGGAATGCCGTGCTCGCTGCCGGTCCAATCGTCGAAGATGATGCTCGGTTCGCCCGTCCGGTCGGTGTGGTCGAACAGCAAGGTCGGGCCGAGCTTGCCGATCGCGGCCGTGCTCAGGCCCTGTTGGCGCGCCGCCGCGAGCACGCTCTCCTCGGAGATGAAGCTGCCACCGAAGTGCGCATCAATGTTGCCGAGCGTCGTGTCGTTCTCGATGAAGGGCGTGACCGTATTGGTGGGAGGAATGGGATAACCGCTGAACAGGGTGTTGCTGAACACGCCGGTGTCGCCGAGGGAATGCCCAGTCGAAAGACCGGAGGCGTTCGCCATCGTAAAGGTCGGAAACAGAGAATGCGGATTTCTGAAATTGACGCCCTCATCGCGCACCGCCGCCATGGTCGGTGCGCTCTCGGGAGTGACCAGCAGTGCCCGCAGGCCGTCGGGGACGAACAGCACCAGGTTATGCGGCTGCTGCGCGGCGGCGTTGATCGGTCCAGCGATCAGGGCGGCAAACAGCATGGCTCTCGCGGCGTTGAATTTCATCATAGGCGATCTCCCACTCGTACCCGCGGCCATAGACCCGGTATATGACACGATTGCAACGCGTGCATCGAGCACAACACCATGACGGCGCAACCACGCTTCGCGCTCTATTTCACGCCGCCGCCGGACTCGCCGCTGGCCCGCTTCGGCGCCGGAATGCTCGGCTACGACTGCGACGCCGGCGCGCCGGTCGCGCGGCGCAAGCTCGACGGCATCGATGCTGGCGCGGCAGCGGCGGCGGTCGCCGAGCCCGCCCGCTACGGTTTCCACGGCACGCTGATGGCGCCGTTCGAGTTGGCGCCCGGTCGATCGGAAGGTGAACTCGCGCAGGCCATCGGCGCATTCGCACGTGGCCGTTCGCCGGTGCCGCTCGGGCCGCTCAAGGTCGCCGGAATCGGGAGTTTCACCGCCCTGGTGCCGGCCGGGCCGGAGGATGCGGTGCGCACATTGGCCGGCGATTGCGTCACCGCGTTCAGCGCTTTCCGCGCAGCGTTAACGCCGCATGACCGCGAGCGGCGCCTTGCCGCGCGGCTGTCGCCGCGCCAAGTCGAGTTCCTCGAGCGCTGGGGCTACCCCTATGTGTTTTCGGAATTCCGCTTTCACATGACGCTCACCGGCCGGCTGCCGGCGCCCGAGCAGGCGCGCTGGCAAGCCGCGCTGGCAGCGGCCTTCGCGCCGCTGGCGGCGGCCCCGGTCGAGATCGATGCGGTGTCGCTCGTGCGCCAGGCGGATCGCGGCGCCGCCTTTCGTGTCATCGCGCGGCACCCGCTGCACGGGCTGAGAATCCCGAGGCAGTAGCCGATCGTTAACCACCTTCGTACGCGCACGTTCCTGACGGTGCGGCAAGGACATGGCGCGCGCCTGTGCGAGCGCGGCGGCTTAACAGAATATAGAGCGCGGTCGGCTAAGACCCGGCGGGGAACAAAAATCCTGCAGGGGGACGAGGAGACATGCAGCACACCGACCACTCTCAGGCTCAAGCGGACGGCGCGGCCGTTCGCGAGCCGCCGCTTGGCCGCGTGCTCTCGGTGCGCGGTTCCCAGGCCAAAGTCGAGTTCCCGGCAGTCTCTGCGCACGATCTGGAAGAGGCGCGGGTCACGGTCGGCAAGTTCGTCGGCATTCGCGCCGGCAAGTCGCTCCTGCTTGGCGTCGTGACCGATGTCGCCCTGACCACCGAGGGAGCGACGGACGGCAGCAGGTTCGCGGCGGCCGCCCATCTCGACATTGTCGGCGAAATCCTCGACCACAACACGCCGGCGGCGCGGTTCCGGCGCGGCGTCACCACCTATCCGGCGATTTCCGATACGGCGATGGCGGTGGGCTCGCGTGAACTCGGTCTGGTATTCGATCTCGACGACCCCGACGCGATCACCGTCGGCCATCTGCATCAGGACAGCGCGACCGGCGCCTTCCTCAGCGCCAACGACATGCTCAACAAGCATTTCGCGGTGCTCGGCTCGACCGGGGTCGGCAAGTCAAGCGCGGTTGCGGTGATGATTCACGAACTGCTGCGCGCGCGGCCCGATCTGCGCATTTTCATGCTCGACGCCCACAACGAATATGGCCACTGCTTCGGCGAGCGCGCGCAGGTGCTCAGCCCGCGCAATCTCAAGCTGCCGTTCTGGATGTTCAACTTCGAGGAAATCGTCGACGTGTTCTTTGGCGGTCGCCCCGGCCTGCAGGAAGAGGTCGATATCCTCGCCGAGGTGATCCCGCTCGCCAAGGCCGCTTATGCGCAATACCGCGGCCCGAACGAGCGCCCCTTGGTCAAGCGCACCGAGATCAAGAGCGGCTCGATGGTCGACAATCCGGTGCCCTACCGTATGGCGGATCTGCTCGCCCAGCTCGACTCCCGCATGGGCAAGCTCGAAAACCGTGCGTCGCGCATGCTCTATCACCGGCTGATGACGCGCATCGAAACTATTTGCAACGACCAACGCTACGCCTTCATGTTCGATAACGCCAACGTCGGCGGCGACACGATGGCGGAGGTGTTTTCGGAAATCTTCCGCCTGCCGCCGCGCGGTGTGCCGATGACGGTGATGCAGCTCGCCGGATTCCCGTCCGAGGTGGTGGACGCGACCGTCTCGGTGCTGTGCCGCCTCGCTTTCGATTTCGCGCTGTGGAGCGACGGCGCCGCGCCGCTGCTCGTGGTGTGCGAGGAAGCGCACCGCTACGTGGCGGCCGACCGCAACAGCGGCTTCGGGCCGACCCGCCGCTCGATCTCGCGCATCGCCAAGGAAGGCCGCAAATACGGCGTGTTCCTCGGCGTGGTCACGCAGCGGCCGGCCGAACTCGACCCCACCATTCTCTCCCAGTGCAGCACGCTGTTCGCGCTGCGCATGACCAACGACCGCGACCAGGCGATCCTGCGCTCAGCCGTGTCCGACGCCGCCGCCAACCTGCTCGACTTCCTGCCCTCGCTCAGCACCGGCGAATGCCTTGCCTTCGGCGAGGGCGTGGCGCTGCCGATGCGCATGTGCTTCCGGCGGCTCGAGCCGCACCAGCTTCCGCGCAGCGAGGTGGGAGCCGGCGGCGAGGTCGATGTCGAGAACGGCCTCGGCTTCGAGTTCGTCACCGCGGTGCTCGATCGCTGGCGCGGGGTGAGCGAAGCGACCCCCCTGGCGCCGCGGCTCGCGCCCGATCAGCCCGCCGCGCCGGTCCGCTCAAGCCTCGGGCTCGATCCCGACCGCTTCAAGCTGTTGAAGAAGTCGCCCGCGGACCGCCTCTGATCATCCGCTATTGTCATTCCGGATCGCGGGCGCAGCCCGCGATCCGGAACCCATGAACACCGGCTCGTGCAGATTATTCGCCGCCTGTGTTCCTGGATTCCGGCCTCGCGGCTTCGGCACGCCCGAAATGACAGCCGTGCTATTGATCAGCTGCGCCGCGCGTAGCGCGCGCCCGAAACCTGCGCGTTGCGCGTGTCCGGCATTTCCCGCGCCGCCGTCAGCGTGCGCGATTGCACCGCGAGGTCGTCGCCGTAGCCCAGATTGCCGATGAAAATCGGCTTGGAGAAATAGAAGCCCTGCGCATAGCGGATGCGCGTCGCCGCCTGCAGATACGCCAGCTCCTCGAATGTCTCGATGCCTTCGGCGACTACCGTCATGCCGAGCGCCGCGCTCAGAGACTCGATCGCCTTGAGCACGTTCTGGCTGCGCGGGCGCTTGTGAATGGCGGTGATGAATGCGCGATCGATCTTGATTTCGTCGGCCGTGATGTCGGCGAGCGCCGAGAGCGAGGAATAGCCGGTGCCGAAGTCGTCGATCGACACCCGCACGCCCAGCCGGCGCAGCAGTGGCAGCACCTCGGTCTGGAACTGGTTCTTGGCGAGGAACGCGTCCTCGGTCACCTCGACCATGAAGCGCTCCGCGCGCCCGGTCTCTTCGAGCGCTTGGGCAAAGGAGCGCATGAAGGCGAGGTTGGTCGCCTGCTTCGCCGCGACATTGACGCTGATCGTCGTCTGCGCGCCGAACGCCTCATCGATGTGCCCCATCGCGGCGACGATCTCGTCGAGCACCATGTGGGTGATCTGGTCGATCAGCCCGAGTTCCACTGCGAGCGTGATGAATTCGCTCGGCCCCTGGATGTCCCCGTTGCCATCGCGCCAGCGCACCAGTGCCTCGAGCCCAATCACGTCGTGGCTGCGGAGATCCACCTTGGGCTGGAACGCGCAGTAGAACTGCCGGTCGCGGATAGCGAGGCGCAGGCGCTGCTCGCGCTCCATGCGCGCGGTGACCGCCTGGCCCATGTTGAGGTCGAAAAAGCTCGCGCCGCCCTTCACCCCGTCCTTGGCTCGGTACATGGCGGTATCGGCGTTGCGCCGCAACGCCTCATAATCGCACCCGTGCTCGGGATAAAAGCTCACGCCGATCGAGGCGGAGGTGAATATCTCGAAGCCGTCGATCAGGAACGGTTGCTTGAGATTTTCGACGATCGCTTCGATCTCCTCGACCACCTGCTCGTGGCGCTCGACGGGATCGAGGACGAGAACGAACTCATCGCCGCTCATGCGCGCGAGGATATCCGAGCCGCGCAGATGCGTTGCGATGCGCTGCACGAATTTCACCAGCAGCGCGTCGCCAATGGCGTGGCTGTAGAAATCGTTGATGTGCTTGAAGTTGTCGATGTCGATGAAGGCGAGCGCAAAGTGGCCGCCGCCGCGCGCGAGAATGGCTTCGACGCGCTCGCGGATGAGGCTGCGGTTGGGCAAACCGGTCAGCTCGTCGTGATAGGCAAGCCGCAGCAGCTCGTTTTCCGCACGGGCCCGTTCGGTGATGTCCAAGGCGCCGCACAGCCGCAGGGTCTCGCCGCCCACTTGCGCCGTGCGGGACGCGACCAGGAAGGTGCGCGCGCCGTCCGCTCCGGCGGCGCTCTCGATGAGCGCCATCGACTCGGAACAGCCGGCATCGCGGGGGAGCTGCGCGGCCGCGGGGTTGGCGAGGACGACGCGTCCGTACGCATCGTCGACCCGCACGCCGACCGGGAGCAAATCGATCACGGCATGCAGCAGATCGAGCCGTTGCTGCGCGTCGTAGGACGGCGCGACTTCTCCGGCGGGGCGCGGTGCCATGGCCGCGTCATCGTCGGGCATTATCCGCGCGTGTGATTCCAACCCCGCCATGAGCCCTGCTCGAAAAACGCGTCCAACCAGCCGTGATCGCAATTGCGGCCGTCGGGCGGAGCCACCATCCAGGTGGTACCATAGTGATGCTGCGCCAAAGAACATTTAATCTGATCGTCGAAAGTAGGGCCGTGTTGAGCAAACATGCGTGCGTGTTGCATCATGCCCAACGGTTCGTTAACCCGATTGCGAGTGCAGCAAACTTCGGAATCGGGACAGTTGCGTCGGGCGACGTTTGCGCCACAATGGCGCTCCCACCTAATGTTCCGATTCCGAAGTTCGCCGAACCTTGCAGCACGACTGATGCGAACTTCGGAATCGGGACACTAGCAACTCTATGATTCTAGTGCCGCTTTGAACCCGAAGTTCGCAACCGGATGCGCGGCAATGTAATGCGAACTTCGGGTTCGCGGCACTAGTAAGTCTTCTCAGTCCATTTACCGGGAAAGGGCGGGCAGACCATGAGTCGCGGCCGCACAATGTGAGCCATGCGGCATGGCGCGTTGGCGCCCTTTCGCGTGCGCAGCTTCCGTTTCCAGTGGCCCGCGGATCTGCTCGCGTCGTGGGCGTTCGAAATGGAGAACCTGATCCTCGGCTGGTACATCCTGGTCGAGACCGGCTCGGTGCTGCTGCTCACCGTCTTTGCCGCGCTGCAGTATCTCGGCACGATGATCGCGCCGCTCATCGGCGTCGCCGGTGACCGCGTCGGCCACCGCAACGTTCTGTTTGCCATGCGCGTGGTCTTCACGCTCTCTGCCGCGATCTTGATGACGCTCGCCTTCGCGCATGCCATCACGCCGCTCTACGTGCTCATCATCGTCGGACTTAACGGGTTGTTGCGGCCGTCCGACCAGGGCGTGCGCACCGCGCTGGTCGCGCACACGATGCCGACCGAGCACCTCATCGGCGCGCTCGCCGTCGCGCGCACCACGGTCGATTCCGCGCGCATCGCCGGCGCACTCGCCGGCGCCGGCTTGTTCGTCGCCTTGGGGCTGGGCCCGGCCTATGTCTTCGTGACGTGCTTCTACCTGGGTGGGGCCCTCCTTACCCTAGGGGTGACGGGCCCGCGCATTGTCCGCGAGGGCACCGGCGCAAGCGGGATGCCTTCGCCCTGGCAGGATCTCAAGGAAGGCGTTGCCTACGTGTTGGCAACGCCGGGCGTGCACGCCACCATGTGGATCGCGCTCCTGGTCAATGCGACCGCGTTCCCGCTCACCAACGGCCTGCTGCCGTACGTGGCGAAGAATATCTACGGCGCCGACGAAACCGGCCTCGGCTATCTGGTTGCGAGCTTCGCGGCCGGCGCGCTGGTCGGCTCGATCGCGTTGATGCTCGCCGGCGCGCGAATGCGGCTCGCGCGGATGATGATCGTCTCCTCGGCTGCCTGGTACGTTGCGCTGCTGGTATTCGCACACGCGGGCGGCCTTTCCGGCGGCACCACCTCGCTCCTGCTCGCCGGCTTCATGCAGAGTCTCTGCATGGTGAGCCTCTCCGCCATCCTGATGCACACCGCCGATCCGCGCTTCCGCGGGCGCGTGATGGGCGTGCGCATGCTGGGCATCTACGGGTTGCCGCTCGGGCTGTTGTGCGCCGGCGCTCTCGTCGGCCGCATCGGTTTCGCTACCACCGCAACGCTCTATGCGGTCACCGGCCTCGTGCTCACGATTTTGATTGCCATACGCTGGCGCGGCCAAATCTGGGCGACCAGGAATTAGGAAATCAGGGATCAGGGATCAAGAAATCAGAGGTTCGTGCGGTGTTCGTTTGATCCCTGATTACTGATCACTGATCCCTGTTTACCCCGCCCGAGCTCCATTCGCGATCGGCTTTTCCGGCACCGCCATCACCGGCAGGAGCCCGTCGGCATAGCCGATGTCGAACATCATTCCTTCCGACGTTTCGCCGGCCATCGTTTTCGGTGCGAGGTTCACGACGAAGAGCGCCTGCCGGCCCGCGATCTCGCTGGGATCTGCACGCTCCTTCTTGATGCCGGCCAGAATGCAGCGTGTGTGATCGCCGAAGTTCACGATCAGCTTCACGAGCTTGTTGGATTTCGCAACGTCCTCCACCCGCTCGATGGTGCCGACCCGGATATCGACGCTCTCCAGCACATCCGGCGAGACAATGGGTTTGATCGGAGCCGGCGTGAAAGCGCTCGTCGGGTTCATTTCCTGCCACTCCATCAATTCTCCACCATCAGCTCCACCCGGTCGGCGGCGAAGCGCCCGGTCGAGGTGGTGATCGGCTTGCCATCCGGCGTCACATCGACGCTTTCGACCACGAGCAGCGGCCGCCCAGGCGAAAGGTCGAGGCGCGCCGCGTCGATCGCGTCGGCCACGGCGGCGGTGACCCGTGTTGAATAGCGGCGGTAGTCGCTGATGCCGGCGGCCGCCAACACGCGGGTGATCGAGCCGGTGGCTTCGTAAATCTTGGCGGCGTCGGGAGCACGCGCCGCCGGAAGCCAAGTGGTGCCGGCGCTCAACGGCACGCCGTTGGCGGAACGGACGAAATCGAGCCGCACCACCGGCGTGCCCTTCGGGATTTTGAGCCGCCGGGCGATCGCGCCGTCCGCCGGCTCGAGCCGGCTCGCCACCAAGCGCCCGCCGGCTTCGCGCCCGGCGGTGCCGACGATTTCGGAAAAGCGCGTGCGCGCGCTGATCGGATAGGCGAGCCGCCCGCCTTCGACGAAGGTGCCGCTGCCGCGCGCCGCGCGTACCAGACCGCGTCCGGCGAGTTCGGCGATCGCCCGCCGCACGGTGTGGCGGTTGACCCCGAAGCGCGCGGCGATCTCGGTCTCACCGGGGAGCTTCTCGCCGGCGGCGATGTCGCCCGCCGCGATGGCGCGTTCGAGGTCGTCGGCAATGCGCCGCCATAGTGTCACGCCGGCGGCCGGCGGCCGCGCGGTCACCGGTTTTTCACGTGCTCTCGCCATGCGGAGTGAGCCCCGGTCGTCACGAAAAAGGTCACTGGACTCAAGTTGTCTAGTAGTATAGACAACTTTCCCATGGATGCAAATTCTCACCCAGGGCTTCCCGGCCGGCGCGCCGCCATGGCGGTGCTGGCGCAAGCCACGACCGACGAGATCGCCGCCGCGCTTGCGGCACTCGGGCCGCCCCCCGCGCACGTGGAGGTGCGGCCGGCCGAGACCGGGCTCGTCATGGTGCGCGGGCGCATCGGCGGCGACGGGGCGCCGTTCAACCTGGGCGAAGCGACGGCGACACGCTGCGCGGTGCAGCTTGCGAGCGGCGAAATCGGCTTCGGTTACGTGCTCGGGCGCGACGGCGACAAGGCGCGGCTCGCGGCGCTCGCCGACGCACTGTGGCAGAGCGCGGATTATCAGATGGCGGTGGAGCAAAACGTGGTCGGGCCGCTGCGCGCGCGCCAGCATGCGCGCCTCGCGCGCTCGCGCGACGAGACCGCCGCCACCAAGGTCGACTTTTTCACGCTAGTGCGGGGAGATAACTGATGAACGCGGTCGCCCCCGGCTTTGCCGAGCCCGTGCTGGCGGCGCAGGCGACGTTCCGCACCGTCATGGAAGCGATGGCGCGGCCCGGCACGATACGACGTCTCGCCGGCGTGGACGCGCCGGCGCCGCTCTCGCCCGCCGCCGCCGCCATCGCGCTCACCCTGCTGGATTACGAGACGCCGTTCTGGCTCGACGCGCCGCTTGCCGCTAGCGGCGAGGTCGCACGGTTTATTTCCTTCCACACCGGCGCGCGGGTCACCGCCGACCCGGCGGACGCCGCCTTCGCGTTCGTGGCCGCGCCAGCGGCGGCGCCGCCGTTCACGTCGTTTGCGCAAGGCAGCGCGGAATACCCCGACCGCTCGACCACCCTGGTGCTGCAGGTCGCCGATCTCGCCGACGGCGACGGCATGGTGTTGCGCGGCCCCGGCATCGCCGGCACGCGGCAGCTCGCGGCTTCGCCGCTTCCCGCGAACTTCCTCGAGCAGTTGGCCGACAACCGTGCGCAATTTCCGCGCGGGATCGACATTCTGCTCGCAGCTTCCGACGCCGTCGCCGGGATGCCGCGCTCACTGCACGTGGCGGGAGGCTGACATGTATGTGGCGGTCAAAGGCGGCGAACGCGCGATCGACAACGCGCACCGGCTGCTGGAACAAAAGCGCCGCGGCGATCCGGCCGTGCCCGAACTCACGCTCGAGCAGATATCCGAGCAGCTTGCGCTCGCCTGCGACCGGGTGATGGCGGAAGGCTCGCTCTACGATCGCGAGCTTGCTGCGCTCGCGGTCAAACAGGCGCGCGGCGATCTGGTCGAAGCGATCTTTCTGGTGCGCGCCTATCGCACCACGTTGCCGCGCTTCGGCGCGTCGGAGCCGATCGATACCGGCGCTATGGAAATCCGGCGGCGCATCTCGGCGGCGTTCAAGGATCTGCCCGGCGGGCAGGTACTCGGGCCCACGTTCGACTACACGCACCGTTTGTTGGATACGACGCTGGGTGAATCACCCTCTCCCCGCTTGCGGGGAGAGGGTCGCGAGCGAAGCGAGCGGGGTGAGGGGGACTCTCCGCACAGCCGTGCCCCTGGAGATCCCCCCTCACCCGGCGCCTTCGGCGCCGACCTCTCCGCGCAAGCGGGGAGAGGTGAATCGAGCGCCATGCCGCGGGTAACCGACATTCTGGGCAATGACGGCCTCATCGAGCCGTGCCCGCCGGGCGAAGCCGACGCGCCGGTCGGCGACCTCACCCGCGCGCCGCTCACCTTTCCGGCCGCGCGCGACCTGCGCCTGCAGAATCTGGCGCGCGGCGACGAAGGTTTTTTGCTCGCACTCGGCTATTCGACCCAGCGCGGCTACGGCCGCACCCATCCGTTCGCGGGCGAAATCCGCCTGGGCGAGGTCGAGGTCGAGTTCATGGCGGAAGAAGTCGGCTTCGCGGTGCCGCTCGGCGCGATCACCGTCACCGAGTGCCAGATGATCAATCAGTTCCACGGCTCGTCGACCGAGCCGCCCCAGTTCACCCGCGGCTACGGCCTCGCGTTCGGGCATTGCGAGCGCAAGGTGATGGCTATGGCGCTCGTCGACCGCGCCTTGCGCGCCGACGATCTCGGCGAAGAGCGGAAAGGGCCGGCGCAGAACGAGGAGTTCGTGCTCTCGCACTCCGATAACGTGCAGGCGACCGGCTTTGTCGAGCATCTGAAACTTCCGCACTACGTCGATTTCCAGTCCGAGCTGGTGCTGATCCGCCGCATGCGTGCGGAGATCGCCGCGGCCGGGGAAACGCAGCGGGAGGCGGCGGAATGAACGCGCCCGCCTACAACTTCGCCTATCTGGACGAGCAGACGAAGCGGATGATCCGCCGCGCCATCCTCAAGGCGATCGCGATTCCGGGTTACCAGGTGCCGTTCGCGAGCCGGGAAATGCCGATGCCTTACGGCTGGGGCACCGGTGGCGTACAGGTCACCGCCTCGATCCTCGGACCCGATGACGTGCTCAAGGTGATTGACCAGGGCTCGGATGACACCACCAACGCGGTATCGATCAGAAAATTCTTCGCCAAGACCGCGGGCGTGCGCACCACCACCCGCACGGGCGAAGCGAGCATCATCCAGACGCGTCATCGGATCCCGGAGACGCCGCTCACCGAGGATCAGATCCTGGTGTTCCAGGTGCCGATCCCCGAGCCGCTGCGGTTCCTCGAGCCACGCGAGACCGAGACGCGGCGCATGCACGCGCTCGCCGATTACGGCCTGATGCACGTGAAGCTCTACGAGGACATCGCCCGCCACGGCCATATCGCCACCACCTACGCCTATCCGGTGAAGGTCGACGGCCGCTACGTGATGGACCCCTCCCCGACCCCGAAATTCGACAATCCCAAGATGGACGATTTTGCCGCCTTGCAGTTGTTTGGCGCCGGGCGCGAGAAGCGCATCTACGCGATTCCGCCGCACACCAACGTGGTCTCGCTCGACTTCGAGGACCATCCGTTCGAACCGAGCCGCACGCCGAAGAGTTGCGCGCTGTGCGGCGCCGACGACACCTATCTCGACGAGGTGGTCACCGACGACAAGGGCGGGCGGCTGTTTGTTTGCTCGGACAGCGACTATTGCGAAGAGCGGCGTGGCGCGGAGCAGGCGAAATGAACGAGCCCGAAGCGCCGCTGCTGCTCGCCGAAGGCCTGACCAAATACTACGGCCGCCAACTCGGCTGCCGCGACGTGTCGTTCACGCTCTACGAGGGCGAGGTGCTCGCGGTCGTCGGCGAATCCGGGTCGGGCAAGACCACCCTGCTGCAACTGCTCTCGACCCAGCTCGCGCCGAGCGCCGGGTGCGTGCGCTATCGCCTCCGCGACGGCGCCACGCGCGACCTCGCGGAGCTGGGCGAGGCGGAGCGGCGCTTTTTGTTCCGCACCG
>JAFAUQ010000043.1 GCA_019243195.1 Hyphomicrobiales bacterium
GCACGATTTGCGCTACGGCATTCCGGCCGGCATCGACGCGGACATCCGCGCCGGGCGCAGTGTCGTGTGCAACGTCTCGCGCGCAATCGTCGCGACGGCGCGCGAGCGCTACGCCGACGTGCGGGTGGTGCTCGTCACCGCGCCGCCGGAAGTGCTCGCCGCGCGGCTTGCCGCGCGCGCGCGCGGCAGCGACGGCGATCTTGCGCGGCGCCTGGCCCGCTCCGACGGGTTTGCAGCCGTGGCTGCGGATTGCGTCATTGCGAACGTCGGCGCGCCGGACGCCGCGGCCGCGGCGCTCATTGCTGCGATTGCTGTTCGCTCGGCGGCGGAAGTTGCACGGTCGTAGGCGTCCGCATCATGATCCAGGTGGTCATGTCCCAGGCGTTGCGAATGCCGGCGAACAGCAGCACAACGAGCGCGGTCGCGGTGACCTCGGCGCTCCATCCTTTGCCCAGCAGCAGCAAAATTCCGGCGGCCAGGACGAGCAGATAACCCAGCAGCGGAACCGTCGCGTAAAACATGCGGTCGATCGCATCGACGTTGAACCTGCGCCGCACAAACATCTGGAACCAGACGCGCCCGGCATAGACGAGACCCGCGAGGCCACCGGCCGCCATCAGGAGGCCGAGGCTCAGCCATGTCTGCGACGGGATCATGACGCCGATGCAGATGAACAGGACCGCGGCGAAATTAACCACGGTCGGACTGATGAACGCCTGCAAGGCGACGCCATGCTTTTCGCTGAACACGCTCGAGCCGATCGAGGCGGCAACGAACATCAGGCCGACGAGCGTCGCCGACGCGGTGCCGACCAGCGTGTAGAAGTCGTGCCAATTATGAAAGAGTTCGGCGGCCGAGGCTTGCATGGGAGTAGGGTGGGCAAAATCGCGTAGAATGGCAATAAGCCTGACCGGCCCCGCGCCAACCCAGCAAGGAATCACGCCGATGATGTTTCGCCTCTCCGAAGAGCAGCGCGCCTTCGTCGGCAATGTGCGCAAGCTGGCGCAGAGCGAATTCCGCGCGCGGGCGCCGAAATACATGGACGGCAGCTTTCCGTGGGAAAACATCCGGCAGCTTGCCGACCTCGGCATCCTCGGCATGGCGGTGCCGGCGGAATACGGCGGCTCCGGCATGGGCGTGCTCGACACCGCGCTGGTGCTCGAGGAGATCGCCAAGGTCTGTTACGTGACCGCGATGGCGGTGCTGGGCGAGGTCGGCACGCAGACGCGAGTGATCGCGACCTACGCACCAGAGAGCATCAAGCAGCGGCTGCTGCCGGGCGTCTGCACCGGCGAATGCATCCTCGCCATCTGCATGACCGAGCCGCATGCCGGCACCGACGTCGCCAACTACCGTACCAACGTGACCATCGCCGGCGACCGCCTCCGCCTCAATGGCGTCAAGACGCTGATCAGCCGGGTCGATGAGGCGCAGGCGTTTGTCGTGTTCAGCCGGATCGACGGGCGGCCCGGCCGCGAGGGCATCGGCTGCGTGCTGGTGGAGAAAGGCGCGCCCGGCTTCACCTGCACCTCGCGCTTCCACACGATGGGGGGCGAGAATCTCGCGGAGATCCGCTTCGAGGATTGCGAGCTGCCGCTGGAAAATCTGATCCTGCGCGAGGACGGCTTCCGCCGGCTGCTCTCCGCCTCCAACACGCAGCGCTGCCTCAATCCGAGCATCTCGCTCGGGCTTGCCGAAGGCGCGTTCGAGGAATCGATCAAATATTTGCGCGAGCGCTCGGCGTTCGGGCGTCGCATCGGCGATTTTCAGGGCATGCGCTGGAAGCTTGCCGACATGTACCGCGACATCGAGGCGGCGCGCAGCCTGCTCTACCGCGCCTGCCTCACTGCCGATCCGTTCCCCGACCCGCACGAGGCGGCGGTCGCGAAGATTTATTGCAACGAGATGGCGCTGCGCGTCACCAGCGAAGCGATCCAGGTGCACGGCGGCTACGGCTTCACCGACGAGTTCCCGGTGTCGCGCCTCTACCGCGGCGCCCGCTACGGCACGCTCGGCGGCGGCACCACCGAGACGCTGAAGGATCTGCTTGGCAAGAAGCTGATGATGGATTTCCCGGCGGACGGCTTCCTGGGACTGGGGACTTTTTAATCACGCCTCGCCCTCGTCATCGCCCGGCTTGACCGGCCGATCCATTAAACGGCGTCCTTTCAGAATTATCTGAACCGTTTGTGTTTACTGGATGCCCGCTTTCGCGGGCATGACGATTTAGTGCGTATTCACGGCCACAACTGTTTGCTCGCAATCCTTGCGCCGTCGCGCATCGCCGCGAACTTCGTCCAGATCACGGTCGGATGCACCTCGGTCGCGTAGGTCGCCTGCGAGGAGAAGCCGCAATCTGCGCCCGCGATCACGTTCTCGCGCCCGACGAGCTTGGCGAAGCGCATGATCCGCTCGGCGATCAGCTCCGGATGCTCGACGATGTTGCTCGCATGGGTGATGACGCCCGGGATGAGCACCTTGCCGTCGGCAAGCCTGATCTTCTCCCACAGATGATATTCGTGCTCGTGGCGCGGGTTCGCGGCTTCGAAGCTGTAGCTGCCGGCGTTGATCTTGAGCATGTGGCCGACCACGTCGGCGAGCGCGGCCTCGTGCACGCGCGGCCCGTGGTTGATGCCGTAGCAGGTGTGGTAGCGCACGCGCTCGGCCGGGATGCCGGCAAGCGCCGCGTTGATCGCCTCGACGTAAAGCCCGGCGCGGGCGCGGCGCTGCGCCCCATCGAGACTGCGGTCGGCGAACACGTCAGAGAGGAACGGATCGTCGATCTGCAGGAGAAACCCGGCATCGGCGATCGCCTTGTATTCCGTATGCAGCGCCGCGCCGACGGCGTGAAAATATTCCTCCTCGCTTTTGTAATATTCGTTGGCGCCGACCCCGCTCGGCGCCACCGCCGGCATGAACGCGCCGCGGCAGTCGAGCCCGGCGAGCGCCGCCTTGAGGTTCTCGATATCGCGCTGCAGCGCCGCGTCGCCGCGGTATTTGACCGGCCCGACGCACGCCAGCGACTTTAGCGGCGCGATCGTGCCGCCGAGCATCGCCTGCTTGAAATACTGCTCGTAATATTCGGGGAACGCCTCCCGCTCGGCAGCGAAGAAGTTCGCGCGCGTATGTGGCCGCGGCTCGAAGCCGTCGAGCCGCTCGCGCACATAGGTGTAGAACCCGGGCTTCGACTGCTCGCCGTCAGTGACCACGTCGATGCCGCTCTCGACCTGCTTGCGCACGCAGTCGTCGACCGCTTGGCGCACGCGCGCGTCGTAGGCGGCCTCGTCGTAGACCTCGCCCGCGAGCTTGGCCTTCATCAGGTCGAGTAAATCCTTGGGCCGCGGCAGGCTGCCGACGTGGGTGGTGAGGATGCGGTCGGTGTTCTGCTGGAGGGACATGGCCTTAGCGTAGCCCGGATGGAGCGAAGCGCAATCCGGGATTCCTCGCCTCACCGGGCTCGCGCCACGCGCACAAAAGTGCTCGCCAAATTCCAGGTGGCCCGCAAGGTCCCGCGCAAGGACCCCGCCACCTTCGAGGCGCCGCCGGCGCGGCGGCGATGGGTGACCGACAGCTCGAGGATGTTCAGTTTCGCGCGGGCGGCGCGCATCTGCATTTCGAGGTTCCAGCCGTAGGTGGTCTCGCGCATGCCGAGCTTGTCGAGCGCCTCGCGGCGGATCGCGCGCAGGGGGCCCATGTCGGTGTAGCGCACGCCGTAGAGCGCCCGCATGGCGAGGCCGGCCAAGCGCCCGGCGAGAAGCTGATGCGCCCCCATGCTGCCGGGCTCGCGTGTGCCGCGGGTGCGCGAGCCGATGACGAAGTCGCGATCGTCGAACAGGATCGGGGCAACGAGGCGCGACAGGTCGCGCGGGTCATCGCTGCCGTCGCCATCGATGAAGGCGATGACGTCGCAATCGGCGGCCGCACGCGCGCCGGCGAGGCAGGCGGCACCGTAGCCCGCGCCCGGCTCGACGATGACGCGGGCACCGGCGGCCCGCGCCTGAGCAACGGTGTCGTCGCGGCTGCCGCCGTCGACGACGATGATTTCATCGAAGAAGTCGCGCGAAACCGAGCCCACCACGCCGGCAATGGTCTCGCCCTCGTTGATCACCGGAATAACCACGGCGACACGGGGAGCCACTCACAAGCTCCAGCGCAGGCCGCAGTTGGCGCAGGCGGGAGGGGGCGCATCGCCGAGCAGGCCGGCGCGGAAGGCGCGGTATTGCTCGCCGTTCCAGATGTCGCGCAGGCTCTCCTGGGTGGCGTTGCCGAGGGTGAAGGCGTCGTAGCCGCGCATGGAGAACGGCGCGATGCAGCACGGCAGCGCGCGCCCGTGGGCGGTGAAATACATCAGGGTCCACGGCCGCGTGCACAGCGACCACGGCCGTTTGTCGCCGGCGCGCTTGAGGCTGGTGCCCGGCTCGGTCGCGCCGGAGGCATCAAACAAAATCCCGTGCTGCTGCGCACGCGCCTCGGCGGCGCGGATCAGTTCCTCCTCTCGTGGATCGGCCTGTTCGAACAGCGACTGGTCGGCGCGCGAGAGGCCCTGGCCATCAGGAAAGAACACCATGCGCTGCAAATGCACCTCGGGCACATCGATCGCGGCGGCGAGGTCGACGAAGGCAGGGAGCTGGCCGATCGTCTCCTTCAGGCCGGTGAGCCACAGCGAGACGCGCGGTTTCTCGGCAGCGAGGCTCTTCTGCAGCGCGCGGAACTCGCGCACGTTCCTGACGATACGGTCGAACGCGTCCTTGCCGCGCACCGCCTTGAACGCGACCGGCTCGGCGGCGTCGAGCGAGACGCGCAGCTCGTTGAGGCCGCTCGCAATGAGGTCGCGACCGCGCCGCTCGTTGAGCAAGGTGCCGTTGGTGTTAAACAGCACGTAGGTGCCGCGCTCTTTGAGATATTTGATCATGCGCGGCAGATGTGGAACCATCAACGGCTCGCCAATCCCGTGCAGCACCACGCGGGAAATCTTCGGATACTGATCGACGATCGAGCGGAACAAATCCCAGCTCATATTGGCGGCCGGTTCCAGCTCCTCGAAGGTGCGCGGGCAGGTGGTGCACGGCAGGTTGCAGCGGTTGGTCGTCTCCAGATAAAGGCAGACCGGATCGCGCGCGGCGATGTCGCTGCGCTCGCGCGCGACGCTCTCGAAATAGCGGCGCGGATCAACTGGGCGGTCCTCGACGGCAGAGTCGCTCATGCGGGCCTCCTGATCGGCAGCGGGCGGGAGCGCACTACGAAATCGGCGAGCGCCAGCAGCGCAGCGCCGCCGTAGAGCCACAACCCGGCGGTGAGGAAATCGTCGAAGTCCTTGATCGGCGGCAGATAGAGAACAAAGGCCGCGAGCGTCACGTAGATGAGCGGCGCATAGGGTGCGCGCGCGAGCAGCGGCAGCAGGAAGGCGAAGTACCAGGCGTAATGCGGTGAGATCAGCAGGAGGGCCGCGGCGGCGAGCGGCAGGAACAGCGCCGGATCGGTGTCGCGCGGCTTCGGCCGGAACGCAATCGCCAGCGCGACCGCCACGAGCACAACGCATGCAAAAATCGCGAAGGCAAGCCCACCCGGCGCCGGCAAGCCGACGCGGCGCAGCAGCGCAACGAGGAAAAAGCCCTTGCCGTCGAGGTAACCCTGCTCGTCCTGATAGCCGCCGCCGAGATAGCCGAGCACACCGGAACCCACACTCAGATAGGGCAGGTAACAAACAATCGCGGTGATGACGAAGGCGACGGGTACCCGCCAGTCCCAGCGCCGCCACAGGGGCGGCGCGACGAGCAGCACGAAAGGTTTGATCAAGGTGCCGGCCGCGAGTGCGATGCCGCCGAGCACGCGCCGCTCGCGCACGGCGGCGAGCATCGCGAGCGTCATCAGTGCGATCCCGGCGGCATCGACGTGGCCGGTGCCGGCAAATTCCCAGATCGGCAGCGGATGCCAAGCGTAGATCAGCACGCGCGCGGCCGGACGGCCGTCGTGCTCGAGCAGCGCCATGAGCGCCAACACGGTGACCGCCTCGAAGCCGATCATGGTGAGCCGCATCATGGTGAAGCTCTCGCTCACGCGCGTGGCGAGAAAGAAGATCATCTCGGCGACCGGGGGATAGATCGTCACCGCATAATCGGCGCGGTTGATATGCGGATAGATCGCCGCATCGCGGAGGGGCGAAAGTTGCGGGTCGGCCGGCACGTAGCGATAGGGGTTGGTGCCGGCGGCCTGCACGCGGCCGTCCCATACGTAACGGGCAACGTCGGTCGAGAGCAGCACAGGTGCGGGCAGCGCGACGGCGCGGGTGAGGACGGCCGCGACGAAGATGACGGCGAGCGCGGCGCGGCCGAAGCGGTGGCTCACCACGAGCCACACCGCAAAGGCATAGACCGCGCCTTGTGCCAGCGCGACAGCGACAAAGCCCTCGAAGCTTGTCTGAAACAGGAAATAGAGGCCGAGCGGAGCCAACGCCACGAGCACGAAACCCGCGGCCGCGAGCGCAAGGAGCGCCGCACGCTCGGGCTTCGCCTGCACCGTTCCGGTGTCCAATGCTTCGCTCCGCTGCGCCGTATGTCCGAACCCGAACGCGGGCGCCGTCCCGTGGTTCCTACACGCCGTTGTGTCTAGAGCAATTTCGCCGCGCTCGCTATAAAGGGCTGGTAGCAAATGCGTGAAAGTGGACCAAAAAGTCGTGCGAGGAGAGGCAGATAGCCATGATCGACCTGCATTATTGGACGACCCCGAACGGCCACAAGATTACGATGTTCCTGGAGGAGACCGGACTTCCTTATAAAATTTTCCCGGTGCGCATCGGCGCGGGCGAGCAGTTCAAGCCGGACTTCCTGAAAATATCGCCCAACAACCGCATCCCGGCGATCGTCGATCATGACCCGCCCGGCGGCGGCGAGCCCATTTCGATTTTCGAATCCGGCGCCATCCTGTTCTATCTCGGCGCGAAGACCGGCAAGTTCCTGGCGAAGGACATCCGCACCCGCACCGAGACGGTCGAATGGCTGTTCTGGCAGATGGCCAATCTGGGTCCCATGCTCGGCCAAAACCATCATTTCAAGACCTACGCGCCGGAGAAAATTCCCTACGCCATCAACCGCTACGTCAACGAGACCAACCGGCTCTACGGCGTGCTCAACAAGAGGCTTGCCGGACGCGAGTTCATCGCCGGCGATTATTCGATCGCCGACATGGCCTCCTATCCGTGGATCGTGCCGCATGAGCGCCAAGGCCAGAAGCTCGAAGACTTCCCCGATCTCAAACGCTGGTTCGACGCGATCCGCGCGCGCCCCGCGACCGTGCGCGCCTACGAAAAGGCGAAGGCCATCAACACTGAAGCGACCATGAGCGACGAGGCGAAGAAAGTCCTGTTCGGCCAGACCGCCGCGTCGGTCGCGGGTTCCGCGCGGTAAGTAGGAGCCTTTCTCGGAATTCGATGGAGTCTGCGTTGCGGCGCGAAGACTGCATGACAGGAGAAAAGCGAGGCCGATACCAGGGAGTATCGGCGAGCTTTTCGACGCATCAGGCAGTCTTCGCGCTGCAACCCTTCGGGCCGGCCGCTTTTGGCCGCTCGGTTCGTCGCCGATCTCGTCCGTACTGCCCGGTACGGCCTTCGATCGGCTCCTGCCGAATCGGCCAAAAGCGGCCGGCGCAGCCCCCATCCAATTCCGAGAAAGGCTCCTAATGAGCTTGCGGCTCTACGATCTCGCGGGCGCCGACCCGAAGCTGCGTTTCAGCCCGTATTGCTGGCGCACGAAGTTCGCGCTGGCGCATAAAGGCCTTGCGGTCGAGACTATCCCGTGGCGCTTTACCGAGAAGGAATTCATTGCCTTCTCGGGCCAGGAACGGGTGCCGGTGCTGATCGACGGGGAGAAGACGATCTCCGATTCGTGGGCGATCGCCTGCTATCTCGACGACGCCTATCCGGACCGGCCGTCGCTATTCGGCAGCGCCGCGGCGCGGTCGCCGACGCGCTTTCTCAACGCATGGGCCGACACGGTGCTCAATCCGGGCATCATTCCGTTCGTGCTGTTGGACATCTTTGGCAAGATCGATCCCAAGGACCGCGATTATTTCCGTTCGAACCGCGAGCAGCGCTTCGGGATGACTCTCGAGGCTTACGGCGCCGAGCGCGAGAAGCGCCTGCCCGCGTTCCGGCAAAGCCTGACGCCGCTGCGCACGATGCTTGCGGCGCAGCCGTTTCTCGCCGGCGAGCGGCCCGCCTATGCGGATTACATCGTCTTCGGCAGCTTCCAGTGGGCGCGCTGCATCAGCTCCTTTGCGTTGATCGCGCCCGACGATCCGGTCTTCGCCTGGCGCGAGCGCATGCTCGACGCCTTCGACGGAATGCCGCGGCGTGCGCTGGCGGCCTGATTAAAGAAAGCGAATAGTGAGTGGCGAATAGCGAATAGTGAAGATCGCTTTTCTATTCGCTATTCGCACTACCCAGTTCACGCGGCCGTGAGAAACAAACACGCGTGCGTCGCCGGAATGTGAGTTGCCGCGGTCGTCCGCGTGGGCGAAGATCGTCTTATCAAGGTCAGGGGAACGCCTTGAAACAAATTTTCGCCGGCCTTCGCAACCTCGTCCGCGGCAGTGCGCTGCCGGCGCTCGTGGCTTTCGCAACGCTCGCTGCCCTCCCTGCCCAGGCCCGCGATCTTGTCGTCTACGGCGAGCCCACGCTCAAGCCCGTGCTCACCTCGCTCGGCTCCCTGTGGCACGCCAAGGGCAACAGCGCCGTCCACGTGTTCGTGGCGCCGACCGACCTCTCGTTCGAGCAGATTGCGCGTGAGGCCCGCTGCGACGTGATTTTTGCGCTCGCCGGACCGGTGACCGATGCGGCGGAAAAACGCGAGCTGTTCGACGCCGACAGCAAGGTCGACGCGTTCAGCAATTCGCTCGTGTTGGTCGCGCGCGTCACCTCGCCAAAGACCGCTGATGACTTGCGCGCGATGCTTGCGGGCAAACGGCTCGCCATCGCCAATCCCGATCGCGACGTCGCCGGCAGCTACGGGCTCGCGGCGTTGCGCGCGGCGGGCGTCAACCTCGACCCGGCCGGCAAGGACGTCAGGGTGGCCGAGAGCGCGGCGGGCGTGCTGCAGTTCCTCGCCGACGGCAACGCCGACGTGGGTATCGTCTACGCGACCGATGCTTCCGCGCACCCGGAGTTCAAGATCCTCATGGGTCTCGATACCGCTGCGCACCAGCCCATTGTTTACGTGGCGGCGCAAGCGGCCAATGCCGACGAAAGTTCGGACAGCGAAGGATTCATCGAATTTCTCAATACGCCCGAGGCGAAGGCGGCCATCATGAGCGCAGGCCTGACATTGGCGGATCTTGGCACGGTGCAAGCACAGCCCGAGCGCCGGCCATGAACACAGACGAACGCGGCACCGTGAAGGTGCACCCCGGCGTGGTGCGCGTCACGCATTGGATCAACGTCGTTGCCATAGCGATCATGATCGGCAGCGGCTGGCGCATCTGGAACTCCTCGCCGATCTTCGATTTCTCGTTTCCGGTCGCGGCCACGATCGGCGGCGATCCCGCAACGTCGCAGGACGTGCACAACGAACTCGGCCTCGCCGGCGCGCTGCAATGGCACTTCGCCGGCATGTGGCTGCTGGTGGTCAACGGACTCGTCTATCTTGTCTACGGAATCTGGTCGGGCCACTTCCGTCACGCGTTGTTTCCGGTGAGCCCGTCGGCCTTCCTCCGCGATGCGCTCGCGGCGCTCACCTTCCGCCTGCCGCACCGGCTCGGCGTCTACAACGCGGTGCAGAAGGCGCTCTATCTCGGCGTCCTCCTGGCCGGCATCGTCATGGTCCTCACCGGCCTTTCTATCTGGAAGCCCGGCCAGTTTCAGGAATTGGCTTTCGTGTTCGGCGGCTACGACACCGCGCGCCTGATACACTTCCTCGGCATGTCGGCGATCGTGCTATTTCTTGTTGTCCATATCGCCCTTGTGATCATCGTGCCGAAGACGCTGCCAGCGATGATCACCGGCCGTGCCGCCGCGCACGCGCCTGAGATACTGCAGGAGAGCGCCGGATGAGCGCGATCAAGGATTCCAAGGACGTGCTGCGGCAGGGGGCCGTGCGCACGATCGAGCGCCGCGCTTTTCTCAAGCAAGGCCTCAGCCTGGGCGCGCTCACGTTGCTCACCGGCTGCGACGTCACCGACCAGGATTCGGTGCAAACCGCGCTCAACGCGATCTCGCGCTGGAACGACCGGGTGCAGGCCACGCTGTTTAGCAATCGCCTGGTGCCGACCTATCCGGAAAGCGCCGCGGTCAAGGACTTCCGTTCCAACCAATACTACGGCGAGGACGCGGTGCCGAAGATCGAGGGATCGAGCTTCAAGCTCGGCCTCTCGGGCCTCATCGACAATCGCAAGCCGTGGACGCTGCCCGAGCTTTACGCGTTGCCGCAGACCTCGCAGGTGACGCGTCATGTGTGCGTCGAGGGCTGGAGCATGATCGGCAAGTGGACCGGCGTGCCGTTCCGCACCTTTCTCGAACGCATCGGCGCGGACCTTTCGGCCAAATACGTCGGCTTCGAATGCGCCGACGGATATTATTCCAGCATCGACATGGCCTCGGCGCTGCACCCGCAGACGTTGCTCACGTTCAAGATTTCCGACGAGACTCTCGCGCCGAAGTACGGCTATCCGCTCAAGCTGCGCGTCCCGACCAAGCTCGGGTTCAAAAACCCGAAATGGATCACCGCCATGTATGTGACCAACCGGTTTTCCGGCGGATTCTGGGAAGACCGCGGCTACAACTGGTTTTCGGGTATCTAGAGCATTTTCCGGAAAAGTGTGAACCGTCCGTAAGAAATGCGACAAACAAAAAACACATCAGTGACGGCCGCGAACGACCGCGCGCAACGTTGCGCTATCGCCATCATGGCGAAGGCGCCCGACGCGGGCCGGGTGAAGACGCGGCTGTCGCCGCTGCTGCGTCCGGACGAGGCGCGGGAGCTTTCCACCTGTTTCCTGCGCGACATGACGCACATGCTTGCGTCCGCCGGACGCGCGGCGCCGATCGACAGCTATATCGCCTTCGCGCCGGTTGGCAGCGAGGCGAGCTTCGCGCCGATTGTCGCGCCGGGTACCGGATACGTGCTCGCCGACGGCGGGATTGACGCGCCGCCGGGTGTGATTGGATTCGGGCGCTGCCTGTTGCAGGCCGGGCAGGCGCTGTTCGCGCGCGGCTACGGCGCGGTCGGCCTGCTTAATTCGGACAGCCCAACTCTGCCGGCTGAGCTGATCATCGAGGCGGCGCGGCTGCTGGCAGCGCCGGGAGAACGCGCCGTGCTCGGGCCCGCGACCGACGGCGGTTATTATCTGCTCGCGCTCAAGGCCCCGCATGCGGCGCTGTTTGCCGACATCGACTGGAGCACCGCGCGCGTCGCCGCGCAGACGCGGGCCGCCGCGCAACGGCTTGGGCTCCCGGTCGCCGAAATCGCACCGTGGTACGACGTCGACGATCCGGCTTCGCTCGCCCGATTGGTGCGCGATTGTGAAGCCAATGGCGAGGCGGCGCCGGCCACGGCCGCTTGGCTCGAGCGCAACGGCATCGCCCGGCGGCTTGCTTCGGTGGAAGCATCGGTCCACGGGACGGAACATTCTACCACCGCACGCCGTTGATCCAGCCGAGAAGCTCCGGAGCTTACGTCATGAGCCAGGCTTCCGCTCACCCGCCTCGCGCGATTCCGCAATCCGCCGGCATTCCCCGGCTGCGCTGGGGTATCGGCGTCCTCCTGGGCATCGGCATTCTGATCAATTATTTCGATCGCGTGAGCCTCTCGGTGGCGGCGCCGCAGGTGCAGAGCGAGTTCGCGTTGACTCCGGTCCACCTGGGCTGGCTCTTGAGCGGTTTCTTCTGGTCCTACGCGCTGCTGCAGATCCCGGTCGGCATGATCCTCGACCGTTACGGCGTGACCGCGGTCAACCGGGCGAGCACCTTCCTGTGGTCGCTCACGTGCGCGGCCACCGCCTTCGCCAGCGGCTTTGGGACGGTGTTCGCCGCGCGGATCGGTCTCGGCGTCGCCGAAGCGCCAGGGTTTCCCGCCTCATCGAAGGCGACCGGCTACTGGTTCCCGCGCCAGGAGCGCGCGCTCGCGACCGCGATCTTCGACGCCGCGGCCAAATTCTCCAACGTCATCGGCGTCCCGCTGGTGGCGCTCGTGGTGGTGAACTTTGGCTGGCGCTGGGGCTTCGGCGTCACGGCTGTTCTGAGCTTCCTGTATTTCGTCGCGTTCTACATTTTCTATCGCGACCCGAGCGCGCATCCCAAACTTGCCGCCGAGGAGCGCGACTACATCCGCGCCGGCGGCGCCACGCCGGAAGGCCCATCGGGGAGCGGCGAGTTTGCGATGCTCGGCTATCTGCTGCGCAACCGTAAAGTATGGGGCCTCACCATCGGGTTTGCCGCGTACGGCTATTCGTTTTATCTGTTTCTCACCTGGCTGCCGGATTATCTCGTCAGAACGATGCACATGGATATTCTCAAATCGGCCGAGTTCACGGCCATCCCATGGGGCTTCGCGACCATCGCCGACCTCGCGGTGGGCGGATGGCTGATCGACCATCTGGTGAAACGCGGTTACGACGACACGCTCGTGCGCAAGAGCGTGCTGGTCGGCGGCATGGTGCTCGGCCTTGCGGTGATCGGCGCGCCCTTTACCACCGACCCGCGCTGGGCCGTGGTCTGGATCTCGATCGCACTGTCCGGCCTGGCCGCGGCCGCGCCGGTCGGCTGGTCGATCCCCTCGCTGATCGCGCCGCGCGGCGGCACCGCCTCGATCGGCGGCGTCATGAATTTCTTCAACAATCTGATGGGCGTGGTCGCGCCGATCGTCACCGGCTACATCGTCGCGGCGACCGACTCGTTCTCGGCCGCTTTCATCGCCGCCGCCATCGTGCTCGTCATCGGCATCCTGTCGTATGTGTTCGTGCTCGGCCGGCTGGATCCGATTCCGGAGCCGGCCACTTCGTCATTGCGAGGAGCCGCGTAACGGCGACGAAGCAATCCAGGGCAGCGCGCACAGCCCCTGGATTGCTTCGTCGCTTCGCTCCTCGCAATGACGCTTACCGCTCCGCCCGTCCCACCACGTCCATCAGCTCGGCGATCTTGCGCCGCTGATCGGCCTTATTGCCCGCGGCAATCGCGCCCTCGACGCAGTGGGCGACGTGGTCGCGCAGGATTTCCTCCTCGGCGCGGCGCAATGCGGCGCGCACCGCCGCGATCTGGGTGACGATGTCGATGCAATAGCGGTCGTCTTCGACCATGCGGGCAAGACCGCGCACCTGCCCCTCGATCCGTTGCAGCCGCTTGAGGCACGAAGCCTTGATGTCCTTGCGCATGCTCGCTATATACCCCCTACGGGTATGCGGTGCAAGGGGCGAGCTTGACGGAAACTCTTCATAGCAGCGAGCACACTGGCCACGCGCATGCGACGGCGCGCGATCCGGTGTGCGGCATGACGGTCGATCGGCAGCGCACCGCCCACCGGCATTCGGTCGGTACCGACACGTATTACTTCTGCTCGGCCGGTTGCCGCACCAAATTCGCCGGGGATCCGGAAAAATATCTCAACCCCGTGCCACCCGCGCCACCGCCGGCCGGCGTCATCTACACCTGCCCGATGCATCCGGAGGTGCGCCAAGCCGGGCCAGGCAGCTGCCCGATCTGCGGCATGGCGCTCGAGCCGCTGCTGCCCACGGCCGACGCCGGCCCGGATCCGGAACTCACCGACATGACGCGGCGGTTCTGGATCGGGCTCGCGCTCACCGTTCCGCTGTTTCTGCTCGACATGACCGGCCACGTTTTCGACCTGCATCATATTGTCGGGCACGCATCCGCCAACTTCATCGAGTGGGCGTTGGCGGCGCCCGTCGTGCTGTGGGCGGGAGCACCGTTCTTCGTGCGCGGCTGGCAGTCGGTCGTCACCCGCAATCTCAATATGTTCACGTTGATCGCGCTCGGCACCAGCGTCGCTTTTCTCTACAGCGCGGTCGCGACGCTCGCGCCCGGGCTATTCCCGCCGGCATTCCGCGGTTCCGACGGTGCGGTCGCGGTTTATTTCGAAGCGGCGGCGGTGATCACCGTCCTGGTGTTGCTCGGGCAGGTGCTCGAATTGCGCGCGCGCGCGCAGACCTCGGGCGCGATTCGCGCACTGCTCGATCTTGCCCCCAAGACGGCGCGCCGCCTCGCGCCTGATGGCAGCGACGAAGAGGTGCCGATCGAGGCCATCGCCGTGAGCGACCGGCTGCGCGTGCGCCCGGGCGAAAAAATCCCGGTCGACGGGGCCGTGCTGGAAGGCCGCTCGTCGGTCGATGAATCATTGGTGACCGGCGAGTCGATGCCGGTGAGCAAACAACCCGGCGATAAGGTGATTGCCGGCGCGATCAACCAGAGCGGCGGCTTCGTGATGCGCGCCGACAAGGTCGGCCGCGACACCATGCTGGCGCGCATCGTCGCCATGGTGGCCGCGGCGCAGCGCTCGCGCGCGCCGATCCAGCGGCTCGCCGATTACGTCGCCGGCTGGTTCGTGCCGGCGGTAATCCTCGTCGCGCTCATCGCCTTCGCGGCGTGGGCGACGTTTGGGCCCGAGCCCCGCTTCGCCCACGGACTCGTGGCGGCGGTCACCGTGCTGATCATCGCCTGCCCGTGCGCGCTCGGGCTCGCCACGCCCATGTCGATCATGGTGGGCGTCGGCCGCGGCGCCCGCGCCGGCATCCTGATCAAGAACGCCGCGGCGCTCGAACGGATGGAAAAGGTTGACACCTTGGTGATCGACAAGACCGGTACGTTGACGCAAGGCGGGCCGCAGGTGGTCGCCGTCGTTGCCGCCGATGAAATAAACGAAAACGAACTGCTGCGTCTCGCGGCCGGCGTCGAGCGCGCAAGCGAGCATCCGCTGGCGCACGCAATCGTCGCGGCCGCGACGGCGCGTAAACTAACAATTCCCGAAGTCGCCGAGTTCGATGCTCCGGCGGGCCGCGGCGTCATCGGCACCGTCGAGGGCCGGCGCGTGGCGCTCGGCACCGCGAAATTTCTTGAGCAAATGAATATTGCGACGGCGACGCTCGACACCGACTCCGAGCGCCTGCGCCAGGACGGCGCGACCGCGATCTATGTGGCGCTCGACGGTCAGGCGGCCGGCGTGATCGCCATCGCCGATCCGGTGAAGCCGACGACATCCGATGCCCTCATGGCGCTCGCCGCCGACGGCGTGCGGGTCGTGATGCTCACCGGCGACAACAAAACGACCGCGCACGCGGTGGCGCGCCGGCTCGGCATCGCCGAGGTCGAGGCGGAGGTGCTGCCCGAACGCAAGGGCACGATGGTGGAACAACTGCGGCGGGAGGGGCGCGTGGTGGCGATGGCGGGAGATGGCGTCAACGACGCGCCGGCGCTCGCGGCGGCCGACGTCGGGATCGCCATGGGGACCGGCACCGACGTGGCGATCGAAAGCGCGGGGATCACGTTGGCGAAAGGCGGCCTCACCGGGATCGTCGCGGCGCGCCGGCTCTCCGCCGCCACGATGCGCAACATCCGCCAGAATTTGCTGTTCGCGTTCCTCTACAACGCGGCCGGCGTGCCGATCGCGGCGGGCGTGCTTTACCCAGCGTTCGGCATTCTGCTCTCGCCGATCATCGGCGCCGCCGCCATGGCGCTCTCGTCTGTGAGCGTCATCGCCAATGCGCTCAGGCTGCGAAAGGTGAAGCTGTAGTTTGTAGCGCGCGCTAGCGTCATTGCGAGCGGAGCGAAGCAATCCAGGGCGTCACGGGCCTCCTGGATTGCTTCGTCGCCCTGCGGGCGCCTCGCAATGACGCTACCCCCTCAACCGCACTACCTTAGTCGAGGTCGGATCAGCGAGCGTCAGGCGCACCTTGCTGGCCAGCTCGTCTTCGGCCAGTGGCTTGCGGATGATGTGCGCCTCGTCCACGTGGGCGAGCGCGGTGCGATCGGCAAATCCGGTGACGAACAAAATCGGCAGCGTCGGCCGTTTCGCTTGCACTTGACGCGCCAGATCGGCGCCATTCATTCCCGGCATAGCGAAGTCCACGATCATGAGCGCCACGTTCGGCTCGCGCGCGAGGAAATCGAGGGCCGCCCCGCCGCTGCCGGCCTCCAGCACATCATAGCCGAGGTCATGCAGCATGGCGCGGGTGACCTCGCGCACCGCGTTGTCGTCATCGACCAGAAGGATGGTCGCCCCGTGCGCTGCGCGGACGGCTTCCCGGCGCGTCGCGGCTGGGCCGGACTCCGCCCGCTGTCCCTCCGCCCGCGGCAAATAAATGTGCACCGCGGTCCCCTCGCCCACGCGCGATTCGATGCGCACGCCGCCGCCGGATTGTTTGGCGAAACCGAGTACTTGGCTCAACCCCAGTCCGGAACCCTTATTGGGCCCCTTGGTGGTGAAGAACGGCTCGAACACCTTGGCGCGCACGTCATTGCTCATGCCGGAGCCGGTGTCGCTCACGCACACGCCGACGTAATCGCCCGCGGGGGGCTCTTCCGCATACATCCCCAAGCCAAGCGTGGCGTTCTCAGTTTCCACCCGCAGCGTGCCGCCGACCGGCATCGCGTCGCGCGCGTTGATAGCGAGGTTGAGCACGGCAAGTTCGAGCTGGGTCGGATCGACCAGTGCCGGCCACAGGTCGCGCCGCAACTGGGTGACGATGTGGATGCTGCCGCCCATCGTGCTCTGCAGCAGGTCGCGCATGCCGACCACCGTCTCGTTGAGATCGAGCCAACGCGGCTCGAGCTTTTGGCGGCGCGAGAACGAAAGCAGCTGATCGGTGAGTTTGGCGCCGCGCTCGGCGGCCGTGCGGATATAGCCGATGCGCTGCTCGAGCTTGCCGTTGATGCCCGCGGCGGCGAGCCCCTTCTGCAGGAAGGTGAGATTACCCAGCACGACCGTGAGCAGATTGTTGAAATCGTGGGCGACGCCGGCGGTGAGCTGCCCGACCGCTTCCAACCGCTGCATCTGCCGCAGCGTCGTTTCCACGCGCTCGCGCTCCTCGATCTGATCGAGCAGCTGACGGTTGGCGGTGGCCAGTTCGGCGGTGCGCTCCGCCACGCGCATTTCCTGCTCGGCGGCGAGGTTGCGGCATTCGTATTGCCGCCGCCGGCCGCGCAGCCCGGTCTGCACGATGCTCACCAGCGTGGTCGGATGAAACGGACGCTCGAGAAAGCTCACGTTGCCGAGGATGTCGGTCAGCCGTGCGGCCGCGGGATTGCGTTCCACGCCGCCCCCATGCTCGGTGAGCAGGACGAAGGGAAAGTCGGACCACGGCGGCTGCGCGCCCACCCATTCGGAGAGGTCACGCAGGTCGGAGGTGCGCATCGCCTCTTCGGTGATCACCGCGACATCGGCGCCGCGCTGAATTTCCTGAACCAGCTCGCGCAAATCGATACAGATGTCGGAACGAATCCCCGCCTCGCGCAGGATGCCTTTGGCAACCACGGCGTCGCGCCCGCGCGGGGCGAGCAGCAGCGTGCGCTCGGTGTCGCGGCCGTTCACGTGGGTTTTCCCATGAGCGGGGGCTTCTTGCCGACGTAGGTGGGCACGCCGCGCAGCACGCCCTGGAACTCCTGCAGCGGCTCACCCATGGTGATGCCGCCGTTGCCGATACGGTACTCGCGGATGGTGTCTTCGTGCGCACCGGTGCGCTTCTTGATCACGGAGATGGCCCGGCGCACGCGTCCCAGCGCCTCGAAATAACGCAACACGATGACGGTATCGGCGAGATACGTGACGTCGATCGTTTGTTTCATGTCGCCGACCATTCCGTGCTGCGCGACGGTCAGAAAGGTCGAGGCGCCCTGGCGATTGAGATATTGCAGCAGCTCGTGCAGGTGCAGGATCAGGTACTGCTCCTCGGGCATCGACGCTTGGTAGCCGTTGAGGCTGTCAATGATGACGGTCTTGATATTTTCGCGATCAACGCAGCGCCGTACCCGGTGTGAAAATTCGCCGGGTGACAGCTCGGCGGCGTCCATTTGCTCGACGAACAGCTTGCCGCCATCGCGCATAGCCTCGAGGTCGATGCCGAACCCCTTCGCACGCGAGAACAACAGCCCCAGCTCCTCGTCGAACACGAAGAGCGCGGCGCGCTCGCCGCGGGCGACCGCGGCAGAGGCGTAGTGAAGCCCGAGAAGCGACTTGCCGGTGCCGGCCGGACCGAGAACGAGCGTGCTCGACCCCAACGCAATCCCGCCGCCGAGCAGCTGGTCCAGCTCGGCAATGCCGCTCGCCACGACCTGGTCGGCAAAACCCTGGCGGTGCTCGGCGGCGACGAGGCGCGGGAATACCTCGACGCCGCCTTCGGCAATAGTGAAGTCGTGATAGCCGCCGCGGAAGGCCTGACCCCGGCATTTGACGATGCGCAGCCGGCGGCGCTCTCCGCCGTAGAGCGGCGCGATCTGGTCGAGATGGATCACCCCGTGAGCGATGCTGTGCACGGCGCGATCGACGTTCTCGGTCGTGAGATCGTCGAGCATCATCACGGTGGAATGGTTTTGGGCGAAATAGTGCTTGAGCGCGAGGATCTGGCGGCGGTAGCGCAGCGAACTTTGCGCGAGCAGCCGTATTTCCGAGAGACTGTCGATCACGACCCGCTTCGGTTTCACCCGCTCGATCGCTTCGAAGATGCGCTGGGTGGTTTCACCCAGCTCAAGGTCGGAGGAATAAAGGAGACTCTGGTGCTGGTCGGAATCGAGCACGCTCTCGGGCGGCACCAGCTCGAAAACCTCGATCTCCTTGTCGAGGGTCCAGCCATGGGACGCGGCCCCTTCCCGCAATTCCCGTTCGGTCTCGGCGAGGCTCACGTAGATACCGGCTTCGCCCAATTTGGCGCCCTCGAGCAGGTATTGGAGGGCAATCGTCGTCTTGCCGGTCCCGGGGCTGCCTTCGAGCAGGTACAGGCGGTTGCGAGCAAGGCCACCGTCGAGAATATCATCGAGGCCGGCCACCCCGGTCGTCGCCCTGGGGAGCCGTTCAGTCCGCGTCAACATCCGTCAAAATCCTGCTTTGTCAGCCGGCCGGTCGGCCAGCCGGAGACGCCCGGCAAATCTCGCTAACGCGGGTCAAGGCCGAAAACGCCGGATTTGAAGAAAAGTTCCCCAGCCGACTTAGGGCGCGGCGTCATTGCGAGCGCAGCGAAGCAATCCAGGGGGTCACGCGTTGCCTGGATTGCTTCGTCGCCCTGCGGGCGCCTCGCAATGACGGGAGGATTACGCCGCCGCCTTCGTCTTCGCGGTGCCGAAGCGCCGGTAGAAGGTGTCGCCCTTGGCGGCCATCTCGGCCAATAGCTTCGCCGGCTTGAAGCGCGCGCCGTGCTTCTTCTGCAACTCCTTCATCATTTCGACGAAGCGCTTGGCGCCCAGCATGTCGATCCATGACAGCGGGCCGCCGGTGTAGGGCGCGAAGCCGAAGCCGAGGATCGCACCGACGTCCGCCTCGCGCACGTCGGTGAGCACGCCCTCTTCGAAGCAGCGCGCCGTCTCGAGCGCCATGATGCCGAGCAGGCGGTGCTTGATCTCGGCCACGTCGATGGTGTCGGGATCGATCTTGACCGGCTGCAGGTCGGCAAGCCCCGGCCATAGGCGCTTCTGCCCCTTCTCGGGATAATCGTAAAAGCCCTTGCCGTTCTTGCGGCCATAGCGGCCGCGCTTCTCGACCATGTCGGCGAGCAACTTCTTCTGGCCTTCGTCGACGGCGGCCGGGCCGAGGTCCGCTTCGGTCGCCTTGAGTATCTTCCAGGCGAGATCGACCGCGACTTCGTCGGTGAGCGAGAGCGGCCCGACCGGCATGCCGGCCATGCGACCGACGTTCTCGATCATCGCCGCCGGAACACCTTCAGCGAGCATGAGGTGGCCTTCGCGCAGATAAGTGCCGACCACGCGCGAGGTGAAGAAGCCGCGCGAGTCATTGACCACGATCGGGGTCTTGCGGATCGCGCGCACGTAATCGAGCGCGGTCGCGAGCGCCTTGTCGCCGGTCTTCTTGCCGACGATCAGCTCAACCAGCATCATCCTGTCGACCGGCGAGAAGAAATGTACGCCGATGAAGTCCGCCGGCCGTTTGGATTCATCGGCGAGCGAGGTGATCGGCAGGGTCGAGGTGTTGGAGCCGAACACCACGTCATCGCGGATCACCGCCTCGGCCTTGGCGATGGTCTCGGCCTTGACCTTGCGATCCTCGAACACCGCTTCGATCACGAGGTCGCACGAGGAAAGCGGGGCATAATCGGCGGTCGGCATGATGCGCGCGAGCAGCGCGTCGCGATCGGCGGCCGAAGCACGGCCCTTGTTCACTTGATCCGTGATCAGCTTCTCGGAATGGGCCTTGCCCTTGTCGGCGGTCGGCTGGTGGCGGTCGATGAGCACCACCTCGATGCCGGCCTGCGCGGTCACATAGGCGATGCCGGCGCCCATGAACCCCGCGCCGATGATGCCGACACGCTTGAGCCTGGTCGCGGGCACGTTGGCCGGGCGCCGCGCGCCCTTGTTGAGTTCCTGCATCGAGACGAACAGCGAGCGGATCATTGCCGCCGCCTCGGGCGATCGCAGCACCTTCGCGAAGTACCGCGACTCGACGCGCAGCGCGGCGTCGATCGGCAGCTGCAGGCCCTCGTAGACGCACTGCATGATGGCGCGCGCCGCCGGGTAATTGTCATAAGTTTCCCGGCGGTAGATCGCGTTCGCGGCCGGGAACGTCATCATGCCCATCTTGGAATAGACAGGGCCACCGGGGAGCCGGAAACCGTCGACATCCCACGGTGCCTTGGCGCTGCCGCCCGCCTTGATCCAATCCTTAGCGGTTTTGATCAGCTCCTCCGCCGGCACCACGTCATTGACGAGCTTGAGCCCCTTGGCGCGATCGAGGCGCAGCTGATCGCCCTTGAGCAGCAGTTGCAGCGCATCGACCGGCGCCAGCATGCGGGCGATGCGTTGCGTGCCGCCGGCGCCGGGGAACAGTCCGACTTTGACCTCGGGCAAACCCAGGCGCGTTTTAGGATTAGCCGCAGCGACGCGATGGTGGCAGGCGAGGCAAAGCTCGAACCCGCCGCCGACCGCGGTGCCGTTGATGGCGGCGACCCACGGCTTGCCGCAGGTCTCGAGGCGGCGATAGAGCAGCGAGAGCTTGCGGCTTTCCTCGAACATCATCCCGGCGGCCGCTTCTTCGCCCTGCGTGCGCGCCATCTCGGCAAACACCTGGCCGAACTTGTCGAGCATGGTGAGATCGGCGCCGGCGCAGAACGTGTCCTTGCCGCCGGTGATGACCGCGCCCTTGATCGCCGCGTCAGTCGCGACTTTTTCCACGATCGCGCCAAGCTCCTCGATCACCGTGAGATTGATCACGTTCATCGAACGATCGGGCATGTCCCAGGTGACGGTCGCGATGCCGTCGGCGTCGATGTCGAATTTGAAATTGTGATACGTCACCGGAATTTCTCCTGTTCTGTTAAGAAGCGAATAGCGAATAGCGAATGGCGAATAGCGAATAGCGAATAGAAGATAACCGGGCGCCGATTTACTATTCGCTATTCGCTACTCACTATTCGCTAGACTCTTTCGATGATCGTCGCCGTCCCCATGCCGGCGCCGATGCACAGCGTGATCAACGCGGTGGACAGGTCGCGCCGTTCGAGTTCATCGAGCACGGTGCCGAAGATCATCGCGCCGGTCGCGCCGAGCGGGTGACCCATGGCGATGGCGCCACCGTTGACGTTCATCTTGGCATGATCGAGGTCGAAGGCCTGCATGTAGCGCAGCACCACGGACGCGAAGGCCTCGTTGAGTTCGAACAAGTCGATATCGTCGAGCGTCATGCCGGCTTTCTTGAGCACCTTTTTGGTCACGTCGATCGGGCCGGTGAGCATGATCGAGGGCTCCGAGCCGATGTTGGCGAACGCCTTGATCCGCGCGCGTGCCTTGAGGTCCGCGCGACGGCCGGCCTTCTTGCTGCCGATCAGCACCGCGGCGGCGCCGTCGACGATGCCGGACGAGTTGCCGGCGTGATGCACGTGCTCGACCTTCTCGACTTCGGGATGCGACTGAATGGCGACCGAGTCGAAGCCGTACATTTCGCCCATTTGCACGAACGACGGCTGCAGCTGCGCGAGCGACTGCATCGTGGTCGAAGGCCGCATGTGCTCGTCCTTCGCCAGGATCGTGAGCCCGTTCACGTCCTTGACCGGCATCACCGATTGCTTGAATCGGCCTTCGTTCCAGGCCGTCGCCGCGCGCTTCTGGCTCTCGACCGCGTAGGCGTCGACGTCGTCGCGGGAAAAGCCGTAGCGCGTGGCGATCAGGTCGGCGGAAATGCCCTGCGGCAGGAAATAAGTCGGCACCGCGATCGACGGATCCATCGGCCAGGCACCGCCCGCAGCGCCGATGCCGACGCGGCTCATGGACTCGACGCCGCCGCCGACCGTCATCTCGTGCTGGCCCGACATGATCTCGGCCGCCGCGAAGTTGATGGCGTCGAGGCCGGAAGCGCAGAAGCGATTGATCTGGATGCCCGGCACGCTGTCGCCGTAGCCGGCGACGAGCGCCGCGGCGCGCGCGATGTCGCCGCCCGCCTCGCCCACCGGATCGACGCAGCCCATGACCACGTCGTCGACCTGGCCGGTGTCGAGCTCGTTGCGGTCGCGCACGGCGCCCAGCACCTGGGCGGCGAGATTGAGCGCGGTCACCTCATGCAGTGCGCCGTCGGCCTTGCCGCGGCCGCGCGGCGTGCGCACGTGATCGTAAATAAAAGCATCGGGCATGGTGGACCTCCTCGAAACGGGTTTCACAAGCTGCGCGCGATCAGCAGCTTCATGATTTCGTTGGTGCCGGCGTAGATGCGCTGCACCCGCGCGTCGCGGTACATGCGCGAGATCGGATATTCGTCCATGTAACCGTAACCGCCGAACAGCTGCAGGCAACGGTCGACGATCGAGTTCTGCAGGTCGGTGATCCAATATTTGGCCATGGACGCAGTCGTCGTATCCAACTCGTGCCGCACGTGGCGCTCGACGCAATGATCGTGGAACACCTTGGCGACGGTCGCCTCGGTCTTGCATTCGGCGAGCACGAATTGCGTGTTCTGGAACTCGACGATCGCTTTGCCGAAGGCCTTGCGCTCCTTGACGTAGTCGATGGTGAGTCTGAGCGCGCGCTCGATCATGCCGATGCCGGCAGTGGCGACCAGCAACCGCTCCTGCGGCAGCTCGGTCATCAGTTGAATAAAGCCATTGCCCTCCTCCGAGCCGAGCAGCGCCTCGGCGGGCAGCTTCACGTCCTCGAAGAAGAGTTCCGACGTATCGGCCCAGTCAAGGCCGAGCTTGTTGAGCTTGCGGCCGCGGCGAAAGCCTTGCGCGTCGTCGGTCTCGACCACCATGAGCGAAATGCCCTTGTGGCCGGCGGTGGGATCGGTCTTGGCGACGACCACAATGAGATTCGCGTGCTGGCCATTCGTGATGAACGTCTTCGAGCCGTTGAGGACGTAACCGTTGCCGGATTTTTTCGCGGTGGTGCGCACGCCCTGCAAATCGGAGCCGGTGCCGGGCTCCGACATGGCAATGGCGCTCACCAGTTCGCCGGTCGCAAGCTTGGGCAGCCAGCGGCGCTTCTGATCTTCGGTGCCGTAGCGATAGATATATGGCGCGACGATCCCGGAATGCAGCGGCGCGCCGAGACAGTCGAGGCCGGCGAGCGCGATCTCTCGGTTGATCACCGTCTCATGCGCGAAGGTACCGCCGGCCCCGCCGTATTCTTCGGGGATTCCGGCGCACAGCAGCCCGGCTTCGCCGAGCTTGTTCCACACCGCACGGTCCATGATGCCGTTCTCGTGCCAGCGCTCGACGTGCGGGACGAGTTCCGCGGCGAAGAAACGCCGCGCCTGCTCTTCCAGCAGCACGAGGTCCTCGGACATCCACGCCGGGCGGGGAAGATTCAAGGCTTCCATGGGCGGCTACGCTCCTTCGTCCGCGGCGTACTGGCGGCTGTCGATGTGCGCGATGCGGTGCTCGCGCATCCAGTCCTCGGTCCGCTTGACAGGAAGTGCGTCGAGAGTGCCGGTCCATGAGAGCTTACTCTCGATGCCGAATTGCAGCACCGGCCGCGCCGGCTCGGGATCGTCGAGACTGCCGATCGTCACGCTGATGGTGTTGCTTTCCACGCGACGATAGGTGAGCGGCGTGCCGCAGGCATTGCAGAAGCCGCGCTCGACGATGTTCGAGCTTTGGAAAATCGCGGGCTTGCCGCGGGTCCAACGCAAATCCTCAAGCCGGACACGCGCAAGCGCGATGAACGGCTGGCCGGATGCTTTGCGGCACATACTGCAATGGCAAATGCTGGCCTCTTCAGGCGGCGTGAGCAATTGGTAACGCACGGCGCCGCACTGGCAGCCCCCGGTCCACTCGGTTGCGCGTTGAACGTTTGCGTTCACGTCGATTTCCAGCGCT
The DNA here is from genome assembly GCA_019243195.1 of Hyphomicrobiales bacterium. Lineage (GTDB taxonomy): Bacteria > Pseudomonadota > Alphaproteobacteria > Rhizobiales > Xanthobacteraceae > AP-16. The sequence goes on from JAFAUQ010000043.1 coordinate 24,460, forward strand.
CGATTATCAGAACGCCTCGGCCGGCAGTTCCATCATGCTCGCGGCGCCGGACTTGATGCGCGCAAGCTGCGCGGCGGTTTCCGGCAGCACGCGTTCCATGAAGAAACGGCCAGTGACGAGCTTGGCGTTGAGCCGCGGTGCCGCGCCGTCGGCGCCGGCCTTAAGCTTCGCCTGCGCGGCGTCGGCCATGCGGCACCACATGTAGCCGAGCGCGACGAGGCCGAACAGGTGCATGTAATCGGTGCTGCCGGCGCCCGCGTTGTCGGGATTGGCGCGTGCGTTCTGCATGAACCACATGGTCGCCTGCTGGAGATGGCCGAACGCGTCGGCGAGCGGGCCGACGTAGGCCTTGAGATTCTCCTCGCCGGAATGCTCCTTGATGTAGCTCTGCACCTCGTTGAAGAACGCCATCACGGCGCGGCCGCCGTCCTTGCCGAGCTTGCGGCCGACGAGGTCGAGCGCCTGGATGCCGTTCGCGCCCTCGTAAATCATGGCGATGCGCGCGTCGCGCACGAATTGCTCCATGCCGTGCTCGGCGATGTAGCCATGGCCGCCGTAGATCTGCTGCGCAGCGACCGCGTTGGCGAAGCCCTGGTCGGTGAGCACGCCTTTGACCACCGGCGTGATCAGGCCCATGTGATCGTCGGCGGTCTGCCGGGTCTTCTCGTCGTCCGAGCGATGGGCGAGGTCGGATTGCAGCGCCGTCCACATCACCAGCGCACGGGCACCCTCGTTGAAGGCCTTGATTGTCATCAGGCTGCGCCGCACGTCGGGATGGACGATGATCGGATCGGCCGGCTTGTCGGGAAACTTCACGCCGGAGATCGAGCGGCCTTGCAGGCGCTCCTTCGCATAGGAGGCCGCATTCTGATACGCGACCTCCGACTGCGCGAGCCCCTGCACGCCGACGCCGAGCCGCGCCTCGTTCATCATCACGAACATGGCGTTGAGCCCGCGGTTCTCTTCGCCGATGAGCCAGCCGGTCGCCGCGTCGAAGTTCATCACGCAGGTGGAGTTGGCGTGGATGCCCATCTTCTCCTCGATCGAGCCGCACGACACGCCGTTGCGTGGGCCGATTGAGCCGTCGGTATTGACGAGGAATTTCGGCACGACAAAGAGCGAGATGCCCCTGGTGCCGGCCGGCGCGCCTTCGATGCGCGCGAGCACCAGGTGAATGATGTTCTCCGCGAGATCGTGCTCGCCGGCGGAAATAAAAATTTTCGTGCCGGTGATCTTGTAGGAGCCGTCCGGCTGCGGCGCCGCCTTGGTGCGCAACAGGCCGAGATCGGTGCCGCAATGCGGCTCCGTGAGGTTCATTGTGCCGGTCCAATGGCCGGCGATGAGATTGGGCAGATAGGTCGCCTTCTGCTCCTGCGAGCCGTGCACGTAGATGGCGGCGATGGCGCCCTGGGTGAGCCCCGCGTACATGGTGAAGGCCATGTTGGCGGAAGCGAGAAACTCGGTGACCAGCTGGTTCACCACCGTCGGCAAGCCTTGGCCGCCGAACTCGGTCGGACAGGAAATCCCGATCCAGCCGCCTTCGACCAGCTGTTTGAACGCGTCCTTGAACCCCTCCGGCGTGGTGACGCTGCCGTCCTCGTGGCGCTTGCATCCCTGCTTGTCGCCGATGCGGTTGAGCGGCGCGAGCACCTCGCTGCAGAACTTGCCGGCCTCTTCGAGGACGGCGGCGAGCAGATCGGGCGAGGCATCGGCGAAGCCGGGCACGTTGTCGTAGCGCTCGATGTGGAATACGTCGTTGATGAGAAACAGGGCGTCGTCCACGGGAGCCTGATAGGTCGGCATCGTTTCACCCTTCGTCGTTGGCGCGGGCGGAAAGCATCGCCTGGATTTCGAGGCTCGCCCGCGCGAGCTCGGCTATGGCGCGATCGATTTCGCCGCGCTGCTCTTCGAGCCGCACCGCGCGTTCCTGGAATTTGGCAAGGGCGACCTGCAGCTGCGTGCGGCGGCCGTCGCCGAGATCGTAGAGGTCGAGCATTTCGCGCACCTCTTCGAGCGAAAAGCCGACCCGCTTGCCCATGAGCACGTAGCGCAACCGGGCGCGGTCGCGCCGGCTGTAAAGCCGCTTCTCGCCATTGCGCCGCGGCGCGAGCAATCCTTTCTCTTCGTAGAAGCGCAGCGTGCGCGCGCTCACTTCGAACTCTTTGGTGAGATCCCGGATGGTGAAGACCTCGCGACCGGCGGCCCCACGGTCGAAGCCCGCCACCAACCCCGGCTCCTGGCGGGGCTCGGCGGTGTGGCCGGGGTGGTCGAACTCGGTCATGCCTTGTGGTCCTTCCTCCGGGACCAGTTAGATACTAGCAGTTTACGTAAACGTAAAGCCCGAAATCGTCGCGGTCGCGCAAGTGTGATCAGGCCGATACAGCGCGGCCGGAATATGCCGGTGCGGCCAAGGGATTAACCCGTTCTTTACCGTAAAGGTTAAAAGTTACGGGCGAGCGCAGGGGACCACGCTCGACATCCACGTTCCGTAAAAAGGGGGCCGGTTCCACGGGCCGCAAGGCTCCCGCTCGCCTTCGTACCCTGCGGGTGAAGCGCATGAACTCTCGCATTCGACCCGCGGCTGCTACGCGCCGGTAACGCCATGGAGCGGCAGGGATATCAACGGGCGACGGCGCGCGCGGACGAGACTCCGCCCGACGGCGGCGCCGACCATTCGCAATTTCACGATCGGTTGGGCGAGATCGCCGCGCGGCTCGACCGCCTCGCGCAACGGACGAACGCGCGCGCGCTGCAGTATGGCGTCTCACGCGCAGCGTCTGCGTCGCCCAACGGCAACGAGGAGCCGGTCGTCGATATCGACGCGCTGGATGGGTCGCGCGAACCGGCTCGGCCGGCCGCGAGTGCGGGGCCTTCGTTCAGCCTCGATGACGCCATCGCGGAAATTTCGGCGCGCCAGCAGGCGCTGGACGCGGGACATGCGGAAGCGGCGGCTTCATCCAGCGTCGACCTCTCGGGGGTCGAGCGGCTGCTGCATGACATCACCGGCCAGATCGACACCTTGCGCCAGCCGTGCGCGGTCGAAAATTCGGTCGAAGCGCTGCGGCGCGAGCTTGCCGAAGTCGGCCGTGCCGCAGCCGAGCCGCGGCCGCAGCCTTCGCTCGATGCGGTGCAGGCCGAGCTGCGCGCACTATCCGAACGCATCGACCGGCCGCGCGCGCCCGTCGAGATGCCGGCGCTCTCGGCGATCGAGCGCGGGCTCAACGAAGTGCGCGACGCGCTCAACGCGCGGCTAACCGCGCCCGTCGCGGCGTTTAACGACGATGCGCCGGCCTCCGCGCGCAGCGGCCCGGACGCGGCTTCGCTCGACCATCTCGACAGCGCGATCGCCGAACTGCGCAATGTTTCCCATCGGGTCGCCTCAGGCGATCAACTCGCCGCGCTTGCCAGCGACGTGCGCACGCTCGGCGCCAAGCTCGACCGCGTTTCCCCGTCGGCGGCGGCAAGCCCCGATGGAATGGAAGATCTGCTCCACCGCATGGATGCGCTCGCGGCTGCCTTGGAGAATCATCCCAAGCCGGGCGATGCGGCCGAAGGCGGGCCGATCGAAACCCAGCTGCGCCGCCTGACCGACAAGCTCGACACCGTGGAAGCGGCGGCCGACCAGCGCGGGTTCAAGCAGCTCGAAGCGCAACTCGCGCAACTCACGCAGAAACTCGACGCGGCGGATGCGCGCCTTGGCCATCTCGACACGATCGAGCACGCGGTCGCCGACCTCGTCGAGCAGCTGCAGGACGCCCGCGTTCGTTCGCTCGATGCGGCCGAACAGGCGGCGCGCGCCGCCGTGCACGACATGATGGGCGGTTCAGCCGGCGGCGACGTCGACGCGCTCAAGCACGAACTCGCCGACTTCCGCTCGACGCAAGCGGACATCGACCGCCGCACCCAGGACATGCTCGAGACGCTGCAGAGCACGCTCGAGCGGCTAGTCGATCGGATGAGCGCGATCGAAACCGATCTTCCCGTCATGACGGCGGCCCCGCCCGTTGCGCCAGCGCCGTCGATCACGCCCGCGCCGGTGCGCACCGCGCCACCGATCCCCGAGCAGCGCCCGCTCAATACAGGCTTGCCGGCTGATCATCCGCTCGAGCCGGGGACCGGGGCCCCGCACGGGCGCGCGTCGAGCCCGGCCGAGCGGATCGCCGCGTCCGAGGCGCTGTTGCCGCCGCGACCGGCCGGCGAGCCGACCGGCAAGGCAAACTTCATTGCCGCCGCCCGCCGCGCCGCCCAGGCCGCTGCCGCCGACGCCTCGTGGGAAGGCTCGCGCGCAACCGACGACCGGCCGGGAAGCTCGATGCTCGGCACGATCGGCGGGGCGATTTCCAAACGGCGCCGGCCGCTGATGATCGGCATCGGCGTGCTGCTGCTGGTGCTCGGCGGCTTCCAGATTGTGAGCCATTACCTCGGCGCGCGGCAGGCAGCGATCGAAACGAGCAGCCCGCGCGACAAAGCTCCCGCCCCCGCGCCGTCGACGGCCCCGGTGCCGAATGCATTTGTACCGGCACCCACGCTTGTACCGCCGGCGCCCGAGCGCCGATCCGAAACAAGCCCCAGTGATGCGTCCATTGCGAAAGTCGCTCCAGCGGCGGAAGTCCCGATGACTCCGGCCGAAGGCGACGGCGCGCCGAGCGAGCCGAAGCCTGGCGCAATGGCACCGCCGCCGCTCATGCCCGGCGCCTTAAACGTCACCATCCCGAACGAGATCACCGGATCGACCGGCGCCACGCCGCCCGGCATCGCCATCGCCCCGCCGCCCGCCGCACCGGCCGCGCCTGTTGAAAAGATGCCGCCGGCCGAGGTCGGGGCAGGCCTGCGCAGCGCCGCGCTCGCCGGCAATCCCGCCGCCGAATACGAACTCGCGCTGCGCTACACGGAAGGGCGCGGTGTTCCGCCCAGTCTCGGAGAGGCGGTGCATTGGCTCGAACGCGCCGCCAATCACGGCCTAGCGCCGGCGCAGTACCGCCTCGGCAGCCTTTATGAGAAAGGCCAAGGGGTGAAGAAGGACCTCGAGACCGCGCGCCGCCTCTACACCGCCGCCGCGACCAAGGGGAACGGCAAGGCGATGCACAACCTCGCTGTCATCTACGCCGAGGGCATCAGCGGCGAGCCGGATTACCGCAGCGCCGCGCAGTGGTTCCGCAAGGCTGCCGACCACGGCATTCCCGACAGCCAGTACAACCTCGCCATCCTCTACGCGCGCGGCATCGGCGTCGAACAGAATTTCGCCGAGTCATACAAATGGTTGGCGCTCGCCGCGCAACACGGCGATAAGGATGCGGCTAAGAAACGCGACGAGGTCGCCGCGCGACTCGATGCACAATCGCTCGCGGCGGCTCGCGCCGCCGTACAGGACTTCACCGCCGAGCCGCAGCCGGCTGAGGCTGTCGAGGTCAAGCCGCCGCCGGGCGGATGGGAGAAGCCCGCCGCGGGCGCCGCGCATCCTCCGAAGGTGAAATCGCCCGTCGGGGCTCCCCGTAAATTGACTCCGGCGTAGCGCGCTCTGGACACGGCGTAACGCTGCATCCAATCTAGCGTCGCGCGGCGATTGCTTCGTCGCGCTCACGCAGGCACGGCATCACGAGCCGGCCGCATTTTCGATTCCGACCGCAACGCAACGGCGGACGCCGCTCGTGGAAATTTACCTCCCGATCGCCGACATCCCGGTCAACCTCTTCCTCCTGTTCTTCATGGGGATCGCGGTCGGATTCATTTCCGGCATGTTCGGCATCGGCGGCGGTTTCCTGATGACGCCGCTTCTGATTTTCATCGGCATCTCGCCCGCGGTCGCGGTGGCCAGCGTGTCGACGCACATCGCGGCATCCTCGTTCTCCGGAGTCATCGCCTATTGGCGACGGCGCGCATTGGACTTCGCCCTGGCCTCGATGCTGCTCGTCGGCGGCATCGTCGGCACCATGATCGGGGTGTGGCTTTTTTCGGTGCTGCGAGCGGTCGGCCAGCTCGATCTGATGATCGGGCTGTCGTATCTGACGCTGCTGAGCACGGTGGGCTCGCTGATGATCGTCGAAGGGCTGCGGGCGATGGCGCGGGCGCGAAGCGGCAAACCTGCGCAGATCCGCCGGCCGGGCAGCCACATGTGGATCCACGGCCTGCCGATCAAGGTGCGCTTCAAACAATCGAAAATTTACGTCTCCGTCATT
>JAFAUQ010000252.1 GCA_019243195.1 Hyphomicrobiales bacterium
CGAACGAACGCGATCACCCGCGCCACCATCGGCTGATCGGTGAACTCGGCAGCCACGCGTTCGATGCGTTCGCGGAATGGGCCGGGGCCGAAGAACAAAATCTGATAGGCTTGGCGCAGCCGGCGGATCTCCTCACGCGCGATGCCGCGCCGGCGCAGCCCCACCACGTTGAGACCGACCAGATAGGCGAGCGGCCCCTGCGCGCAGCCGAACGGAATGACGTCCGCGCGGACGCCGCCAAGCCCGACGATCATTGCGCCCTCGCCGACGCGCACGTGCTGGCGCACCGCGGCGTTGCCGCCGAAAACCGTATGATCGCCCACGCTCACATGCCCGCCGAGCACGACGTTGTTGGCGAAAACCACGTCGTTGCCGACGACGCAATCGTGCCCCACGTGCGAGCCTGCCATGAAGAAACAGCGATCGCCCACCTCGGTCATGCCGCGGTCATCCTCGGTGCCGATGCTCATGGTGACGTTTTCGCGGATGTCGCAATCCGCACCCACCACGAGCCGGGTTGGACCGCCGCGGTATTTCACCGACTGCGGTGGCGAGCCGAGCGAGGCGAACGGATGAATTACGGTGCGCGGGCCGATGGAAGTATGGCCGGCGAGGTGCACGTGCGCGATCAGCCGGCAGTTGTCGCCGAGAACGACGTCGGGACCCACCACGCAATATGGGCCGACCGTCACCTCGCGTCCGATCGAAGCGGTGCCGACCACGCGCGCGGTGGAATCGATTGCGCTCATTCGTCCACGAGCAACGCGCCGAGCTCGGCCTCGGCAACGACCTGGCCGGCGACTTTCGCCTCGCCGCGAAACCACCACATGTTCCCGCGGCGCCTGATTTTGGTCATGTGATATTCAATCGTGTCGCCCGGCACCACCGGCCGGCGGAATTTCGCTTTGTCTATCGTGAGAAAAAATACCGCCTTCGGCCGCTCGGTTTTGCCGCGTGAGCGGATGCACAGGACGCCCCCCGTCTGCGCCATGCCTTCGATCATCAGAACGCCGGGGAACACTGGCTGGCCGGGGAAATGGCCGAGGAACTGCCATTCGTTGATGGTCACGTTCTTGATACCGATCGCGACTTCGTCGGCGCGCATGCCGACGATGCGGTCGACCATCAGGAACGGATAGCGGTGCGGCAAAGCCTCGAGGATCGCTGCGATGTCGGCGGCCTCGAGCGTCGTCTCGGCGTCGTTCATTGCCCTCCCCGGCTGCGGCCCATTAAGCGCCGCGCGGCGCCCTATTTTGGCCGACCGGCAAGAGCTTGTCGATTCGCGCGAATTTCGGCGGTGCGAGGCAAGCAACGCCAAGGGAGCGCCCTTTCGCAGGCGCATGCGGGCCTGCGTTCGAGCAGACCTAACTAAAACTTCGTGCCGCCGCCGAAGCGAAATTGCTGGACGATGTCGTATTGTTGTTTGGTGATGGCGAGCGAGTAGTCGAACCGCAGCGGACCGAACGGCGAATCCCAGATCAGGCCGGCGCCGACCGAGGAGCGGAGGTCCCACGGGCCGGTGTCGGCCAGCTGAATCGATTGGCCGGCGAACTGCGGAAATTGCGTGGGCCCGGTGTAGTTCCACACGTTGCCCGCGTCGCCAAAGACGGCAAACCGCAGCCCGACGTCCTTGGGCAGATTGGGTATCGGCGTCTGTACTTCGATCGTGGCGCCCCAGTAGTTCGTGCCGCCGACGTTGTCCTCCGTCGTACCGGGCGTCAGGTCGCGCGGGCCAAACCCATTGGGAGCAAATCCGCGCACCAGCCACGGGCCGCCGAAGAAGTTGTCGAGCATGCGCACCTGCTGGCCGCCCCACGCAGTCACGTTGCCGGCCTGAGCGCGGAAGATCGCGACCACGTCGGGATAAAGCTCGTAGTAGTGCCGCGCGTCGATGCTTGTCTTGATGAAATTGACGTCGCCGCCCAGCCCGGCGAAGTCCTGCTTGAACTCGACAAAATCGCCGGCGGTCGGATAGCGCGGCTGATTCATGGTGTTGTAGATCAGCGAATAGCCCGGCATGGAAATCCAGACGGGGCCGTTAAGCGCTGCCTGTTTCACCGCCAACGACGCCTCGCCGTCCGCGTAGCAATCCACTTGAACCGTCCCGACCGGCGGCGTCAGAGCAGGACTCGACCCCACGAGGTTCGGTGTCGGGAACGTGTTCACGAAATCCGGATTGATGTTGTTACAATTGTCCAGTTGCGGGCTCAGCTTGATCGACTGATTGTAGAGCGTATAGCGCGTCTGGATGCCGAAATCCTCGCGCAGCGGAACGCCCAGGCGCGTGCTGAACCCATAAGTCGTCGTCCCGTACGACGCGAACGTGTAGGGAATCGTTTCGCGCGCGAACAGATCGACGCCGAAGTTGAGGCGCTGGTCGAGGAAGTAAGGCTCGGCGAATGACACCGTGAAGCCCTTCGCGTACTGCCCGTAGGTGACCGAGGCTTTGGCATACTGGCCGCGTCCGAGCAGGTTGCGCTCGCCGACGCTCACTTCGGCGAGGAAGCCATCGGAGGTCGAATAGCCGCCCGAGACCGAGAACTCGCCGGTCGACTGTTCCTCGAGGTCGACGTTGACCACAACCCGATCGGGCGCGGACCCCGGCTCGGTGGTGATCTTGACGTTCTTGAAGTAGCCGAGCCCCTTGAGCCGGCGCTCGGCGCGGTCGATCAGCACCTTGTTGAAGGCGTCGCCCTCGGCAATGTCGAACTCGCGGCGGATGACGTAGTCGCGCGTACGCGTATTGCCGCGGACGTTGATGCGCTCGATGTACGCGCGCGGCCCCTCGTCGATGACGTAGACGACATTGATCAGGCGCGCTTCGTAATTGCGGTCGCCGCGTGGTTTCACCTGGGCAAAGGCATAGCCGCCCTTCGAGACCTCGATCGCGAGTTCCTCGGTCGTCTTCTCGATTGCTTCGGCGTTGTATTTGTCGCCGGGTCGCGAGCGTAGCCGTGCCCGCAGCGCCTCCAGGTTCACGTCGCGCACGTTCGATTGAATGTCGACGCTGCCGAAATGATAGAGGTCGCCCTCATCGATCGTGAAGGTGATGACGAAGCCGCGCTTGGCCGGATCGAACTCCGGGACGGCGGCAAGAATGCGAATGTCGGCGTAGCCCTGCTTGAGATAGAACCGCCGCAGCAGATCGCGGTCGGCTTCGAGCCGATCGGGATCGAAGATGTCGGTGTTCTTGAAGAAGCTGAGAATGCTGGATTCGCTGGTCTTGATCACGTCGCGCAGGCGCCAAGCCGAGTAGGCGCGATTGCCGACGAAGTTGATGTCGCGCACCGCCGTCTTTTCGCCGTCGCGGATTTCGAACACCAGGTCGACGCGGTTGTTGGGCAAGTCGATGATCTTCGGATCGACCCGCACGTCGTAGCGGCCGGCGCGCCGGTAGACCTCGACGATGCGCTGTACGTCCGCCTGCACCATGGCGCGCGAGAAGGTCCCGCGCGGCTTCGACTGGATTTCGGCGTTAAGCTGCTCGTCCTTGACCCGCTTGTTGCCTTCGAACGCGATCCGGTTGATGACCGGCGCCTCCACCACGGTCACGATCAGTCGGCCGCCGGCCTCGCGAATGTGCACGTCGGTAAAGAGTCCGGTTGCGTAGAGGGCTTTGAGCGCTTCGTCGATTTTGGCCGCGTCGAGCCGCTCGCCCGGAACCAGCCGGAAATACGAGCGCACGGTGTCCGCCTCGACGCGCCGGTTGCCCTCGACCACGATGGTCTGGGCAGACTGCGCCATCGCCGGCGTTGCCGTCGGAATCACCGGGGCGATCGAGGCGAACAAAGCTCCCCCCAGGAGAAGGCAGGCGAAGCTCAGCCCTCGATACGCACGTACACACATTTTCATGCGGAACGAGCCCTCGTCCCCCACGGATGCCCCGCCCCAAGGGCTTAATTCCCAGCCTCGACGCTTGTACAAGCTTTCCCCCCCGGTTCAA
>JAFAUQ010000087.1 GCA_019243195.1 Hyphomicrobiales bacterium
GGGCTAGCTTGGGCACACATCTATGCCTCGATTTAGGCTTGCTTGGAATGAATCTCGTGTGATTCTGTCTCTGCCGTCGTGATTCGGGAGGCCGAGCGATGGCAGGCATGGATATCGGATATTTCGGCGACGGGCGTCTAAAAAAAATGGCGCTCAGTTGCTGGCACGTGTGTGCGAGCGGCAGACGGTTTGTCTGCGCGCGCTCGGCGACAATCGAGCCGAAAAGGTAAGATTCCGACGCTTTCTGATGAACGAACGGGTCACGACTGGAAGGATGGTGGCCCGGGTGAGACAACGCTTGGCCGAAGCGGTGGCGGGTCGGCACGTTCTGGCGATCCAGGACACCAGCGAAATCAACTACGAGAGCAAACGGGGCCGCAAACGCGGGCTCGGGACCGTCGGCAATGGAAGCGATGTCGGCCTGTTCATCCATCCGGTGCTCGCGATCGATGCCGAGACGGGGGACTGCCTGGGGCTGGCCGATGTCCAGGTGTGGCGGCGCTTGAAGAAGAAGGCCGCCAATTATCGTCAGCAGCCGATCGAAGAGAAGGAATCCTATCGCTGGCTCAAGGGCCCGGAACGCGCCAAATGGGGGTTCGCCAAGGCCGCGATGGTTACGGTGATCGATGACCGCGAGGGAGATATCTATGAGAAGTGGGCGCGGTTACCGGACCGCCGCACGCATCTTCTGACCCGCGCGTGCCGCGACCGCGCCATAACCGGTGGGGGCACTTTGTTCGCCACCATGGCGGCGTTGCCCGAGCGGCACCGCTTCACTCTCGCTCTGCCGACGCGGCCGGGCCGGAGGCAGGCCCGGCAAGCCCTTTTGAGCCTGCGCTTCGCAAAACTGTGCATCTCTCGGCCGCGACCGTGCTCGGACCCAAATGCACCGGCGCAAATCGAATTGTCCGCCGTTGACGTGCGCGAACTCAATCCGCCCGCCGGCGAAGAGCCCGTGCACTGGCGCCTGCTGACCACGCATGACGTCGAAAATATCGAACAGGCCCTCACCGTGATCGGCTGGTATCGGCAGCGCTGGCACGTGGAGCAATTGTTCCGCACCGTAAAGCGGCAAGGGCTCGACCTTGAGGAAAGCGTCTTCGCTGACGGCGAGGCGCTGGAAAAATTGGCCGTCGTCGCGCTGATCGCCGCCTGCCAAACAATGCAGCTCGTGCTCGCGCGCGCCTCCTCCTCTCACAGCCAACCGGCATCGCACGTTTTTGACGATCGCGAGCTGCAAGTTCTGGCTGCCTTGCAGGCCCGGCTGCGCGGACGAACCGTCAAGCAGCAAAATCCATACCCGCCGGGAAGCCTTGCCTGGGCGGCATGGTCAATCGCTCGCCTCGGCGGCTGGACCGGCTATGGTAGCGACAAATCAACCGGACCAATCACCATGCGGGATGGCCTCGAACGCTTCAGAGCCATCGTGCAAGGTTACTTCCTCAATGAAGATCTGTGCCCAAGCTAGCCCCTTGCGGGAGAGGGCGCAAATACGCGCACCCGGATGTGTGGTGAGATAAACGAGACTCGCGTTTTCCGCTTCTCGCGCGACCCTACAAATAACTAATTCAGCTTCGCCTTGACGTCGCGGATGCCGTCGGCGAGCAGCCGCTCGGCAACGTCGCCCTTGGCGCTCTGGGTGAGGATTTTCTCGGCCGCCGCGACCGCGGCCTCGGCGGCGGCGGCGCGCACCTCGGCGACGGCCTGAGTTTCCGCCTGGGCGATTTTGGCTTCCGCCACCTGCGAGCGCCGCGCGACGAATTCTTCCATCCGCGTTTTCGCCTCGGCGGCGACCCGCTCGGCTTCGGCGCGGGCGCCGGCGATGATTTCGCTGGCCTCGCGCTCCGCCTCCTCGCGCTTGCGCCGATATTCCGCGAGCAGGCCCTCGGCCTCGTCGCGCAGGCGCCGCGCGTCGTCGAGTTCAGCCTTGATGCGTGCGCCGCGGCTGTCAAGCGCGGCAAGCATCTTCTGCGGGATGCCGAAATAGGCGAGCACGCCGATGAACAGGAAGAAGCCGAGGGCGACCCAAAATTCCGGTTCCATCGCCGTCATCCTTTGAGCGCGTCGTCGACCGCGGCCGCGACCGCGGGCTCGGCCGGCGCCGCGCCGATCAGGCGTTCGACGATCGCCGCCGCAGCCTCCGCCGCGATCGAGCGCACGTTGGCCATCGCGCTTTGTTTGGTCCCCGCGATCGCCTTCTCGGCCTCGGCCAGCTTGCCGTTGAGTTCGGCTTCGAGCGCCTTGCGGCGCGCCTCGCCTTCGGCGGTCAGCTTGGTGTGGGTCTCGCTCGCGATCGCCTGGCCGCGGCTGTGCGCGTCGGCGAGCGCCTTCTCATAAGCGGCGAGCGCCGCGTCCGCCTCGTCGCGCAGGCCGCGCGCCCGCGCCAGGTCCGCTTCGACCCGCTCCCGCCGCGCCGCGAATATGCCGCCCACCCGCGGCAGCGCGAATTTCGCCACCACTGCATAAAGCAACACGAAGGTGATCACGAGCCACACCAGCTGCGAGGCGAAGGTTTCCCGCTGGAACGGCGGAAAGCCGGCCTTGTGGCCCTCGGACGGGACCTCGGTGTGGGCGGCAGGTTCGGCCATGGCTCGGGCTCAACGGTCGTCGCGAACGCCGTTCGGATCAGAGCGCGAACAGCAGCAACAGCGCGATCAGCAGCGAGAAGATGCCGAGCGCCTCGGTGATGGCGAAGCCGAAGATCAGGTTGCCGAACTGGCCCGGCGCGGCCGACGGGTTGCGGATCGCGGCGGCGAGATAATTGCCGAAAATGGTACCGACGCCGACGCCGGCGCCGCCCATGCCGATGCAGGCGATTCCCGCGCCGATGTATTTTGCTGCAACCGGATCCATAGCGAGAGCTCCTCTTTGCTTGGTTTGCGTGAATGCGACGGGCGCTAGTGGCCCGGGTGAATGGCGTCGTTGAGGTAGATGCACGTCAGGATCGCGAACACGTAGGCCTGCAGGAAGGCGACCAGCAGTTCGAGCGCGGTCAGGATCACGATCATCACCAGCGGCAGCGCGGCGCCAAACCAGCCGGCGATGCCGAAGCCGGCGATCATGGTCACGAACCCGCCGAACACCTTGAGCGTGATATGGCCGGCCAGCATGTTGGCGAACAGCCGCACGCTGTGCGAGATCGGGCGCGACAGGAACGAGAGCACCTCGATCGCCACCACGAAGGGCAGGATGTAACCCGGCACGCCGCTCGGCACGAAGAGCTTCAAGAAGCGCACGCCGTTCTTCCAGAAGCCATAGACGATGACCGTGAAGAACACGAGCAAGGCGAGCGCGGCCGTGATGATAATGTGGCTTGTGACTGTGAAGGAATAGGGCAACAGGCCGAGCACGTTCGCGAACAGCACGAACATGAAGATCGTGAACACGAACGGGAAGAACTTCATCCCGGCTTCGCCGGTCGCGCTGCGCAGCGTATCGGCGACGAACTCGTAGGATATTTCCGCAAGCGACTGCAGCCGCCCGGGCACCAACGCTTGGCGGTGCGTGAACCCGATCATCAAAACGGCGATGCTGAGGACGGCGATGAGCATGAACATCGCCGAGTTGGTGAAAGCAATCTCGCGCGATCCGACGGTGCCGATCGTGAACCACTTGTCGATGTTGAACTGATGGATCGGATCGACAGTCATGGCCGGCGCGGCCCTTCTTCATCGTTCGACCCGCGCCCCGCGCAGATCGAAAATTCAATCCTTTGGCGGCTCGTACGGGTAACCGGAGCCGGCGCGCGCCCCGCGGATCACGTTGAGCACGCCCGCCGCGAAGCCGAGCAACACGAACACGATCAGGCCCCAGGGCGAGATCCCGAGCGTGCGGTCGAGAAACCAGCCGATCAGCGCTCCCACCAGCACGCCGGCCACGAGCTCGGTCGAGAGCCGGAAGCCGCGCGCCATCGCCGAAGAGTCCACCGGCCGGGACGCAGGTTCCGTTCGGGTCGGACGACCCGCGCTCGCGTCGAGCTGTGAGCCGAGACGCTTGAGCCGCGCGGAGAGAGCGGCATCGTCGGACGGCCGGGATCCTTCGTCCTCGTTTTTGCGCGTGCCGTCGCCCATGCTCTCGACACTCGCAAAAGTCCAAGAAATCCGGGCTTTTCCCGTGCCATCCCCCGAAGCCGGGCGGACCATACTGACCGTGCCGGAAGGTGTCAAGAAACGGCAACTTGCGTTTAACGCGTTGAAATAATGAGCAAACGATCCGCCGATACGCGCGGCATCGAGATCCTTGCGGACGCCGGCGCGGGGTCTAGAATCAGCTCACGGAGGTGGCTCATGCGCGCAATTGCTGCCGTGCTTTTGCTGAGCCTTGCGACCGGTGCGCCGGCACTCGCTGAGGGCGCGCACGAAAACGACAATGGCCGGTTCACCTTCAAGGAAGTGCCGGACGGAATGCTGCGCCTCGACGGCCGCACCGGCCAGGTTTCCTTGTGCAGCAAGGTCGCCGAATGGGCCTGCCGCACGCTCGCCGACGACCGCGCCGCGCTCGAAGAGGAAATCGGCCGCCTGCTCGACGAGAACGAGGCGTTGCGCAAGCAGCTCGCAGCGCGCGCACCGGTGCCGCCGGAAACCGTTCCGCCGAACGCCGCGCCGCCGCCGCCCCCGGCGGTAGCCCCAGCGCCGCCCAAGCAAGGTGAGCGCGAGTTGAACCTGCCGAGCGATGCCGACGTAAATCGAATGATGGCGTTCCTCGAGAAAATGTGGCGTCGGCTGCTCGACATGGCCCAGCGCACGCAACGCGAACTCGATCAGGATCGTCCGCGCGCGCAGAAGAACGGAATCTGAGGTGGCCGCGACTCATACCGGGGTGCGGCTTGAGTCCGTGCACAGTTCCGTGCCGGAGATCGTCGCCAGCGCCAAGCTTACGGTCGAGACGCGGGGCGAAGGAATCGTCGAAATCACCCGCGAGGCGGCGCAGTTCCTGACCAAGGTTCACGCCGGCGACGGCGTGCTGCTCGCCTACGTGCGCCACACCTCCGCGTCGCTGACTATTCAGGAGAACGCGGACCCGGACGTGCGCGTCGATCTAATAACGGCGCTGCGCCGGCTCGCGCCCGAGGACGCCGGCTGGGTGCATGACGTCGAAGGCCCGGACGACATGCCGGCGCACGTGAAGACGATGCTCACCGGCGTCTCGCTGCATGTGCCGGTCGCCACCGGCAAGCTCGCGCTCGGCACCTGGCAGGGCATTTATCTCATCGAGCATCGCGCGCGGCCGCATGCGCGCGAGGTCATCTTGCAATTTTTAGGGAGCCGGAGGGAAGAGTGAGTAGTGAGTGGCGAATGGTGAATGGTGAATGGTGAGTGGTGAGCGGTGGAAGATGAGGAGCGTACTCTTCACCATTCACCATTCACTACTCACCATTCGCTACTCGCTATTCGCCATTGGCTAATCGCTGATGCTTGGCGAACCAGAACAGCAAAATGATGAACATCACGATCGAGCCCTGCACCGCCATGTAGAAGCCGAGCGGCAGGTTGATGACCGGGACGATGATCCGGTTGAGCTTGATGATGGCGAGATTGATGCCGAGGAAGTAGGAGACCCAGCCGGCGAGCGTGACCAGCAGCAGATTTTTCAGCCGGTGTCGCTGCAATTGCGTTTTAAGATCGGGCCTTTGCCAAGGATAATCGTTCCAATCGAACATTTGTCCGCTCTTTCGTTTCGAGCCGACCGGTTCGCCAAATACGCGCGCGCCTGGTCCCTATGCCGCCGTCGCTTGCAGTTGAAGTGTCCGCCCGCATCGTTAACAATGGGTTAACGCCGCGCGGCGGGAATGCGCGCGGTTGCGCGGGCCGGGTGAGAGGGTGAGCGAAGCGAGCTATCGTCTGGTGATCGCCGACGATCACCCGCTGTTCCGCGGCGCCCTGCGCGCGGCGGTATCCGGCCAATTCGCCGGCGCCGCGATCGCCGAGGCCGGCACCTTCGACGACGTGGTGGCGGAGCTCGAGCGCGGCGGCGACGTCGATCTCGTGCTGCTCGATCTCGCGATGCCGGGGGTGCGCGGGTTTTCCGGGCTGATGTTTCTGCGCGCGCAATATCCGAGCGTGCCGGTGGTGGTCGTCTCCGCCAACGACGATCCGACCGTCATTCGCCGCTGCCTGGCCTTCGGCGCGTCGGGCTTCATCCCGAAGACGCTCGGGGTCGAGACCATGCGGGCGGCGCTTGCCCGCGTGCTCGAAGGCGGCGTGTGGACGCCGCCGGACGTGGACCTTTCCGGCAAGCCCGATCCCGCAACCGCTGATTTGATCGGGCGGCTCGCGAGCCTTACCCCGCAGCAGGTGCGCGTGCTGATGATGCTCTCGGAGGGGCTGCTCAACAAACAGATCGCCTACGGACTCGGCGTATCGGAGGCGACCGTGAAGGCCCACGTCTCGGCAATCCTGCAGAAGCTCGGGGTGGAAAGCCGCACCCAGGCGGTGATCGCCGCGGCGAAGATCGATCCGGATAATTGGCCGCAGGTGGTGGCGAATAGTGAGTAGCGAATAGCGAATAGCGAATAGTTGAAGGTGAGTGGTGAGTAGTGAATGGTGAAAAGGGTAACGGTGACCCGAATCACTACTCACCATTCACCACTCACTATTCGCCATTCGCTATTCGCTATTCGCCCTTCTTCACTCCGCCGCCACGCGCTGCACGCGCCATTGCGCCAGCAGCGCGCGCAGGGCCGCCGGCTTCACCGGCTTGTGGAGCACCTGGATGTCGCGCGCGCGGGCGTCCTCGCGCACGCGTGGGCTGCGGTCCGCGGTGATCAGGATCGCCGGCAGCTCGGCGCCGAGCTGCCAGCGCAGCTGCACGATGGCGTCGATGCCGTTGCCTTCGGCGAGGTGATAATCGACCAGTAGCCCGTTGGGCCGCGCCTTGGCGCTCGCGATCGCCGCTTGCGCGCCGCGCAGATCGGGCGCGGCGAGCACGCGGCAACCCCAGCCGGCGAGCAACGTCTGCATGCCGTCCAGGATTTTTGGCTCATTGTCGATACAAATGACTGTCATGTCGGCGAGCTGACCGGCATCGGCGCGCGGTACGGACCGTACAGGCCGGCCGGCGGGCAGTGCCGGCGCCTGCGGCACTTCGACGGAAAAGCGCGAGCCGCGCCCGACCGAGGATTGCACTTCGATGTTGTGGTCGAGCACGCGCCCGATGCGCTCGACGATGGAAAGCCCGAGGCCGAGCCCCCGCGCCACCTTGGCGGCGTGGTCGAGGCGGTGGAACTCGCGAAAGATTGTGCGCCGTTGCGAGGGCGGGATGCCGACGCCGGTGTCGTAGACGTCGATGCGCAGCCGGTCGCCGCGCCGCCGGCAGCCGACCAGCACGCGGCCAGCCGGCGTGTATTTGATGGCGTTCGATACCAGGTTTTGCAGCAGCCGGCGCAGCAGCCGCCGGTCCGATCGCACCGCGAGCGACGAAGAAATGAAATCGAGCATGAGCCCGTTCTCGCGCGCGAGCGGCGCAAACTCTACCTCGAGCTGGCGCAGCAGGTCGTCGATGCGGAAGGTCGCGATCTCCGGCTTCATCGCGCCGGCATCGAGCCGCGAAATGTCGAGGAGGGCGGCGAGGATTTCCTCGACCGCCTCGAGCGAGGCGTCGATGTTGCCGACCAGCGCGCCCTCATCGCGGCCGCCCTGGCGCTCGACCAGGCTCGTCACGTAGAGCCGCGCCGCGTTGAGCGGCTGCAAAATGTCGTGGCTGGCGGCGGCAAGGAAGCGCGTCTTGGAAATATTGGCGTCGTCCGCCTCGGCCTTGGCGCGCGTCAGCGCCGCGTTGAGCCGCGTGAGTTCGTCGGTGCGCTCGCGCACGCGACGCTCGAGATTTTCGTTGGCACGCTCCAACGCCTCCGCCGCGGCGACGCTGGGCGTGATGTCGGTGAGCGTCGCGACAATGCCGCCGTCCGGCATGGCGTTGGTGCGCACCTCGACCACGAGGCCGCGGTCGAGGAACCGCTCGAGAACAGGCTCCGCACCGGCGACGTAACGGGTAATGCGGTCGCGCACCAAGTCGTCCGCATGGCCCGGGCCCAGCGCGCCTTGCTCGGCTTCGAACTGCAGCAGGCGATCGAGGCCGATGCCGATGCGCACCAATTCGGCCGGCAGGTTGAGGATTTCGCCGAAATACCGGTTCCAGCAAACGAGCCGCAAATCCTTGTCGAACACGGCGATCCCCTGGCGCACGTGATCGAGCGCGGACTGCATGATCTCGCGATTGTATTGGATCGCCGTGTTGGCATCGTCGAGGAGTTTGAGGGCCGCCTTGGTCGACATGGTGCGCTTGCGCAGCAACAGCGACAGCACGAGGCGGGACGACGCCGCGCCGATCGCCGAGGCGAGCAGGTGCTCGGCGTAACGCAGCAAATGAAAGTCGGCCTCTTGCGCGGAATCGAGGACAAGCCCGCGCGCCGCCGCGAAGCTCGCGAATGCGCTGCGCGTGCGCTCGTCGCCGAGGTAGCGCGCGACCGTGTCGCTGATCTCGCCGACCGTGACCGAGGCGCGGCGCTGCAGAAAGCTCGGCGCGACCGGCGCCAGCTCGGGCGGAAAGAACAGGTTCGCCTGCAGCCGTTCGATCGAGGCAGGCTCGCGATGGAGCGAAAACGCCACATAGGCGATCACGTTGAGGATGAGGCTCCACGCGACGCCGTGAACGAACTGATCCATGTGCAGGCCGAGCAGCGCCTGCGGCCGCAGCGCCGCGATCCCCCACGGACCATCGGTCACGACCGACGGATCGACGAGGCCGGCCTGCGCGAAGCTCGGCAGCAGCAGCGTGTAGATCCACGCCAGGATTCCGATTGTCATCCCGGCGATGGCGCCGCGCGCGGTGGCACGCCGCCAAATCAAGCCGCCGAAGAACGCGGGCGCGAGCTGCGCGACCGCGGCGAACGACAAGAGTCCGATCGAGGCGAGTTGCGCCGCGCCGGCCGAGCGGTAATGCAGATAAGCGGGGCCCAGGATGAAGAAGATAGCGACGCGCCGCACCCGCAGCAGCATCGCGCCGAGGTCGCCCGAGCCGGAGGCGACCGCGTGGCGCCGGCGCAGCACCAGCGGCACTACGAGATCGTTCGAGACCATGATGGCGAGCGCGACGCATTCCACGATCACCATGGCGGTGCCGGCCGAGAGGCCGCCGATGAAGGCGGCAAACGCCAGCGCCTGCGAGCCGGCGGCTAGCGGCAGCGCCAGCACGTACATGTCGCTGTCGACCGCGCCGCGCGCGAAGGTGAGCAGGCCGGCGACCGCGATCGGCAGCACGAACAGATTTATCAGCACGAGATATAGCGGAAACATCCAAGCCGCGCGCCGGATTTCCGTCTCGTCGTTGTTTTCGACCACTGCCACATGAAACTGGCGCGGCAGCAGCAGCACCGCCGCGAAGGCGACGAGCGTCATGGCCAGGAAAGTGCCGGCCTGCGGCTCGCCGGTGAGCACCGCGGCGATGTCCGGGCGTGCCATCGCGCGGGCGAACAGGTCGGACGGCCCGCCGAACATCACGAATGTTACGAACGCGCCGACCGCCAGGAAGGCGATGAGCTTGACCATGGATTCCGCGGCGACCGCCAGGATGAGGCCGGCCTGATGCTCGGTGGCGTCGATGTGGCGCGTGCCGAACAGGATGGCGAAGCCGAACATGGCGAGCGCGACGAACAGGGCGAGATCGCCGAAGGCGGGCTGATAAACGCCGGTGCTTGTTTCCACA
>JAFAUQ010000078.1 GCA_019243195.1 Hyphomicrobiales bacterium
CGCGGCGGTCGCGGACGGCGCCGTGGCCGTCGTCGACGTGCGGGTCGAGCCCGGCTATACGCCGGCGATGACTGCCGCGCTCACGCGCACGGCGAAAGTGACGTGATAACATCGACATTGCGGCGCCGCTCATGAAGCCGGCGGGTCCGATCCTCGTCGTCGAGGACATCGTCAAACGCTTCGATACGCCGGACGGTGCGCTCACCGCGATCGATCGCGTCTCGTTCGATGTCGCGCCCGGCGAGTTCCTTGCGGTGATCGGGCCTTCGGGTTGCGGCAAGTCCACCTTGTTCAACGTGATCGGCGGCCTCATCGACGGCTATCAGGGCCGCGTGTCGGTCGCCGGCGAAACCGTGCGCGGCCCGCACGCGGCGCTCGGAATGGTGTTCCAGGAGGAATCGACATTTCCCTGGCGAACCGTGATCGAGAACGTCGCCTTCCCGCTGGAAATCGCCGGCGTCGCCAAGGCCGAGCGCATCGAGCGCGCCCGTCATTTCGTCGCGCTCGTCGGGCTTGCCGGATTCGAGCGGCGCTATCCGGCCGAATTGTCCGGCGGCATGCGCCAGCGCGTCTCGATGGCGCGTACGCTCGCATCCGAGCCGAAGATATTGCTGATGGACGAGCCCTTCGCCGCGCTCGACGAACAGACGCGGCTGCTGCTCGGCGACAAGGTGCTGCAAATCCAGCAGGAGCTCAAACAAACGACGTTGCTGATCACGCACAACATCACCGAGGCGGTGCAGCTTTCGGACCGCATCCTGGTGATGACCTACCGTCCGGGCCGTGTTAAGCGGGTCGTGTCAATCGATCTGCCGCGCCCGCGCACCTCGGAAATCGTATCGAGCGATGCCTTCGGGCATTACGTAGCGCAAATCTGGAGCGACCTGCGCGAGGAAGCGACGCGCGGGATGCAGGACGCCGAGGCGCATTCGCGGCGCGAGAGAGCAACGCCGTGAACGGAGCACGCCGGCTAGCCGCAAAACTGGCGCCGCCGGTGCTCGGCCTCACCACGCTGGTGCTCGCGATTATCCTGATCCAAATCCTGATCGAGGCGGGCCGCATCAACCGGTTCGTCGTTCCGCTGCCCACGCAAATCGCGGCGAGCTTCGGCCGGGTCATCGCGGAGGAGAACGTGCTCGGGCGTTTCCTCCTGACTGCCGGCGAGGCGCTCGCCGCCGGCGTGTTGCTCACCGTCGTCGGCATCGGCCTCGGCGTACTGCTCTATCGCTTCCGTTTGCTGCGCCTGGCGTGCGAGACCTGGGTCGCGGCGCTTGCCTCCGCGCCGCTCGTCCTGATGTATCCGCTGTTCCTGGTGATATTCGGGCGCAGCGCGCTGACCATGGTGATGATCGGCTTCGTCGCCGCCCTGCCACCTGTGATTCTCAAGACCATCGAAGGGCTCGCGGGCACGCGGCGGGTGCTCATCGACGTCGGCCGCAGCTTCAAGCTCACCCAGGCGCAGCAGTTCTGGAAAATTCTGTTTCCCGCGGCGTTGCCCAGCATGTTCGTCGGCATCAGGCTCGGCCTGATCTTCGCGCTGATCAACGTCGTGGGAGTCGAGTTTCTCATCAATTTCGGCGGCCTCGGCCAGCTCATCAACGAGCTTGCCGAACGTTACGATCTGCCCGGCACCTACGCGGCGATCTGCTTCGTCGTTCTGGTGAGCGTGTGCTTCTTTGCCGTCACCGGCTGGATTGAGCGATGGCTGAGACCGGCCGATTGACGCGCGCGCCGGCGTTGGTGGCAAATCCCGTGATGCTGCTGCGCGTCGGCCTGATCGCCGCGGTGCTCGCCCTTTGGCAGACGGTGTCCGTCTCCGGGCTGTTGTTTCGGGACGTTGTTCCCTCGCTCGGCGCGATTGCCGGCGCGCTCGCGCGTCTGCTGGTCGACCCGGGCTTCTTCGGGCATCTCGGCACAAGCGCGCTCGAAATCGCCGTGGCGCTCGTCATCGGCGGCCTGTCGGGGCTGATCGTCGGCCTCGCCCTCGGCGCCAACCGTCTGCTCGGCAAGGCGTTCGAGCCCTATCTTTATTACTTGGGGCCGACGCCGAAAATCATCTTTTTTCCCATCATGATCATGTGGTTCGGCGTCGGCCCCGGCTCGAAGGTTGCAATGGGCGTGATCTCGTGTTTCTTCCCCATCGCGCTGTCGACCGCCGCCGGCATGCGCCAGATCGATCGCGTGTTGATCCGGGTAGGCCGCAGCTTTCGAGCCGCCACTTGGCAGATGGTGAGCAAAATCTATCTGCCGGCGATGCGCGAGCCGATCGTCAATGGCGTGCGGCTGGGGTTTGGCGTGGCCGTCATCGGAACGCTGCTCGCCGAGACCAAGCTGTCGAACCGCGGCGTCGGATTTCTCGTGATCAACAGCTACAGCACCTTCGATATGCCGCGCATGTACGCCCTGCTCATCATCGTGTTCATGATTGCGATCGGCGTGAACGCGCTCGTCGGCCGTCTCGGGGCCGGCCGGCCGCACATCAAATCCTGAAGGAGTAGCTTCATGGGTCGGTTACGAGCCCTCGCCGGCATGGCGGCCGTGGCAGTGTTTCTCTCGACCGGTGCGGCGGCGGCTGCCGACGCGCTTAAGGTCACGATTGGCCAGCGCGGCAACTGGGACAGCGCCGTCGTCCATCTCGGCAGCAAGCCGGGCATCTTCCGCAAACACGGCCTCGACGTGGAAAGCATCTACACGTCGGGAAGGGGCGAGACCCTTCAGCCGGTGATCGCCGGCAGCGTCGATCTCGGCATTGCGGTCGGGACCTTGGGAGCGATTGCCGCTTATTCGAGAGGCGCGCCGGTGCGCATCGTCGGCGCGCAGGCGACCGGCGCCGCCGACTATTGGTACGCGAAAGCCACCTCCCCGATCCGAAGTCTCAAGGATACTGACGGCAAGACCATCGCATTTTCGACCAATGGATCGTCGACCCACAGCGTCGTGCTCGCGTTCATCAAGGAGTTCGGCCTTGCGGCGAAGCCCACCGCGACCGGCAATCCGTCCTCGACGCTCACCGCCGTCATGACCGACCAGGTGGACGTGGGCTGGGCTTCGCCGCCGTTCGGCTTGAAAGAAATGAGCGAGGGGAAGATCCGCTTGATCGCGCGGGCGACCGATGCCTCGCTCGTGCGCGGCCGCACTATCCGGGTAATCGTCGCGCATGCGCCGGCGCTCGCGCAACGTGCCGACACGATCAGCCGCTTCATGCAGGCTTATCGCGAAAGCATCGATTACATGTACGGCGATGGTCCCCAGGTCATCAAAGACTACGCGGAGTTCGTTGGGGTGCCAGAACCGCTTGCTCGACGCGTGCGCGACGAGTTCTTTCCCAAGTCGCTGCTGTGGCCGGACGAGATCAAGGGCCTCGACTCGCTGATGGAGGAGGCGGTGGCGTTCAAATTCGTCAACGCGCCGCTGACGGAACAACAAACGAAGGAGTTCATCCAAATTTCAGGCACACCCCGCTGACGACAGGTGCGCCGATTCGTTCGCGTCGCGGAAACGCGACTTTCACATTTGTTATTTGGAGGGCTCCAGGTCCGGACCGTGCAGTTCGGGTCGCCCCGCAGAGGTGCTCGTCTCTGGAGCCGAGGTCGGCCGCACCGTCGGTCGTCCCGTGTCGGGGGCAGCCGCCGACGCGGGCGTCGAACGCGATCCTCCCGCGTTATCGGGCTCGGGCATTGCGTCGTCGTCATTACGATGACGGCGATGATGGCGGGCAGAACGTGAGCGGTGGCCGCGCCGCCACCCTCGCCCGCCTACCGATATATGAAAGCCGCCGAAGCTGAACTGGGCACGGGCGGGTTTTGGCCCGCCGACCGGTGATCCGAGCATTATCATACCTGCGGCAACCAGCACGGCGCACGAAGTGAGCAGGATGCGCCGCACCGAAAGGGGTCGGCATGAACCAGCAGTGCTTCCGACACGGATCATATTTGGCCTCCCCGCCGTAGCCCGGCGTGCGAAACAATTGTGCATGAGGAGTCGCCATGCCTCAATCGAATAGTCAAGGACTTCATCGGCTTCTTTGGGCTGCTCCAAGTAAAAATCGCAGACCACCGACAGGATCGACGGTTCATCGATAAGTTGTCGCCATGGCCAGCCTTACCGGTCCGCGCGACGGCTACTCTAATTGACAACCGATGGACGATTTGCTCGATTTCCTGCGCGCAACGGCGAAAAAGCAAAACGAGAAAACAAAATGCAGCGCGCGCTAGCCGCTATCCTGGTCTGTCTGGGGCTCGTCTTGCCGGCGTCGGCCAAGCCACTGCGGACGACCGGCCACGAAGTATTTTGCGCCAACGCCCATGACCTGATGGACTATGCCGCTGCGGTTTCCACCAAAAGCGAGGGGAGCGAGGGCGCGGTGCCGGGATGCATGAAGCTCAAGCGGGGGCTGCGCTATCGTGTGCTGAGCGACGAGCCGGACCGGCCGGCGCGCATTCGCCTCCAACGGGGCCGCGGCGCAGTCGAGGGCTACGCGATTAGCATCGGCGAATGAGCGCGCCCGATCCGCGCGCGGCCGCGGCTTGCTGTCTTTACTTCGACGGCTCTATATCGGGGCCGTGCAGAAGAGGTCGGCTCGCGCTGGTCACCGGCCCCTCAGCCGCCGGGGTGGCAATGACTGGTGCGGGCGCAGGCGCCTGCGGAGCGGGCACAGTCTTCGCCGCCGTTTCTTCCTCTTGGTCGCCGCCGCGTCGGCGCCCATGCCGTCGGCTGCTGGCGTTGGCATGACGGCTGGAGCGATGGCGGGAATAATAACCGCCGCCTCCGAGCCCGTGGACGTGAATACGGAAGCCGCCGATGACGAAGGTCTGCGCGGCCGCAGGCGTCGCCGGCATCAGCATGATGCCGAAGGCACCGCCGCAGCGGACATAACGAGCCGTTTGCGCACCTCACGCGGTACGATTGTCCTGGACTCCGAATTCCCGTTAACCGCGACCATATCTCGCCCTCCACGATCCATCAAAAAATATGGCATGTTGTGCACCATGAAACGGCAGAGAGCAATCGGTAACTGGCAGTGGGATGGATGGGCTGGGCAGCCGACGATTCAAGCAGAAATCGAGACTTTCTCAATAATGTACGCGACTTGCGCCGGCTGTTATCCCTAATCCTTCATCCCCCATTTCGATATTTTCCCGGCGCGCTTTGGACTAACCCTTGCCCCCAGGAAATGTGTCGAAGTAATGTCCCGGCCGGTTAGCTTTAAAGTTAGGGGGTTTCCGTGACCATCAACCCGCAGGCCCGCATTGTCGTCCGCCATCTGAGCGGATCGAAAGTCAATCAAGTCGAGCAAATCCCGCTCAAAGACTTGCATGAAATCACCATTGGCCGCGATCCCAGTTCGGGGATTGCCTATGATCAGCGCCGCGACGATGTCGTCAGCCGCCAGCATGCCGCCATCCGGATCGACGATGCGAACGACAAACTTTCATTCCGATTGATCGATCTCAACAGCAGCAACGGTACATTGCTAAACGGCGAGCCGGTCACCGGCGAGGTCGAATTGGCCCCGGAGGACACGGTCGAACTCGGCCGCGGCGGACCCCGGTTTAGCTTCGACATCCAGCCGCGTCCCGACAACCTGGCGGCACGAACCCGTGTCATGAGCGCGATGGACGCGAATGCGACGCGCACCATGTCGACGGCCGCCGCCGAGCTTGGAGCGAATGGCAAAGGGACCCGCGAGATCGGCGCGGTCACCGGTACCCGTGAGACCGCTCCGGGGAAGCCGAGCGTCGGTAAAGAGACGGTGATGCGCATGCTGTTCCAGGAGCGGCAAAAGTCCAGCCGCGTCTGGATGAGCTCGATCGCCGCGGTCGTCGCCGTCCTGATCGTGGCCGCCGGCGGGCTGTGGTGGCACAACCGCTCGGTTGCTGACCAATTGCGTCGCGAAGCGGCCGCCGAGGCGGAGAAGGCGCAGGCCGCAGCGGAGCGCAAAGCCAACCAGCAGATGACTCAGCAGCTGGGAGCGAATGCGAAGGAGATAGTTACCAAATACGGCGACTCCACAGTGGTCGTGAATGTGCAGTGGCGCATGTACGACCGGCTGACCGGCCAGCCGCTGTTCCACAAGGTGGTCTCGCTGACGCAAAAGAAATTGCGTGAATACTACCCCGCCTTCATCAAGCTGCCGAACGGCCGGGTGGTCCGCTGGCTCACAACGAGTGACGGCAACCGCCGCAATATTGGGATCGGTCAGTCCGGCAGCGGATCCGGATTCGTGGTCAGCGACCAGGGTCACATCCTGACCAACAAGCACGTCGCTGCCGATTGGATGACGAACTTCGAGGAGATCGGCTGGAAGCAGAATGCAGCGCACTTGGGTTATCTGGTGGATTATTCGGACAGCAGTAAGAAAAAGGTCACCTTCAAGATCATCCAGCTCGCCGACTACGCAAACGAGCTGAGGAAATGGATTCCGGAAGAGGGTGGCTACGTGTTCGCCGAGGACCTTCCGGTTTTGATCGGCGGGAATCTCGATAACCGGCGCGTGTTCCAGGGACGCAACGAATGGCTCGAGGTGCGCTTCGCCGGCAACCGCGTGAGCGTTCAGGCCAACCTGGTTCGCGCCTCGACCGATGCCGATGCGGCGCTGTTGAAGATCGATATGACCGGCCTCAGGCCGGTCGAACTCGACCAGCGCGACGACGACGTCGATGTCGGCGATCGGGTCATGGTGCTTGGCTATCCCGGCATATCGGCGGAGACATTCGTGCGCACCAGCTCGGTCGAAGTCGGCCGAGTGGGTACCGGCCGCCTGGAATCCGTGCCCGAGCCGACCGTCAGCGAAGGCATCATCCAGATCAAGGGGCGCGGCTATAAGGAAGACGGCGACGTCACGATTCTCGGCACGATGGGCGACACCTATCAGATGAGCATCAACAGCACCGGGCATGGCAACAGCGGCGGTCCCGTGTTCAATACCAAAGGCCAAGTCGTCGGATTGTTCACCTACGGCGTCAACCGGGCCGGCGATGCATCGGTCACCTACGCGGTGCCGATCAAACACGGCCGCGCCCTGCTCAACGCGCAGCGTTCGACTTCAAACTGACGCCCGTGGAGGCGGCGGAGCGATTCTCGTCCGGGCAGACTCGAAATGGGGCTGCTTTAGAAGTATTGCATCGGGTTCGTCATTCCCCTCCAGGCGCGCCATGCACGAAGGGCGCCGGCATATCCCACATGAGGTCGAGGGTGTCACGTCCGCCGTCATCCGAATCGAGCCCGCGCCGTCGATCATTGCTTTCCGGCATGGCTTGGCTGACCGATCGCCTGCGGGAAAAGCAGGCGCCATCCAAATCGGCGGGGCCGCCGGCGACAGCCACTCCAACGACGCAACCGGCACAACGGCTTCGTTTCGACGCGGCCGTGCTGACTGACGTCGGCATCGTGCGCGATCACAACGAGGATACGGTCCTCTACGTGCCGCCGCAGGAGAACGGCGCCACCGGCAATCGCGCAACCCTTGCGTTGGTGGCCGACGGCATGGGCGGACACGCGGCCGGCGAAGTTGCAAGCGGGATCGCCGCCGACACCATCCGGCGCGTTTTCTACGAAGCCGATGGTCCGCCCCCGAAGGCGTTGCGGTCCGCCTTCGCGGCTGCCAACGACGAGATCCTGAATTGGACCAAGACCCATCCCGAATGTGCCGGCATGGGGACCACCTGCACCGCGCTGGCTTTGAGCGAGACCGAAGCGTGGTTGGCTCATGTCGGGGACAGCCGCGCCTATTTGTTGCGCGCCGGCTCGCTCGCGCAGCTCAGCGAGGATCAAACGCTGGTCGCGCAGTTGGTGCGCGAGGGCAAGCTCACGGAAGAGGAAGCGCGCCACAGCCCCGTTTCCAACGTCATCCTGCAAGCGCTCGGAATGGGACCGGACATCGAGCCGGTGATTTGGGAGAAGCCGCTAGGGCTTGCGCCCGGCGACACCCTGATCGTCTGCACGGACGGACTGACCGGCCTCGTATCGGATCCCGAGATCGCGGAAATCGCCGGACGGCTGGCGCCGCACGAGGCGGGCACCGCCCTGATCGCGGCGGCGAACGACGCCGGCGGTCATGACAATATCTCCGTGGGGATCATCCGCGCTGCCGCGCAAGCGGAGCAGACGAGCGAACCCGGCAATACGACCCGCCGCATGGCGCTCTTGGAGCCGGTCGACGAGGGCTCCTCGTCGGACCGCCACACGCGGCGCATCACTCTGCCGAGTGGAGACGCTTTGCGCGATGGCTAGGGTCGGCCAGTACGAATTGCGTGAAGTGCTCGGCGAGGGCGGGATCGGACGCGTCTACGCCGGGTACGACACGGTGCTTCAGCGCGAGGTCGCGATCAAATCGCTGCGTCCTGAACTGCTGCGCGACAGCAACTTCCTCGCCCGTTTTCGTGCCGAAGCAACCAGCCTCGCCCGCCTCAATCACCCGAACATCACCACCGTCCACGCGCTCATCAACGAGAGCCGTAATTTGTATATGGTGATGGAGCTGGTGCGCGGCGAAACGTTGGAAGATATGCTCAAGCGGCGCAACGGGCCGCTCGGCCTGCGCGAAGGCCTCGGCATCATTGCCCAGGCGGCGGACGGTCTTGCCTATGCCCACGCGATGGGCGTCATCCATCGCGATATCAAGCCGGCCAACCTGATGATCACCGACGGCGGGTTGGTGAAGATCATGGATTTCGGCATTGCCCGCGCGCGCGGTTCGCAGCGTCTCACTCGCGACGGCAGTATCGTCGGCACGCTCGCCTACATGGCGCCGGAACAGCTGCGCGGCGAGCCGGGCGACGAACGCAGCGATCTCTACAGCCTGGCTATCGTGCTCTACGAAACCCTCTCAGGCGCCGTGCCGTTTTCGGCGGCGAGCGATTACGACCTCATGCAGGCGCAGATCCATACGCGGCCGGCGCCGTTGGGCTCCAGCATTCCCGGTGTTGCCGGCCGGGTCGAACGCGCCATGACGAAGGCTCTGTCCAAAAAAGCGGACCAGCGCTTTGCCACGGTGAAAGAATTCAAGGACGCGCTCGGCGCATCCGCTGCGCCGCTCGAGGGAGCGGAGTACGGCATCAATGGCGGCCGCGCCGCTTCGATCGCCGCCGCGGCGCGGCTTCCGCTCATGACTGCAGCGGTTGTTCTCGTCGCGGGTCTGCTGCTCTGGGGCGCGGTAGCGCTCTTTTCCGAATCCGATTCCCCGCCCGTGACGATGAACAAACCGGCCGGAAAACCCTCTCCTTCATATTCCGGTGCGGGTTCAAGCAAGAATGTGCCGGTTGTCCCGGTCATTCACCCTGAGGCGAACCCGGATCGGGTGCCCGATCCTTCCGGGGTAAGATCGCTGGTGTTGCCCCGACCGGGCAACGCCTCCTCGCCGCCCCTCGTGATAAAGCGGCAGTGAAGGTCAATTTACGGCAACCGACGATGGGAATGATCGGCCACTACGAGATCAGGGAACTGCTCGGCGAAGGCGGCATCGGCCAGGTGCACGTCGGCTACGACACCGTCCTTGAACGCGAGGTCGCGATCAAGTCGCTGCGCTCCGAATTGCTCAATGACAAAAACTTTGTCGACCGTTTCCGCGCCGAGGCCACGAGCCTCGCGCGTCTCAATCATCCCAATGTCACCACGGTCTTTTCGCTGCTACCCGAAGGCCGCAATCTTTATATGATCATGGAGCTGGTGCGCGGCGACACGCTCGACGCGCTGCTCAAGAAGCGCAACGGCCCGCTCGGCGTCAAGGAAAGCCTCGCGATCATCGCCCAGGCGGCGGACGGGCTGTCCTATGCGCATTCCATGGGCGTCATTCATCGCGACATCAAGCCCGCCAATCTGATGGTCACCCAAACCGGGCTGCTGAAAATCATGGATTTCGGCATCGCCCGCGTGCGCGGCTCGCAACGCCTCACCCGCGACGGCAGCATGGTGGGCACCTTGGCCTACATGGCGCCGGAACAACTGCGCGGCGAAGGCGGCGACGAGCGCAGCGACCTCTATAGCCTCGCGATCGTCCTCTACGAGATGCTCAGCGGCTCGACGCCGTTCGTGGCGGACAGCGACTACGATCTGATGCAGGCGCACGTTCACGCCAAGCCGCAGCGCTTGGTCGGGCGGGTGCCGGGCCTCGATTCCCGCCTCGAGTCGGTGCTCCTGCGCGCGCTCGCCAAGAAACCCGAGCAGCGTTACGCCTCGGTGCGCGAATTCAGCGACGCCCTCGGCGCCACCGCGTTGCGCATGGATGCGCCGACCATGGTGCTCGAAGGCACGCGGCTGATGGAGCGCCCAGGGGCGGCTCAGCTCGCTGCGAACTCCGGCTCGTTCGACCGGGTGTCGCGTTTCGCCGATAAGCTGTCGCCGCTGATGTCATGGGCGCCGCCGAGGCTCCGCGTGCCGTTGGTCGTCGGCGTCTCGACTTTCGTGCTGGCGGGCGTCCTTGTCATCGGCGCATTGGCGCTGATCCCCTCCCCCGTCGCCGAAGTGTCTGCTAAGAAAACAGTCGCGGCCGCAGAGAATGTCGCGCGGGCCCCCGAACCTGCGGCCGAACGGGCCCAAGCACCGCGCACTGCCAAGAGCGAGCCGCCGCCCGCGTCGTCACTGCAACCCGCCACTCCGGTCGCGATCGCGCCGACAGCGGCGCCGGTCGATGGGCCGCCACGTACCGAACCGGTCCCCATGTTGGCGCCGGCGCGAAAGTCGTCACCACCGCCGGAGGCGCAGCCGAGAGCCGAGTTCAAGGCCGCACTGGCGCGCAAATCATATGACGAGGCGTTTGAGCTGGCGCGGCCGGTGGCGGAAAGCGGCGATCGCGAGGCTCAATTCATCCTCGGCTGGCTCTACTATAACGGCCAGGGCGTCGAGCGCAGCGAAGAGACAGCGGCCTCGTGGTTCAAAAAGGCCGCCGAGCAGAACCATGTGTCTGCTGAACTCAATCTTGCCGATATGTATGAAGCCGGCGTCGGTGTGCCGAAGAGCTATGACGAGGCGTTCAACTGGAACCGCAAAGCTGCCGATCAAGGAAACGCCGAAGCTCAAAATCGCGTCGGATTTGCCTACTCCAAGGGTCTCGGTACGCAGCGTGACGACCTGCAAGCGGTGATCTGGTTCGAAAAAGCGGCGAAGCAGAATTTCGCCAGAGCGCTGAAAAATCTCGGAGACATGTGGCTGGCAGGACGCGGCGTTGCGCAACGGGACGTGCAGGAGGCCGTCAGATATTACGCAAAGGCTGCCGACCAGAATTTCGGCCCCGCCGAGTTCAACCTCGGCTACTGGTATGAGAACGGTTTCGAGGGGCAGCCGCGCGATGTGCAAAAGGCGGCTGAATGGTACAAGCGCGCCATCGAGCACGGATATGCGCCAGCCCGCCCGCGCTTGGAGAACCTGCAGCGAAGCCAAAGCGGAGAGAGCCGCTGAGCATGACTGACGTCCCGGGCTACCAGCACGACGTCTTTATTTCCTACCCGCAGCCATCAACCTCGCGCATGCGCATCTTTTCAATGGCGAGACGACGGGAAGGGGATCTATTTGTTCATTGCCGACCGGTCGTGCGACAAGGGAATCTGCGCACGCGCGATCGAAGAGGATTTCGCCGAGCTGCGCGAGTTGCACTACGAGCACCCCGGCATGTGCATGATCGGCAAATTGCAAAGCTGTTGTCGCTCGAACCGACCTTCACCGTCGAGCACTTCGGAAAAACATATCCGTTCAAGCGGGACGACGACCGCCAGCGATACATGGAAGGCCTGCGGTTGGCCGGCGTCCCGGAAAGATGAGGCCACGCGTGGCGGGGTGCCCACGCCCTCACGATTTCATGACGTCGGTCAGTGACCGGTGACCAGAAACACCCGCGGTCTGTACCGGGCACTGATCACTGATCACTGATCACTGATTACTGGACCGCCGCGCGCGAATATCGGATGAGGAGACGTCATGGCGGAAGTGGTGCTCAGGAATTACCGTGAAAAGATCGGCGTAGCGGCGCGGCACGGAAATGTCGCCCAATGTGCGTAAACGCCCCGCGGCGTCGACGCGCCCGGCCACCAGAAAGCTCGCCCCGGAATTGGCGATTTCCTCGAGCGCGGCATGCATTCGAACTTGGTCGTCGCCGTAATATTTCGTGGCAATCAGCCGCTCTGCCGTATCCGCACCGATCACGAATGTCGTTCCCGGAAACAAACGAGATTTCTCGAGGAAGGTTGGGGCTCGCGTGAGTTCGACGGGTGACTTCCAGGCGAATTGCGCGAGCCGCTGTTTGATCGCCCTGCCCTCCAGGGGCGGCTTGTCGACGTTGGTGGCAGAGATTTCGAATGCCAATGGCTGCTGTGTGAGCTCTTCGGCGGCGCGCGCCAGCAGCACATGTCCGGCGTGCATCGGGTTGAAAGAACCTGGGAACAGCACAGGGAGCCGGGGCGCCGAGACCATGAGCTGGCCGTCGGGCTGGGCCGTAATGCGATCGAGTTCGCCGGCCAAAAGCCGATCGAGAATATGCACGTTGGCTACGGCTGTCTCTGCGAAGCTTTCGTCTCCATCAAGGAGGCAGCGTGGTGACGGTGCGACAACCCCGCATGCGAGGGCGAGCCACAGCATGATCGCGCGTGAAACGACGTCTTCTTCAGCGGCACGATCACGCCGGCCCTTGGCCATCACGCCCGTGCAGTGCCCGATGCGGGCGGAGTCGGCGAATGCGATGTGAAAGCGATGCTCGCCCTGGCGCGGGCGATCACTCACCAGCGCCGCAGTCGCGCCGAGGCCAACGGCATCGATGTCGTGCGGCGCGAGCCGGGTCGCGCGTGCCCGCGCGCTCCGCGCCATGGCGATCGCCGTGTCGGTGCTGCAGGCCTGTGCCGGTGCAAAGCCCAGAAACGATGCGAGCGCCTGGGCGTCGTAGGGAACCTGCGCCTCAATCAGCAACCGCGAGCCCCCGGGAACACGAAGCAACTCGCCCACCGCACCACTGCCGCCCCCGGTGATTGCGAGTGCAGCCTTGCGGCCGCTTGCGTGCAAAGCGGAGATCAATTGGTGCCACGCCGCGTCCGAAGACGGGTACATGATGGGTGCGCGGTCCCAAGCTGAAAAAGCCCGTCGCAAGGGTGAAAGGCAATTTGGAGCGAGTCAATCTGGCTGGAGGTTATCGATCGTCGTCTCCTGATCTTCGTCGAGGATGGGCGCGCCGGGCGGCGCCGTCGAGATCGTCTACTGGCGAGGGCGAGCATCCGCGCCGGGTGACGCGCCACGCGTTACTGGATCAGACGGCGCAGCCTCCGTATTCCGTGCGCAACGAACCGTTGTGGGCGTCGCTCTCGGCGGTGCGCGAGGGCCGCGTGCATCTGTCACCCAAGCTGCCGTTCGGCTGGGTTGATTTTCCCCCGCGGTGAACCGGCTGATCGGGTTGTGGTGGCTCGCGAAGATTCTTTATCCGGCGCAATTTCCCGAACATATCCGCGCTCCCACGCGGGATTTTTACGCGCGCTTCTATCATGTGACGCCGTCCGAGGCGCAGATCGAGCGTGTGCTCGCCGGCCGCGACTGATATTTTGACGCGATGTCCCGCCCTGCCCTCCCCAGCCTGCTGCTCGCGTTTCTATTCCTTGTCGCAGGCTTGCTGCTGGCGTTTGTAATCGGACGCTATCCGATCAGCCTCGCCGATGTTCTGGATGTCGTCGCGGCGAAGCTTGCCGGCCGCGCGGCCGACGTTCCGCCCGCCGTCGAAAGCGTCATCTGGCAAGTGCGCGGGCCGCGCGTGATCGCCGCCGCGCTCGTGGGTGCGGCGCTCGCGGTTGCCGGGACCGCATTCCAGGGCCTCTTTCGCAATCCGCTGGTCTCGCCCGATATCCTCGGCGCGTCCTCGGGCGCCGCGCTCGGGGCGGTGCTCGGCATCTATTTTTCGCTCGGCGTGTTCGCGATCCAGGCGCTCGCTTTTGTGGGCGGCCTGATCGCCGTCGCGGCGGTCTACGCGATCGGCTCGGCCGTGCGCGCGCGCGATCCCGTCCTGGTGCTGGTGTTGACCGGCGTCGTGATCGGCGCGTTGCTCGGCGCCGGCGTCGGGCTCGTGAAATATCTCGCCGATCCCTACAATCAGCTTCCCGCTATGACGTTCTGGCTGCTCGGCAGCCTCGCCGCGGTCGCTCCGTCCGATCTTCTGCCGCTGTTCGGTCCCGTCACGCTCGGTACGCTGGTTCTCCTCGCGTTGCGCTGGCGCATGAATGTGATGTCGTTGCCCGACGAGGAGGCCCGCGCGCTCGGTGTTCCCACCGGCGGGTTACGCATCGCCATCGTCGCCGCCGCGACCTTGGTGACCTCGGCAAGCGTCGCGACCGCCGGTATCATCGGCTGGATCGGGCTCGTGGTGCCGCATGTGGCGCGCACCCTCGCCGGTCCCGATTTCGCGCGGCTCATCCCCGCGGCCGCCCTGCTCGGCGGCGGTTTCCTGCTGCTGATCGATACGCTCGCCCGCACCGGCGCCGCGATTGAAATTCCCCTCGGGATCCTCACTGCCCTCGTCGGCACGCCGTTCTTCATCTGGCTGCTCACGAGCGTCGCCAAGACGTGGTCATGATCCTCGCCGGCCACAATCTCACGATCGGCTACAGCGAGCGCGTGGTCGGCCGCAACCTCGACATCGCGCTTTCCACCGGCGAGGTGCTGGCGCTGCTGGGCCCTAACGGCGGCGGCAAGACGACGCTGCTGAAAACTTTGCTTGGCCTCATTCCGCCCAAGGGCGGCGAGATCGAACTCGGCGGGCGGCCGCTTGCGAATTACACCAGCCGCGAGCGCGCGCGGCTCATCGCCTACGTGCCGCAATCCCACGCCGCCACTTTCGCCTTCACGGTCGAGACGGTCGTCCTGATGGGGCGCACCGCGCACGGCAATCTGTTCAGCCGGCCGACCCCGGCCGACCGCGCCGTGGCAACGCGCGCCATGGAACGCTTCGGCATCATCGATTTGCGCGAGCGCCCCTACACCATGATTTCCGGCGGCGAGCGTCAACTCGCGCTGCTGGCGCGCGCGCTGGCGCAGGAGCCGCAATTCATCGTCCTCGACGAGCCGACCGCGAGCCTCGACTTCGGCAACCAAGGGCGCGTCATGCGGGAAATCCGCGCGCTCGGTGCCTCGGGGCACGGCGTCCTGTTCACCACCCACGATCCCAACCACGCCATGCGGGCGGCCGATCGCGCGTATCTGTTGCGCCAAGGCGTGCGTCTCGGCGAAGGCGCGGTGGGCCAAGTGTTGGGGCGCGCGCAGCTCGAGGCGCTCTACGGCACACCGGTGCAGTTGATCACGGATGCGGGGGGCGGGCACAGCGCGTTTCTGCCGGGCTGACCGGGAACCTGCGCCTTGCGCATTTGTTCGTCTACACGCAGGGACATGAACGAGCGAGCGATAGTCGCGGCAATTGTGGTGCGAACTTCGGGTTCGCGGCACTAGCGAGAAATATTCTCATTATGCGCATTGCCCAATTGGCGCCCCTTGCCGAAAGCATCCCACCCAAACTCTACGGTGGCACCGAGCGGGTGGTCTCCTGGCTCACGGAGGAATTGGTCGCGCTCGGCCACGAGGTGACGCTGTTCGCCTCGGCCGACTCGGCGACCGCCGCGCGGCTTGTTCCGGTCTGGCCCTCGGCGACGCGCTTGAGCCGCCCGCGCCCCGACCCGCTCGCCCCGATCGCGAACTTGCTCGCAAGGGTGGCGGCAGAAGCGGACCGCTTCGACGTGATCCACTGCCATGTCGACTGGGTTCACCTTCCCCTGCTGCAGCGGCTCGCGGTGCCGTTCGTGACCACGACCCATGGTCGGCTCGACCTGCCCTACCTCAAGCACGTAGCGTGCACCTTTCCCGACGCGCCTTTCGTGTCGATCTCGAACAATCAGCGCGAGCCGCTGCCCGAGCTCAATTGGATTGCCACCGTCTACCACGGTCAGCCGCCCGAGACCTGCTCGCCGTCGAACGACCGCGGAAGCTATCTCGCCTTCCTCGGACGCATCGCACCGGAGAAAGGTCCCGATGCCGCGATCAAGCTTGCTGCGGCGGCGGGGCTGCCGTTGCGCATCGCGGCCAAGGTGCCACGCGAGGGAAGCGAATATTTCAACAAGCGCATCAAGCCGCTGATGGAAGGCAACCGCGTCGAGTTCGTCGGCGAAGTGGGCGACAAGGACAAAGCAGAGTTCCTGCGTAACGCCGCCGCGCTCGTCTTCCCGATCGACTGGCCGGAGCCGTTCGGCCTGGTGATGATGGAGGCGATGGCGTGCGGCACGCCGACCGTCGCGTACCGCCGCGGGTCGGTGCCGGAAATCATCGAGGACGGGGTCAGCGGCTTCGTGGTCGATGATGAATCTCAGGCGGTCGCCGCGATCGCCCGCGCGCGAGAGCTGGATCGACGCGAGGTACGTGCGGCATTCGAGCGGCGCTTCACCGCGCGGCGGATGGCCGAAGAGTACGTGCGGGTCTACCGGCAGCTCACTGGCGATCATCGCCGGACGGAAGACGTTACGACGGCGGCAGGCTAATTCCGATTCGCACCGAGCTGGCCGCTCACACCCCGCTTGAGTTCGTCGACCGTGTACGGCTTTTCGAGCACGACCGAGGATTCGCCAAGGAGCGGTTTCAGACGGTCCGCGGTTTCGTGTTCGCCGGCGTAGAGTACTTTCATGCCGGGGCAGCGGCGCGCGGCCTGTTGCGCGAGGCGCACGCCGGCGAGCGCATCATTATTGAGCCTGATCTCGGAGAACAGCACGTCGACGCCGTCCGCGGCCTCGATCAGTGCGAGCGCTTCCTCGGTCGTTGCGGCCGAGATCGTGCGATGCCCTTGCTGTCGAAGATAGGATGCTGCGAAAACGCAGACCTGTTTCTCATCTTCGACGATCAGAATCGTTGCCATGGGTTGCCAGCGCCCTGATGGGAAGATCCGTTTCCATATCCCCCGCCGCGGCCGTCGCGGCCGTCGTTTCGTTCCGCCCTGTCGGCGAGATCAATCCAACGCTGCGCCAAACTTTGGAGAGACTCCTTGACTTCCGGAACTTCGGCGGCGCGCATCGCCTCCAGGCATAGCGCCGCGTTCTCGCGGTATTCCGCTAGTTTCTTCATGAGCGCGCCCTCCTCTGTCATCTTGTCAACATAGGGCCAACATTGCGGCGCGCTGCTTGTTCCAAGCGCCGCCTAATCCACATCAAAGAAATGGTGAAACGGCGTTAGACTACCGTCCACGTTTGACCGGCTTGGTAATGATGTAGCGAACACGCGCGGCGGGATATGAAGCAGTTCACATCCGCTCGTTAGCGGACGGCGTCGATGCCGCCTGTTTCTCGGCGCGCTCGGCGAACTCATTCCATCGCTGCGCCATCGCAAGCAGCAGCGCGCGAACTTCCGGCAACATGGCCGCGCGCATGGCGGCGAGGCAGTCCGCGGCGTATTCTCTATAGGCGGCAGGCGTCGACACACGGCCCTCCGGAAAACGACTCTTCACCACGAAACGCCGATTCGCTTTGTCCCATTCCCGACGCGATCGAAAAAAATCGCGGCTCGCGGCGGCGGCTTCTTTCAAAATAACGGTAATTGGTTAATCGCTTCTTCACCGGGCATTCATGGTTGACTCAAGTCGTCATGGGCCGGCTCGGCGGAATCATCGGTGGTGCCGTTGCGATCGATACGCAGTTCGCTGGCGCCGCACGTGGCGCAGGTAAAGAAGCACAAGGCGTGCGTGTCACCGGACCCGGGCATCTTGCGGCTTAGCCGCATCATCGAGCCGCAGAACGAACACACCACGTCGCGGCTGTCGCCCATAAGACATCAATGAGCGCCGGCGACCGCCGTTCCCTCACGGACCGCGCCGCGGCAGTGCTTCGGAATTAACTTCGCGGCGTAATCCGAAAATGCACAGAGAGCGCCGTCTGCAACTGCTCCACCGTATACGGCTTCTCCAGCACGGCAGAGTTTTCGACCATCATCGCGCGCATGCCGTCGGTGACCGCTTGGCCCGTTGCGTAGAGGACAGCGAGGTCCGGCTGGCGCTCGCGCGCCTGCTTCGCCACGTCCAGTCCGGAACGCAGGTCGCCGTGCAAATTGATGTCGGCGAACAAGAGGTCGATCCGTTCGACCACTTCGAACACCGCCAGCGCCTCCTCCGCGTTGGCGGCCGACACGGTCTGATGCCCCTGCTCGCGCAAATAGGATTCGGCGAGTACGCGAACCTGGTCTTCATCCTCGACGATGAGAACCGTGGCCATGCTTAGGGGCATCCATGCCGAGAAAATACCGACGCCAACGCGCTACTCGGCGATGAGGTCCCTCGCCTCGCCGCTCGATGGCGTCACGAAAGCTTAGGCGTCTTCGGGATACTGGTCGTGGTCGGGCTGGCGATGGGCGGTGCCGCGCTCGTAGCGTTCAGCGATACGATGCGCCAACGACATGTAGAGACCGGCGATCCGCAGGAGTTTGTTGCGTTCACCAGGGTCGCGCAGCCCCTCGGCCGCACGCACACACTCCAACGCCTTTCGTCGATACCCTTCACGCCCTGTCACGGCGCCATCCCGGTACTCGAATGTGTCGAATTTTAATTGCCAATGCGGCAGTCGGTAAGAGGTTCCGGAACCCGACAGATCGATTGGCGCGGCCCCGTCGCCGTTCAGCGCTCAATTTCAATACGATAAGCTGCGTTCTTTATCGGAATCGTGAGCCAAGCACCCCAGTAACGAAATCGTGAGCGCATTTCCGCATCTCCGGGCATCAGGGATCAGTGGCCATTCGACAATTCGGCAGCATGTGTGTGCGGCGTCACATTAGCTTGGCGCGCCGGTGGAATAAGCCTCCTGGCACGAGACATCTTGGAGGCTCTCATGGGCAAATATGCGTTTCTGCTTATCGCCGCGCTCGTCCTCGTCGCGATCTTCGCTGGCGCCAGGGCCGAGATCCCTGCCCGCGATGCGAGCGCGCCCGTCACCATCTCGCCGGAAAATCTGCACCGGCAGGTGGACGGCCGCTCGCTGCCGCTGACCTTTATCGAAGAGCCGTATTGAGGGTCGCAGCTAGTGCCCCGATTCCGAAGTTCGCATCATTTGCGGCACGCTCGTTTGATGATGCGGACTTCTGAACCGCCACCATGCTAGCGCATGATCTTTTCCGAAAACCGGTCCCCACTTTTCGGGATCATGCGGATCTACGCCTCACCGCGGCGCAGTCCGATCAGCGCCGCGGCGCCGACCGCGAGTGCCGCGACGCCCAGCAGGAAGCCGTCGCGGGCGGACACATCGGGCAACGCCTGTCTTGCCGCTGCCGTGAGGCGGTCCGCCGAGCGCGATGCTTGGGCGGCGATCTGTCCCGCGCCCTCCGAAATGCGCGCCGCGGCTTCGGCAGCCTGACCGGACATGCGCGCCGTGATGTCGGATGCTTGGCCGGAGACACGCGTGGCGGTGTCCCGCGCATTCTGGGAAAGCTGCGCACCCCGTTCCGAGACCCGGGCTGCCGTCTGCGCGGCTTGGTCGGCGACGCGCCCGGCCGTCTGCGTCACGCTGGCCGCGGTCGCGGCCGCGGCTTCGCGCGCCTGCGCGGTGAGTTCGCCCGCCCGCGCCGTGAGCGCGCGCGCCTGTTCGCTTAGTTCACTCGCCCTTTCGTTGGCGGCCTGAAGCAGCTCGCCCGAGCGCGTGACGACCGGGGACGGCGGACTATCGGAGCTGGTGCGCAGCAGGCTCGTCAGACCGACCCCGACCAGCAGGCTCGCGATCGGCGGCCGACGCGCAAAGCGCCACAACAACCCGGCGGCGATCGCCAATACCGCAGCGGGATTGGCGGCGGCCCTGTTCTTGAGGCCGGCGACCGCGCGTTGCGCGGTATCGGAGAATGTCTGGCCGATGTCGCCCTTGAATTCTTCGAACGCGGCGGGCGAGCGCAGCCGGGCCACGTCGGCAACGACGCGTTCGCGCGCCTTGGCGACGTCTTCTTCCAGCCGGTCAAGTTCGAGCGTGGACATCAGCCACCTGTGCTTGAGGGCGGCGTGTTCGCCGCGCCGGGCGACGCGTTCCTGTTAAAACTTTCCGCGGTCTCGTGGGCGAGATCCCGCAGCCCATCCTCGGCGGCGCGCCGCACTTCTTCACCGGTGCGCGCCGCGCGTTCCATGAAGTCGCGGCCGGCCGCACCGGCGGCGCCCACGAGAGCATCGCCGGCCGGACCGAGCGTGCGCCGCTCGATATCGGTGGTCGGGAAGAAGGCCGCGACGGCTGCGCCGGCCGCGAGCCCGAGGGCTGCGATCACCAGCGGCTGCTCGCGCATGGTGTCCGACGCGGTACGCGCCGCGGATTGCGCGGTGCGGCTGACGTGGTCGGTCGCCGAAGAAAGGTTCTCGCGCACGGCGCCGGTGTAGTCGCTCATGCGCCGGCGCGCATCCTGGGCGTAATCGCTCGCGGCGGAAGCGTAGGAACTCGCCGTATCCGCCACGCGGTCCCGCATCTCTCCGGCATAGCGGCCTGCACCCTCTGCCGCGCGGCTCGATTGCCGATGCGCTTCATCGGCCGTTTCGTCCTGCCAGGATGGCCGGCCATAGGAATCATCGGAACGCGAGGTCCACGACCCGATGACCGAGCCGCCGCTGCGCATCATCAGAGCGCAACCAGCTGCCAGCAGCAGCAGGGCCTCCGGCTTGCGCCGCGCGGTGTTGACCACCCAATCCGCGGCTTGCGAATAAATATCGTTCCCGTTCATCTGAGCTGCTCCTTGGCCGTCCTCAAGGTTGCGCCGAGCTGGCGTGTTGTGCGCGGGGCAAGATCCGCGTCGGCTTGCGAGCGCCCCGCCAAGAAGACCCCGGCCGCTATCACGAGCAGACCGGCGGCGACGATGAGACATGCCCAGTGGGCTGCGAGACCCGCACTCGCGATTGCGAACGCGATTCCCTCGAGTACAAAGATCACGGCGAGAAATCCGAACACGCCGGCAACCGCCATGAAGATCCCGCCACGCACGTTCAGCGTTAGCTTATGGACGATCTCCGCGCGCGCGAGCCGGATTTCCTTCTGAATGAGATCCGACAGGTCTGCGAACAGGTCGGTTGCTGCCCGCACGAGACCGGAATCTCGCAGCGTAGTCTCATGGGCCATGGAATTGTCCTGAGGTTATCGGCGGCGATTCGGGCAGCGGAGCAACGCCATATGCCTCTTCGCCGAAGCGAGCGCCCGAATCGTTTGCCGTGCTCGACGTAGTCTTGATCATGCGGAACAGCAGGAAGCCGCACGCCGCGGCGGCGGCGAACAGCATCGCCGGCTGGCGGCGGGCGAAATCCGATGAGGTTTCCAAGAGCTCTTCGACGCTCTTCTCGCGAATGTCGTGGGAGAAACCCTCGAGCCGTCCGGCCGCCTCATGGGCAAAACCGGCGAGCTGCGGCGCGTTCGGTTCGAGATCGCGCGCGGCGGCCCGCACCGATGCGGCGACGTGCCCAAGCAGGTCCGCCCCGCCGGAAATGCGCTCCTGCGCCGCGCTCTTTGCGCGTTCGGTTGCCGCGGACGCGAGCGAGCTTGCGGATTTCTTCGCCTCGCCCATGGCCTGTTGGGCGACATCGGAAACCTTAGACATGGCATCCGCCGCGGTGCTGCGCGCCGTTTCCGCGGCGCCGGACGCCGTCGCGGCACCCGATCGTGTGCTGGATGAATCGCTCATCGGAGAGCCTCCTGCTCGCCCGGCTAACGGGTGAAGGTAATGTTTGGTTCCTGACAGCCGAAGAAATAGTCCCGTGGCCGAGGCGCGCCCGTCATTCCGGTTCGATGCTACCGGTGTGCAGCGCACTAATTAGTGGATCAAAGTCAGCGCGACGCGCGGCTTCCCTCGCCGCGCAGCGAGAGACTCATCCGGGTCACGAGCCGGTCCCAGGCGTGCGTCTCGGCCGCGGGATAAGCCAGATAGAGGCAGTGCATCGGCCCGCGCCGACCCTCGAAGTTGCACCGGCTATAGAACGTCTTCCCGCGCACGATCCCTGACACGGCAAAAAAGCGGTCGCCGACCCGGTCGTAATCGAGATGGCTGAAATCGGACTTGAGATGCCGGGAAAGATACGCGCGGGGCGTCTGACGCTCCGCATTGGCGAGCGTATAGACGCTCACCTCGGCGCGGCCGTCGGCCGTGCGAAAACGGCGTCCATTGCCGACCGGTGGCGCCCCCTCGCTCTCCGTGAAAACATTGGCGGGAAAATCAAGAATGGTGCCGTGGCCGTCCCCGTATGTGGTCCAGCCGGGCGCCCCCGCCGGCTGCGCCGCTGCAGGCAACGAGGTGAGAGAGAGGGCAAGCGCGGCCGCCCCGCACAAGCTGCGGTACATTCAATTTCCCAGTGGTGCGTAAGACGAAACGTCGGCTCGTCTGCCGCACCAACGCCAAGCGCGTGCGGCCGGTTCCGAACAGTGACCAGTGATTAGTAACCAGTGACCAAGAAGCGCCTTTTCTTACTGGTCAGTGGTCACTGCTCACTGTCACTGACTAAGCCAGGCCGGCGCGGCGAAAGCCTTCCAGATAGTGCTCGCGCTCGGCCTCCTCTTTGATCGGCATTTCGCGCGCGATCCAGGCAAGCGAGATATTGGGCTGCGCGCGGCGCAGTTCCTGCAACGCCACCTTGGCGACCTCGCCCTGCCCGGCGCTGCCGGCGGCGGCGGTGAGCACGCGGTGCGCGCCGACGAAATCGCCGCGCAGGCGGATTCCGTCGCGCGCAAGCCGCATCGCCGCGTCGTAGTTGCGGCCCACATATTGTGCGTACGCGGCGATGCCGCTGTAGACCGCCGAGAATGGGTCGCGCGGGCTCAGCCGCAGCGCGCGGGCCGCGGCTAGGCTCCCTTCTTCCCAGCGGCCGCAGTACGCGAGCGCGAGCCCGTGGTAGCCCTGGGCGAGCGAGAAGTTGGGGTTGAGGCGGAGCGCCGTCTCGAACTCGGCAAGCGAATCGTCGAACCGGCGCTTGAACAAATAAACCGATCCGAGCGCGAAATGCGCCCAAGGGTCTTCGCCATCGGCGCGGATCGCCGTTTGCGCCGCCCGCTCGGCGATCGGCGCCATTGCTCCCATGTCGGCCCATCCCATGTGACCGCCGAAGGTCTGGCTCGTCGCCAGAACGCC
This sequence comes from Hyphomicrobiales bacterium, assembly GCA_019243195.1. GTDB lineage: Bacteria > Pseudomonadota > Alphaproteobacteria > Rhizobiales > Xanthobacteraceae > AP-16. The sequence goes on from JAFAUQ010000078.1 coordinate 23,053, forward strand.
AAGCGCCTGGCCGTAGTTGGGATCGATGGCGACCGCTTTTTCGAGCAGGGCCTGCGCCACGACGTTGTCCTGCCGCGTCACGCGCCAATAGTGGGAGAGCGCCCGCATCACCAGATCCCACGCGTCCATGCTGTCCGGTGGCTTGCGGCGGGCGCGAAAATTTTCCGCGGCATAGAGCTGCGGTTCGATGGCGGCGACGATCGCCTCGGTGATTTCGTCCTGCACGGCGAACACGTCGGCGAGTTCGCGATCGTAGCGTTCCGCCCACAGATGGCTGCCGGTCGCCGCGTCGTTGAGCTGCGCGGTGATGCGCACCCGGTCGCCGCCCCGCCGCACGCTGCCTTCCACCACGTAATTGACACCGAGTTCTTCGGCGACCTGTTTCATATGAACGGGTTTGTCTTTGTAGACGAACGAGGAGTTGCGCGCGATGACGAAGAACCACCGCAGCTTGGAGAGCGCCGTGATGATGTCCTCGCTGATGCCGTCGGAGAAATATTCCTGTCCCGGATCGCCGGTCATGTTGGTGAAGGGAAGCACGGCGATGGCGGGCCGGTCGGGAAGCGGCAGGGCCGAGCGCGGTTCGCGCCCCTCCTCGCGAACGACGGCGTGCGCCGGGTCGGCGGCGTCGGCGGCAATGTGAACGGTGCCGACGAAGCGCAGGCCCTTGCGCGCGACCGTCCGGATCAGCTTCTGCTCGTCGCCGCTGTCGCCGATCGCCTTGCGGGCGGCGTTGATGCGGCTCGTCAGGGTCGAGTCGGAAACGATGCGTCCGCCCCATACCGAGGCGATGAGATCGTCCTTGGTGACGACGCGATCCCGGTGCTCGATCAGGTGGACCAGGACGTCGAACACCTGCGGCTCGACGGCGACCTGCTCGCGGCCCCGCCGCAGCTCCCGCAGCTCGGTGTCAAGTGTATGATTATTAAATCGAAATTGCACTTTTTCCGCCCCGGAGAGCCTCTCGCGGAATAATCAAGCCGTTCTCGGCGATAAATCAAGCTTTGGGCAAAGCCTTTGCCGAGCGCCCGGGCCATAACGCCGGCTCCGATCAAGCCTGTGCGGACCGTCGGCTGCGGCGATCCGAACGGGCAAATATGTCCGAATACGAGAACGAAATGGCCCGCCTGCCCTCGCTCGATACGCTTCGCGTGTTCTCGGTTGCCGCCCGGCACCTGAGCTTCACCAAGGCGGCTGACGAACTGCACCTCACCCAGAGCGCGATCAGCCATCGCGTGCGCGCGCTCGAGGAGGAACTCGGCATCATTTTGTTCAACCGCCTCACGCGCAGGCTGACCCTCACGCCGGCGGGACAGGCGCTGGCGCAACGGGTCGAGCGGGCGGTCGCCGACATCGCGCGTGCGATCGACGGTCTCGATGAGGACAGCGAGGAACGGCGCCTCACCGTCACGACCTTGCCGTCGGTCGCCTCGCGCTGGCTAATTCCGCGGCTGCCGCGTTTCCAGGCGCTCCACCCAGAGATCGAGCTGCAGGTGATTGCCGATCCTACGCCGCTCGACCTGCGTTCTGCTCGCATCGACGTGGCGATCCGTTTCGGCGCCGGCGCCTATCCCGGCTGCGCCGTGACGATGCTCATGCCCGACCGCGTGTTTCCGGTGTGCGCGCCGCATCTGATCGCCCACCGCGGGCGGACGCGGACGATCGATCAAATGTTCGATCTGCCGCTGCTGCACGACTCCTCGACCGAAGGGGACGGAAGCGGATCGGATTGGCGCAGCTGGCTCGATCATATCGGGCGCAGCGAGGTGAGCTGCGCCGGCGGCCAGCGCTTCAGCGATGCGCGCCTGCTGATCGATGCGGCGGCGCTCGGGCTGGGCGTGGCGCTCGTTCGTGCGAGCCTGGTCACGGATTTGCTCGCGGATGGGACGCTGGTCTGTCCGCTGCGGCTGAGCGCGCCCACTGCGTTCGCCTATTATCTGTTGGCGGTGCCCGAAGCCGAGACTTTGCCGAAGGTCACTGCCTTCCGCGCGTGGCTCAAGGACGAGGCGGCGGCTACGGCCGCAGCCGCGGATCTGCCCGATGCCCCGGCGCTGACAGGCGAACCATCGGCCGAGCAAGTCCGCTCGGCCGCATGAACCGCCATTGCTTCGCAGCTACTCCGCGATCTGTTCGCCCGAACCGCCGAACTCGGCTGGGAAATCCTTGAGCTTCGGCAGGCCGTCGCGCATCGGCAGTACGGTCTCGGCGTAGTTGACGTGCACGCCGGGACGGAACTCGACCGCCGGCAAGGTTGCGGCGAACACATCGATCAGTCCCAGCGGCGGGTGAACCGTCATCAGATGGCCGCCGCATTTGTTGCAGTATCGCCTGTGGCTCATCGGCGTCTTCGCAAACGTTGCGATATGCTCGGCGCCGGCCGTGATCTTGATCGCATCGGGCCGCCACAGCGTGAACGCGTTGACCGGTCCGCCGGACCACGAACGGCACGAGCGGCAGTGGCAATAGCCCATGGCGGCGGGTTCGCCGACGGCTTCAATTCGAACGGCCTGACAGAAACATTCACCTTGATAAGTAGTCATCGGATTATCTCCAGGTGAGAGATCATACATGAAGACCATAATGTGGCCGCCCGCGTGAGGCGGCGCAAACGAACGTTTTTCATGCTGCTCATGAGCAGGATTCGCGAGTAACGCGCGCGATCTAATCGACCTGTTGGGTGACGAGTATCGCCGCTACAAGCGCCGCGTCTCCATGCTGGTGCCACGGCGCAAGTCGGCCTGACGTCACGGGCGGCGGGCCGTAGGGTGGGCTAAGGCCGCGCAGCGGCCGTGCCCACCGCTTCATTCAACAAATAACAAACGACATTGGTATCCAAGCAGATCAATCTTCAAAAACCTTGCGTGGAGAAGGAATAGGAGGTTGCTGCCTTCCCTCAGGCATGAAAGGTTCGTCGCGATATTCGTCAAGCTTGGCGAGCCAAGCCTTTACGTCGAAGAGCTTGGCGGTTTTCATTTCCTCGGTCATTACGATACGCTCGTGTAGTGCATATCAGCGGCATCTGTCACGTTTGCGTGCCCTTGGCAACGAAAACTCTGGCCGGTGTTTACTGGATGCGCCGCTTTCGCGGGGATGACGAAACCGCGCCTCACGCCGCCTGGGCGTCGGCCTTGGCCTCAAGCGCCGCGGCGATCGCATCGTCCACCCGCTCGAGGAAAACGAACTCGACCTTGCGGCGCACTTCGTCGGAAATGTCCTCGAGGTCCTTGCGATTGCGCGCCGGCAGCATCACGCGGGTGAGCCCCGCGCGCGCCGCGGCCGCGGTCTTCTCCTTTATCCCGCCCACGGGAAGCACCAGCCCGCGCAGGCTGATCTCGCCGGTCATCGCCGTATCGTTACGCACGGTACGGCCGGTGAGCAGCGAGACGAGCGCGGTGAACATGGCGACGCCGGCGCTCGGCCCGTCTTTTGGAATGGCGCCCGCCGGCACGTGGATGTGAATATCGCTGTTGGCGAACAGCCCCGGATCGATGCCGAGCGAGGCGGCGCGGTTCTTGACGATGCTCAGCGCCGCCTGCGCGCTCTCGCGCATCACTTCGCCGAGCTGGCCGGTGAGGATGAACGTGCCCTTGCCTGGCACGCGCGTCGCCTCGACGAAGAGAATGTCGCCGCCGACCGGCGTCCAGGCGAGCCCGGTGGCGACGCCCGGCACGCTCGTGCGCATCGCCACTTCGTTCTCGAACTGGCGCGGCCCGAGGATGGCGGCGAGGTCGCCCGCGTCGACGCGCACGAACGTCGCGCTGCCTTCTGCGATGCGCATGGCGGCGTTGCGCATCACCCGGCCGATCTCGCGCTCCAGGTTACGCACGCCGGACTCGCGCGTGTAGTTCGCAATGATCTCACGCAAAGCGTCCTCGGTGATCTCGATCTGCTCGGGCTTGAGCCCGTTCGCCTCGAGCTGCCGGCGCACCAGATAACGCCGCGCGATCTGCAGCTTCTCCTCTTCGGTGTAGCCGGCGAGCTGGATGATCTCCATGCGGTCGCGCAGCGGCCCGGGGATGGTGTCGAGCACGTTCGCGGTGGTGATGAACACCACGCGGCTCAAATCGAACGGCACGGCCAGATAATTGTCGCGGAACGTGCTGTTCTGCTCCGGATCGAGCACTTCGAGCAGCGCCGCCGAAGGGTCACCCTGAATGCCGGCACCGAGCTTGTCGATCTCGTCAAGCATCATCACACAGTTGCGGGCGCCCGCCTTGCGGATCGCCTGAATGATGTTGCCCGGCAGCGCCCCGATGTAGGTGCGGCGGTGGCCGCGGATCTCGGCTTCGTCGTGGGTGCCGCCGAGGCTCACGCGCACGAACTTGCGGTCCATGGCGCGGGCGATCGATTGGCCGAGCGAAGTCTTGCCGACGCCGGGCGGGCCGACGAAGCAGAGGATCGGCGCCTTGCCTTGCGGCGCGAGCTTGCGCACGGCGAGATATTCGACGATGCGCCGTTTGATCTTCTCCAGGCCGTAGTGGTCTTCGTCGAGGATGCGGCGCGCCTCGGCGATGTCGATCGGCTTCTCCTCGGGCAGCTTCCACGGCAGCTCGATCAGCCAATCGAGATAGGTGCGCACCATCCCATATTCGGCGGCGGCCTCCGGCATGCGTTCGAGGCGGCGCAATTCCTTGCGCGCCTGCTCCTCGACCTCCTTCGGCATGCCGGCATCGGCGATCGCCTTGGTGAGTTCGGCTATCTCGGCGCGCTTGCCGTCATCCCCCTCCCCGAGCTGGCGCTGGATCGCCGCCATCTGCTCACGCAGCAGCACCTCGCGCTGCCGCTCATCGAGCGCCGCCTTCGTCTGCTTGCCGATTTCCGCGGAGAGGCGCAGCACTTCGAGGCGCCGCGCGAGCAGGCGCGTCACGCGATCGATGCGGTTGCCGACGTCGATCGTCTCCAGCACTTCCTGCTTTTCGTCGGGCGTAATATCGATATAGGCGGCGACGAGGTCGGCGAGCGCGCCTGGGCTGGCGACGCTCTGGATTGCGGCGATCAGCTCCTGCGGCGCTTGCGGGAGAAGCTCGAGCGCCTCGATCGCCTGGCGTTGCAGGTTGAGGAAGCGCGCCTCGATCTCGGGCCCGCGCGCGTCCTGTTCCTCGATGCGATGAACGCGAGCGACGAGGTAGGGGTAGCCGCCCAGGAATTCGATGATGCGGAAGCGCTGCACGCCCTGGCAGACGAGGTGGTTCGAGCCATCCGGCGCGGTGACGTAGCGCACCACGTTGCCGACGGTGCCGACGCGATGCAGGTCGAGCGGCCCCGGCTCGACGAGTTCCGGATCGCGTTGCATCAGCACGCCAAGCTGAGCCTGGTCACGCACGGCCTGTTGCGCGGCGCGCACCGAGCGCTCGCGGCCAATGGTCAACGGGAAGATGGTGCCGGGGAACAGGACGAAGCCGCGCACCGGCATGATGATCAGCGCGTCCGCCGGCAGGCTCTGGGCTCCGCCCGCGCCGCTTCCCGCCTCGGCGGTTCGCGCCTCTTGTGTCTCCATGCTCATCAAATGGACTCCGGTCGAGGCTTCACGGGATTTTTTCGAGGCTGATCACGAGGCACCCGTCTACGGCCGTGCGCCGCACGTTGCTGTAGCGTCCGGCGGGCAGTTCGACGTGGCGCTCGAAGCGCCCCTGCGGCAGCTCGAGCCGATGGATGACCGCGTCGCGCAGCGCCGCCGGCGCGGCGCGCACGCCGATGACGGTGAGCCCGCCGTTGTCGATCGCGACTTCGACCGCATCGGTATTCACGCCGGGCAGCGCGACGATGACGAGAACCTCGCGCGTCGTCTCGAGCACGTCGGCGGGCGGCTCCCAGGCCGGCGCGCGCCGGCTCGGGTGCAGCCCGAACGCCTGGCGGTGCAGCCGCTCGGCCCGGGCCAGCATCTCGCAGGCCTCGGACCACATCCACACGTCACGCGCTGCCATCATGGAGCCCCCGTGTTGCCTTCAGGAGGCCGGCGTACCGACCTCGCGGGCCCCCTTGCGCAAATAGTTCGTTTGCCGCCCTTCGCAAGGCGGCTTGACAGGATGGCTTTGATAAACGGGGTTGGCTTTACGCGAGGCCGAGCAGCTTGGCGGCGTTGCCGCCCAGGATCGCGATCTTCTCGTCGTCGCTGAGCGTATTGGTCGCCAGCACGTGGTCGACCGGGTGCGCCTCCCAGGGGAACGGAATATCGCTACCGACGACGAGCTGGCTCACACCGACTTGCGCCGCCAAGTGGCGCAGCGCTTCGGGTGTGAACACGAGAGAATCGAAATAGAGCTGGTTGAGGTATTCGCTCGGCTTCTTTTTCAGCACGATGTCTTTGCTGCAGAACTTGTCGCCCACGACGCACGCGTGATCCGAGCGCCCGGCGTAGGAGGGGAGATAACCGCCGCCGTGCGCCGCGACAATCTTGAGGCCCGGGAAACGGTCGAGCGTTCCTTCGAAGATCAGGTGCTGGAGCGCGATCGTGGTTTCGAGCGGATTGCCGATCAAGTTCCGCAGGAAACCGTTCCCGATGAGCAGCGGATCAAGCTCCGGTATCCCCACCGGATGGATGAAGAGAACCGCGCCCAGCTCCTCGGCCTTTTGCCACACCGGATGGAACTTGGGATCGGAGAACGGAGCGCCGGCGACCGTTCCGCCGATGGCGGCGCCGCGCAACCCCTGTTTCTTGACGGCGGTCTCGAGCTCTTCCCGCGCGAGCTGCGGGTCCTGCAACGTGAGCGAGGCGAAGCCGGCAAAGCGGTCGTGGTGCGTGGCGACGAACTCCGCAAGCTTCTCGTTCTGGATCTGCACGATGTTCGCGGCGAGGTCGCGCTCGCGGCCGTACCAGTACGGATTGATCGACAACACTTCCATGTCGATCGCCTGGGAATCCATCGCCTCGAGGCGGGTGTCGAGGTCGATGTAGAGGTCCTCGCCGCCGCGACCGCCCATGCCGATCCGGTTGCGGTCTTCGCCGAGCAGCGCGGTCGCTTTATGAAACAGGCAGTGTGAATGCACGTCGATCGTCTTGACCTGTTTGCCGTTAATGATGACCGGGCGGCGCGCGCTTGAGGCCGGCTGCGCGGTCGCCATCGCCGGCCAGCCGCAACCGCAGAACGCAATGCCGCTTGCGGCGGCGCCGCGCAGAAACTGCCGGCGCGTGTTGTGCATCTCTGTTTGCTTCATGGAAAACCCCGGCGGCCGGAACGATCGATACGACTTGAACAGCGTGATTTTCTCATGTCAATGGCGAGACGAAGGATGCCCGCTCACGTGAGCCTCTCTCGGAAGGAGTTCGACCGCGATGAAATTCCAGCGACGAGACGTGTTGCGAAACGCGACGTTAGTTGTCTCCGGTCTCCTGGGGCTGATACGCCCGGCGCTCGCGCAAACCCCGAGCGAGGTGACCGTCAACGTATTCCCGGGCGGCTTCAATTGGGGGATCTACGTCGCCCAGGAGCGCGGCCTGTTCGAGAAGAACGGCATCCGGGTGACGGTGCAGGCGACGCCCAGTTCGGTCGCGCAGATGACCGGGCTTTCCGAAGGCAAATTCGACATCGCCATGACCGCGGTCGATAACATCGTCGCCTATGTAGAAGGTCAGGGCGAAGCCCCGATCGGTCCGCAGCCCGAGTTCTTCGCCTTCATGGGCAGCGACACCGGCTTCTTGAGCCTGGTCACCGCGCCCGGCGTGAAAACAATCGCCGATCTCAAGGGCCGTACCCTCTCGGTCGATGCGCTCACCACCGGCTACGCCTTCGTGCTGTTCGACATTCTGCGGCGCAACGGGCTCAACGACGGCGACTACACCGTCGCCAAGGTCGGCGGCATGGTGCAGCGCTGGAACGCGTTGCACGAGCACAAACAGGACGGCACGATGCTCTCGACGCCGTACAATATCATCGCAAAGGCGGATGGCTTCACCCAGCTAGCGACGGCCACCAAGGTGATCGGACCCTACCAGGGCAACGTCGCCGCGGCGCGGCGATCCTGGGCCGCCGCCAATAAGGACAAGGTGATCGCCTACATCCGCGCCTATGTCGAAGCGATCGAGTGGCTCTACGACCGGGTCAATCGCGACGAGGCGGTGCGTATCCTGCGCAAGAACGTGCCGCAGATGTCCCAGGATCTCGCCGAGCGCAGCTACGACGAGTTGCTCGATCCCTACGACGGCTTTTTCCACCAAGGCCGCATCGACATGGCGGGACTGAAAACCGTGCTCGAGCTGCGCAGCCGCTACGGCAAGCCGACGAAATCTCTCGATGACCCTATGAAATATTACGATCCGTCGTATCACGCCGCGGCGCTGGGCGGGCAGAAGTAAATGCGAGCAACAAACTCGACGTCATCCTGAGGAGCGCGCCGAAGGTGCGCGTCTCGAAGGATGGCAGCAGGCTCGGTGCGTGAGGCCACCCTTCGAGACGGCCGCTTAGCGGCCTCCTCTGGGTGACGACGGTGGGTGGGCGCAGACTGAAGCTCTTGCCAGACCGGGGAAGCGCTTTAGACTTGAAACAAATCCCGGGAGATCGGTCATGTTCGCACGTTTATGCCTCGCGCTCGTCGCCCTGCTCATCTCCAGTTACGGCGCCGGCGCGGCCGACCTTACCGTGGGATTCGTGACTTCGTTGAGCGGCCCGAGCGCCTCGATCGGCATCCCTTACGAAAAAGGTGTTCTCGCCGCCGAGGCTTACGCCGGGAAAGTCGGCGATACCAACATCAAGCTGATCCGCCTTGACGACGCGTCGGATCCATCGGCGGCAGCCCGCAACGCCCGCAAGCTCGTGCAGGAAGACCACGTCGACGTCCTGATCGGCACGGCGGGCACGCCCGGCACGGTGGCGATGGCCGTCATCGCGGCTGAAACCAAGACGCCGATCATTTCGCTCACGCCGGCGAGCGCGCCGCAAAACCCGAACGGGCAATGGATGATCTCGATTCCGCAGCCCGTGCCGCTGATGATCGCCGCGGTAGTCGAACGCATGAAGAAGGACAACGTGAAGCGGACTGCCTACATCGGGTTCAGCGACTCCTGGGGCGACCTCGTCTACAATGGCGTGACGAAGAGCGCGCCCGCACAGGGCATCGAGGTCGTCACCAACGAACGCTATGCACGTGCCGACACCTCGGTCGCCGGCCAGACCTTGAAAATAATCGCGGCGCATCCCGATGCGGTGATCACCGGCGGTTCGGGAACGCCGGGCGCGCTGCCCTATCTCGCCCTTGCCGAACGCGGGTTTAAGGGCGGCCTCTACGGCACGCACGCGCTGATCAATCCCGATTTCGTGCGCGTTGGCGGCGCCGCCGTCGAGGGCGTGATCGCCCCGACCGGCCCGGTGATCGTCGCGGAGCAACTACCCGACAGCAATCCGACCAAAAAGGTGTCGCTCGCGTTCCGCGACGTTTATCAGAAGGCCAACAACGCGCCGACCAGCGACGCCTTCTCGGCTTATTCCTTCGATGCCTGGCTGGTAATGCTTGATACCGCCAAGCGCGCGATGGCAAAGGCGCCACCGGGGACCGAGGAGTTCCGCGTGGCGTTCAAGGATGCGATGGAAACGACGAAAGACGTCACCGGCACCCACGCGGTCTACAATTTCAAGCCGGGCGATTTCTTCGGGGTCGACGAGCGTGCGCGCGTTCTCGTCCAGCTGCAAAAAGGCAAATGGACGCTGCTGCCGTAAAGACCGTCTCATCGGGATTCGATTGAGTAATCCCTGATGGTCATTCCGGGGCCCGAGCGAAGCCAGGGAGCCCGGAACCCATGAACACTGGGCGAGCAGGGTTCGACGGTCCGGTGTGCATGGATTCCGGGCATAGGCCGCCTCCGGCGGCCGTCCTTAGTGTTAAAAAACGCCGACGCGAAGCGTCGGCTACGGATACGCGGCGCCCCGGAACGACGGTGGGCGCGCCGTGACGCCCGAAATCGCCCTCCTCCTTATTCAGGATGGCGTCTCCACCGGCGCCATCTACATCCTGGTCGGTCTCGGGATCGTTTTGATCTTTCTGGTCACGCGCGTCATCTTCGTGCCGTTCGGCGACCTGGTCGGCTATTCCGCGCTGACGCTTGCCGCGCTGCAGATGAAGCAGCTCCCCGGCACGGTGTTCCTGGTGCTCCTGCTGGCCGCGATGGCGACCGCGACGGAAGCCTTCGGGCTGCTGCGCCACGGCCACCTGCGGCGCCTGCCGAAGGCCGTCGCGCTTTACGGCGTGCTGCCGGCGCTGCCGGCGCTGCTGGTGTGGCTCGCCGCCGGCCGCGAGCTGCCCATGTGGCTCGGCATCGCGCTCACCTGCGCAATCATGTTGCCGATCTCCCCCCTGCTCTATCGCGTTGCGTTCCGGCCGCTCGCCGACGCCTCGGTGCTGGTGCTGCTGATCGTTGCGGTCGCCGTGCATTTTGCCATGTCTGGCCTCGCGCTGGTGTTCTTCGGGCCGGAAGGTTTCCGCACCGAGCCGATGACGCGCGCCTTCTTCACGCTCGGGCCCCTCACCGTTTCCGGACAAACCATTCTCATCGTCGCAAGCTGCGCCGTCGTCAGCCTGTTCCTGTTTTTGTTTTTCGAGCGGACCCTCACCGGCAAGGCGCTGCGCGCGACGGCGGTCAATCGGGTGGGTGCGCGGCTCGTCGGCATCATGCCATCGACCACCGGCGCCACCGCCTTCCTGCTCGCCTCGGCGCTCGCCGCCTTCTCAGGCGTCCTGATCGGACCGGTTACGACGCTTTATTACGACTCCGGGTTCCTGATCGGGCTCAAGGCGTTCGTCGGCGCGATCATCGGCGGGTTGGTGAGCTATCCCGCGACCGCGATCGGCGCCCTCCTGGTCGGGCTGTTCGAAAGTTTCGCCGCCTTCTTCGACAGTTCGCTCAAGGAGGTCTTCGTCTTCGGCGCGCTCGTGCCGATTCTGATCTGGCAATCGCTCGGCACCAGGCGCTCGGTCGAGGAGGAAATCGAAGAGGAAGAATACGCCGGCGCGGGCGTGAGCCGCCGTGCCGCGCGCGTGGTCGCCATCCTGGCCGTCGCCTTCGTTGCGCTCGCCCCGGCGATTTTCGGGACGTTCACCATCACGCTGATGAATTACATCGGCATCTACGCGATCGCCGCGCTCGGGCTCGTGCTGCTCACCGGCTGCGGCGGCCTGACGTCGTTTGGCCAGGCGGCCTTCGTCGGCATCGGCGCCTATGCGACCGCGTGGTACACCGCCGTGCACGGCGGCTCGCCCTGGATCGGGCTGATTCTGGCGCTGGCGTTTAGCGGGGTCGTCGCTACCGGGCTTGGCGCCGCAACGCTGCGGCTCGGCGGGCATTTCCTGCCGCTGAGCACCCTCGCCTGGGGCATCGCGATCTTCTTTCTGTTCGGCAACCTCGACGCGCTCGGCCGCTACAGCGGCCTCTCCGCCATTCCCGCGCTCTCGCTCGGGCCGCTCTCGCTCGCCGGCACGACCGCCAATTATTATTTCATCTGGGCACTTCTCGGCGGCGTGATGCTGCTCTGTCGCAATCTGCTCGACTCGCGCCAGGGCCGCGCCATCCGCAGCCTGCGCGGCGGCGTCGCCATGGTCGAGAGCCTTGCGATCGGCTTCTTCCGGATGCGGCTTGCGGTGTTCGTCATTGCCGGTCTCCTTGCCGGTCTCTCGGGCTGGCTGTATGCGCATCTGCAGCGTTATGTCAGTCCGGCGCCATTCGACATTCGTCCCGGCATCGAGCTCCTGCTGATGGCGCTGGTGGGCGGCGTGGGACAGATCGCTGGTGCCGTCGTAGGCGCCGCCATCGTGGTGCTGCTCAAGAACGTCCTGCAGGACGTATTGCCGCCCATCACGCGCTACAGCGCGCAGCTCGAGGCGGTGTTCTTCGGTATTCTCTTCGTTGTGCTGCTGCAGAGGGCACGCGGAGGCGTCGTGCCAATGCTCAGGCGTTTCCTGCCGCGGTCGGACCCGCGCACGCCTGCGCTCGCGGCGCCGCTGCCGCGGCGCCCGCAGCGCGCGAACGCCGAGCG
>JAFAUQ010000015.1 GCA_019243195.1 Hyphomicrobiales bacterium
GCCCAGCGGCGCAAAGGCGTCGCCGCGGAGCCTTACATCAATCATTTGCTGGAAGTCGCGGCGCTGCTCGCCGAGGCGACCGGCGGGAGCGATGCGCCGCTGATCGCCGCCGCGCTGCTGCACGACACGCTCGAAGACACCGAGACGGAATATGAGGAACTCGACGCGCGCTTCGGGCCGGACATCGTCGCTCTTGTTGCCGCGGTGACGGACGACAAAAGCCTGCCGAAGGCGGAGCGCAAGCGCCGCCAGATCGAGAGCGCGCCGAAGGCATCGCCGCGCGCAAGGCTGCTTAAGATCGCGGACAAGACCAGCAACGTGCGCGCGCTCGCGGTGTCGCCGCCGAGCAACTGGGACGTGGCGCGCGTCGCCGACTACATCGATTGGGCCGAGAAGGTCGTCGCGGGTTGCCGCGGGCTCAATGCGACGCTCGAACGCGCATTCGACGCGGCAGTCACCGACGCGCGCGCCGCCATCGCGCGAAGCGCGGCGTAGGATCGCGGATGGACACATGGGCAGCCGCGGTCGTCATTCCGGGTCCCGAGCGAAGCGAGGGAGCCCGGAATCCAGGAACACCGAACGTACCAATTTTTCGCCTGGCCTGTGTTCCTGGATTCCGGGCTCGCCGCTGCGCGGCGCCCCGGAATGACACCGCGGAGTTTATAGGGGGACGATCAGATGATTCCCGGTGAGATGTTCATCAAAGAGGGCGAGATCACGCTCAACGCCGGCCGCAAGACCGTGACGCTCGCGGTAACCAACAGCGGCGACCGGCCGATCCAGGTCGGCTCGCACTATCATTTTTTCGAGACCAACCCGGCGCTCAAGTTCGAACGCAAAAAGGCTCGCGGCATGCGCCTCGACATCGCCGCCGGCACGGCGGTGCGCTTCGAGCCCGGCCAGACGCGCGAGGTGACCTTGGTGGCGCTCGCCGGCAAGCGCACGGTGTACGGCTTTCGCCAGGACGTCATGGGCAAGCTATAGAGCGCGTTCAGCAAAAGTGGGAACCGGTTTTGCGTCCGAACGCGCTCCAAATTATAAATAGCGCGCTTTCCGGGCGGCCGACCGGTACCCACTCGGCCTGAAAGCGCGCGGGGGGATCCGATGCCCGTCACGATGCAGCGCTCGGCCTACGCGGACATGTTCGGCCCGACCACGGGCGACCGCGTGCGGCTTGCCGACACCGACATCATCATCGAGGTCGAGAGGGATTTCACCACCTACGGCGAAGAGGTGAAGTTCGGCGGCGGCAAGGTGATCCGTGACGGAATGGGCCAGAGCCAGCTCACCAATCGCCAGGGCGCCGTCGACACGGTGATCACCAACGCGCTGATCCTCGACCACTGGGGCATCGTCAAAGCGGACGTCGGCCTCAAGGACGGCAAGGTCGACGCCATCGGCAAGGCGGGTAATCCCGACATCCAGCCGAACGTCACGGTCGTCATCGGGCCGGGTACCGAAGTGATCGCCGGCGAAGGCAAAATCCTCACCGCCGGCGGCTTCGACACGCACATCCATTTCATCTGCCCGCAGCAGGTCGACGAGGCGCTGATGTCCGGCGTGACCTCGCTGCTCGGCGGCGGCACCGGCCCGGCGGCCGGCACCAACGCCACCACCTGCACGCCGGGGCCGTGGCACATCGCGCGCATGATCCAGGCGGCCGACGCCTTTCCGGTCAACCTCGGCTTCGCCGGCAAGGGCAACGCCGCGCGGCCGGCCGCGCTCGAAGAAATGATCAAGGCGGGTGCCTGCGCGCTCAAGCTGCACGAGGACTGGGGCACGACGCCGGCCGCGATCGACAACTGCCTTTCGGTCGCCGACGACTACGACATCCAGGTGATGATCCACACCGACACGCTCAACGAGTCGGGCTTCGTCGAGGACACGATCAAGGCATTCAAGGGCCGCACCATCCACGCCTTTCACACCGAAGGGGCAGGCGGCGGCCACGCGCCCGATATCATCAAGGTGGCGGGGCTGGCGAACGTGCTGCCGTCGTCGACCAACCCGACCCGGCCGTTCACTCGCAACACTATCGACGAGCATCTCGACATGCTCATGGTGTGCCATCACCTCGATCCGTCGATCCCCGAGGATCTGGCGTTTGCCGAAAGCCGCATTCGCAAGGAGACGATTGCGGCCGAGGACATCCTGCACGACATCGGCGCGCTGTCGATGATGTCGTCGGACAGCCAAGCCATGGGCCGGCTGGGCGAGGTGATTATCCGCACCTGGCAGACGGCGGATAAGATGAAGCGCCAGCGCGGCCGCCTGAGCGACGAGAAAGGCGACAACGACAACGTCCGCGCCAAGCGCTACGTCGCCAAATACACGATCAACCCGGCGATCGCGCACGGGGTCGCCAAGCTGATAGGCTCGGTCGAAAAGGGCAAACTTGCCGATCTCGTGCTGTGGTCGCCGGCGTTCTTTGGCGTGAAGCCCGACATGATCATCAAGGGCGGGTCGATCGTCGCCGCCCAGATGGGCGATCCCAACGCCTCGATCCCGACGCCGCAGCCGGTGCACTACCGCCCGATGTTCGGCGCCTTCGGCCGGGCGCGCACCGCGAGTTCGGTGGTCTTCGCCTCCAAGGCCGCCGTCGCGGCCGGCCTTGGCCGCAAGCTCGGTATCCAAAAGGAACTGGTCGCGGTGGCGAAGACCCGCAAGCTTCGCAAGAAGGACATGGTGCACAACGGCGCCACGCCCGAGATCGAGGTCGATGCGGAAACCTACGAGGTGCGCGCCGACGGCGAACTCCTCACCTGTGCGCCCGCCGAGGTGCTGCCGATGGCGCAACGCTATTTCTTGTTTTGAGCCGCACGCTTGCCAGGGATGAGCGCGTTGGTTGCACCGCTATCGGCTTGGTCCTGCGGCGTTGTGCCCGTAACCACGCCAACGTTAGCGGCAAAAAGGCGATACTCCCGATGCCGCAGTTCCGCTAGCATCCAGCCTCCATTCCGGCCGAGACTGGGCAACGCAGCGCCGGCCGGCCACCACACCTGGGAGGGTGATTAAATGAACGAGCAGGAATTGCGCGGCCTCATCGCGCAGGTGAAGGCCGGGCGGATGTCCCGTCGCGCCTTTGTGCGCACGATGGTCACTCTGGGGCTCACCGCCCCGCTGGCAAGCCAGATGCTCAACTATGCGGGCGTCGCGCGGGCCGAGACCAAGTCGTCCTACAAGCCGACCAAACGCGGCGGCGGCGGGCCCCTCAAGGTGCTGTGGTGGCAGGCGCCAACCCTGCTCAATCCGCATTTCGCCACGGGCACCAAAGACCAGGAGGCCTCGCGCATCTTCTACGAGCCGCTCGCCGGCTGGGACGCCGACGGGAACTTGGTGCCGATCCTCGCCGCGGAGATTCCCGACACCGAAAACGACGGGCTTTCCCGCGACGGTTTGACGGTGACTTGGAAGCTCAAGCCGAACGTCCGCTGGCACGACGGAAAGCCGTTCACCGCCGACGACGTGGTGTTCAATTGGGAATACGCTTCCGATCCGGCGACCGCCGCCTTGACCATCGCGACCTACAACAAGGTCAAGGTCGAGAAGGTCGACCAACTGACCGTGCGGGTCCATTTCCAGAAACCGACGCCGTACTGGGCCGACGCTTTCGTCGGCACCCGCGGCATGATCCTCCCCAAGCACTTGTTCGAGGCCTACAAGGGGGACAAGTCGCGCGATGCGCCGACCAACCTCAAGCCGGTCGGCACGGGCCCGTATAAATTCGTGTCGTTCAATCCCGGCGATCTCGTCACCGGCGAGCTTAATCCCGACTATCACGAACCCAACCGGCCGTACTTCGACACGATCGAGATGAAGGGCGGGGGCGATGCTGTCTCCGCCGCGCGCGCGGTGCTGCAGACCGGTGAATACGATTACGCCTGGAACATTCAGGTGGAGGACGAAATCCTGCAGCGCCTGGAGAAGGGCGGCCGTGGCCACGTCGAACTCGATCCCGGCGGCGCCATCGAGCACCTCCAGCTCAACAATACCGATCCCTGGACCGAGGTCGACGGCGAACGCTCAAGCATCAAGACCAAGCACCCGACGCTGACCGACCCCGCGGTGCGGGAGGCGCTCGCCCTCCTGGTCGATCGCAAGTCGGTGCAGGACTACATCTACGGCCGGACCGGCATCGCCACCGGCAATTTCCTCAACAATCCAGAGAAATACCGGTCGAAAAACACGAAGTGGGAATTCAACATCGAGAAGGCCAACCAGGTCCTCGAGGCGGGAGGCTGGAAGCGCGGGCCGGACGGCGTCCGCGCCAAGGACGGCAAGAAGCTCAGCTTCGTTTATCAGACCTCGATCAACGCGCCGCGCCAAAAGAACCAGCAGATCGTCAAACAGGCCTGCCAGAAGGCCGGCATCGAGGTGGAGCTCAAGTCGATCGTCGCCTCGGTCTACTTCTCCTCCGACGTCGCCAACCCTGATACCTATGCGAAGTTCTACACCGACCTCCAAATGTACAACACGACCATGACGGAGCCCGATCCCGGGTTCTTCATGCTTCAGTTCGTCTCCTCGGAGATCGCCTCCAAAGAGAACAAATGGCAGAACCGCAATATCACGCGGTGGAGAAACGAGGAGTACGACAAGCTGTATCGCGAGGCCGATAATGAGCTCGATCCGGTCAAGCGCGCGGCTTCGTTCATCCGTATGAACGATCTCGTGAGCGACAAAGCCGTCATCCCGATCGTCAATCGCCCCAAGGCGCAAGCCGTGTCCAACAAGCTGCATGCGCCGGGCTCCGGTTGGGATAACGACCTGTGGAACCTCAAGGACTGGTACCGCGACGCATGAGCACCGCGCGTCGGAGCGGGTAGCGCATGAGCCGGTACCTCGTCCGGCGCCTGCTGATCGCGATCCCCAGCCTGATCGGCATCAGCATCGTGCTGTTCACGGTGCTGGCGCTCGCGCCCGGCGATCCGTTCGGGGAGTTGGCGACCAACCCGAATGTGCCGCCCGCGGTGCGCGCCGCGCTGCGGGCGAAGTTCGGCCTCGACGATCCAATCGTGGTGCGTTACCTGCGCTGGCTCGTGGCCATGCTGCACGGTGACTGGGGCTTCTCGTTCGTCAGTCGGGTCGATGTCGACCAGCTCATCCTCCAGCGCCTGCCGACTACGCTGCTCGTGATCGGCTCCTCGCAGGTGCTGGCGCTCATGATTGCGCTGCCGGTCGGCATCATCGCGGCGATGCGGCCGTATTCCCTATTCGACCAGATCGCCAACACCTTCGCCTTCGTCGGCTTTTCGCTGCCGACCTTCTTCACCGGCATCGTCTTCATCCTGATCTTCAGCGTTTACCTGGGATGGTTGCCGTCGGTTTACCAGTCCGACGTCGGCGGTACCGGTTGGCAATGGCTATGGGAGCACGTCCGCAATGCGGCGATGCCGGTCGCGGTGCTCGGCCTGTTCCAGGGCGCCTCGTGGACGCGCTTTGTGCGCTCCGCCATGCTCGACGTGGTCCGGCTCGACTACGTCACCACCGCGCGCGCCAAGGGGCTGCCGGAGCGCAAGGTCGTGATCAAGCACGTCGTGCGCAACGCGCTCATCCCGGTGGTAACCCTCGTCGCCCTGCAGATGCCTGCGGTGTTCGGCGGCGCCATCATCACCGAGCAGATTTTTCGTATTCCCGGCATCGGGTCGCTGCTGATCAGCTCGATCCTCGCCAACGACACACCGGTGATCATGGCGGTGACTTTCGTATTCGCCTGCCTAGTCATCGCCTTCAATCTGCTCGCGGATATCATCTATGGCTGGCTCGACCCGCGCATTTCCTACCGCTGACGTCGCGGCTCCTGCCGCCGGCGTCGCCGCGGTTGCGGCACCGCCGCGTCGCCGCGTCGCGCCCGGCCGCGAGGCTTGGCGGCGATTCCGCCGGCATCGTCTGGCGTTCGCCAGCGCGGCGATCCTCTCGTTGATTGTGCTTGCCGTCCTGTTCGGGCCGCTGGTGTGGCGCGTACCTATCAACGACATCGATTTCACCGCCACGCTGGCGACGCCGTCATGGCAGCATCCGTTCGGCACCGACGATCTCGGCCAGGACCTGTTGGCGCGGATGCTCTACGGCGGGCGCATCTCGATCGCGGTCGGGCTCGCCGCCATGATGGTGTCGGTCGTCGTCGGGACGATCGTCGGCTCGCTTGCCGGCATCTCCCGCGGCAGCGTTGATGCGGCGCTGATGTGGCTCACCGACCTGTTCCTGTCGCTGCCGCAATTGCCGTTGCTGCTGCTCATCATCTATCTGTTCCGCGACGCGCTCAAAGCGGTCGCCGGGCCGGAGTTCGGCGTTTTCGTGCTCGTTGTCGCCGTGATCGGCGCCTTTCGCTGGATGCCGGTGGCGCGGCTGGTGCGGGCGCAGTTCTTCTCCCTGCGCGAGAAGGAGTTCGTCGAGGCGGCGCGCGCGCTCGGCGCCTCGACCACGCGCCAGGTGGTCCACCACATCCTGCCCAATGCGCTCGGGCCCGTGATCGTCGCCGGCACCATCGATGTCGCCGCCGCGATCATCGCGGAATCGACGCTCTCCTTCCTCGGCCTCGGGTTTCCTCCCGACATCCCGACGTGGGGACGCATCCTCTTCGACGCCAAGGACAACCTCGACGTTGCGCCGCACTGGGCGCTGATTCCCGGTGCCGCGATCTTTCTCACCGTTCTGACGATCAACTTCATCGGCGACGGGCTGCGCGACACGCTCGATCCGCGCAAGGTGATGTAGTCGTGTCGGAGCGCCTGCTCGACATTCAGGGGCTCAAGACCCATTTCGCCACCGACGACGGCATGGTGCGCGCGGTCGACGGCGTCGATCTTTCGATCGACCGCGGCGAGACTCTCGGGGTGGTCGGTGAGTCCGGGTCGGGCAAGACCGTCACCGCGCTCTCGGTGCTCAAGCTCATCCCGATGCCGCCCGGGCGCATCGTCGGTGGTCGCATTCTCTGGCGCGGGCGCGATCTCGTTCCGCTCGGCGCGCACGAGATGCAGAAAATCCGCAGCAAAGAGATCGCGATCGTCTTTCAGGAGCCGATGACCTCGCTCAATCCGGTCTACACCATCGGCGACCAGATCGCCGAGGTGGTGCGTCTGCACGAGGACTTGAGCAAGCGCGCGGCGCTGGAGAAGACCGTCGAAATGCTGCGGCTCGTGCATATTCCCAATCCCGAGCGCCGGGTCGCCGACTATCCGCATCAGTTTTCCGGCGGCATGCGCCAGCGCGTGATGATCGCCATGGCGCTCTCGTGCAATCCGGCGCTGCTGATCGCCGACGAGCCCACGACCGCGCTCGACGTGACCATCCAGGCGCAAATTCTCGACCTGCTCACGGAGATGAAGGCGCGGCTCGGCATGGCGGTGATGCTGATCACCCACGCCATGGGCGTCGTGGCCGAGACCGCGCAGCGCGTCGTCGTGATGTACGCCGGCAAGGTGGTCGAGGAGGCGCCGGTCGGCGAACTCTTCGCCAATCCGCGCCATCCTTACACGCAGGGCCTGATCCGCTCGATCCCGCGCATCGATACGGCCGCGACCAAGAAGCCGCGCCTCGAGGCGATCGCCGGCGTGGTGCCGAGCCTGCTCGATCCGCCGCCCGGCTGCCGCTTCGCGCCGCGCTGCCGCTATGCGTCGGCGGTGTGCGTCGAAGCCGTGCCGCCGCTCCACGAAGTCGCGCCCGGCCACAAAGTCGCGTGCGTGCTCGAGAGTACGATTCCGAAAATCTCCGCCTCGCATTCGGCACCGGGTGAGCACCGATCTCCGCAAAGAGATCCTGCTCCAGCAAGAAGCTGACGCAATGGCCGAGCCGCTGCTGCGCGTCGATAACCTGGTGAAGCATTTCGTCATCAAGGGTGGCGTGTTCGCGCGCGAAATCGAGCGCGTGCATGCGGTCAATGGCGTGAGTTTCGAAATAGGTGCCGGTGAGACGTTGGGGCTCGTCGGTGAATCCGGTTGCGGCAAGTCGACCACCGGCCGCTGCATCCTGCGCCTGATCGAGCCGACCTCGGGCGAAGTGTGGTTCGAGGGGAGCAACGTCACCGCGCTCGACAAGTCGGCGTTGCGCGCGCTCGCCCGCGACATGCAGATCATCTTTCAGGATCCGTATGCTTCGCTCAATCCGCGCATGACCGTCGGCGCCATCATCGGCGAGGCGCTGACCATTCACAGCCTCGCCAAGGATCGGCGCGCGTTCGAGGATCGCATCGTCGAGTTGCTGGAAACCGTCGGGCTCAATCCCGATTACATGCGGCGCTATCCGCACGAGTTTTCCGGCGGGCAGCGCCAGCGCATCGGCATCGCCCGTGCGCTCGCGGTCTCGCCCAAGCTGATCGTGTGCGACGAGCCGGTGTCGGCGCTCGACGTGTCAATTCAGGCGCAGGTGATCAATCTGCTCGAGGATCTGCAGCAAAAATTCGGGCTGACGTATATATTCATTGCGCACGACCTTTCGGTGGTCGAGCACATCAGCACGCGCGTCGCAGTAATGTATCTCGGCAAGATCGTCGAAATCGCGAGCGCGCGCGACCTCTACACCGCGCCGCTCCATCCCTACACGGAAGCGCTGATGTCGGCGGCGCCGATCCCCGACCCGACCCTCAAGCGCAAGCGCATCGTGCTGCAAGGCGACGTGCCGAGCCCGATCCATCCGCCTTCCGGCTGCCCGTTCCACACCCGCTGCCCGATCCGGCAACTGCCGTTCTGCGCCGACGAGCCGCCGCCACTGCGGGAAACCCGCGACGGCCATGCCGTCGCGTGCCATTTTCGCGGATGACTTTTGTGAGATCGACCCCGACCTCGTCATCGCCCGCGCAAGCGGGCATCGTAGGGTGGGCTAAGCGCCGAAGGCGCGTGCCCACGGAATATTTGATGATTCTTTCCGCGTGGTCACGGCGCTGCGCGCCTTAGCCCACCCTACATCCCCGCTTTCCTACGCATGACGAGCCCGAGCTTGATCAAGCAAGCGCCAAAAGCCTCTAGGCTGGCGGGGATCGCCGTGAAACAATAAGCCATGCTGCGCGCCGCCTCGGTTATCCGTTCCGGTGAGTTTGACGATGCGCGCGTCGTCGACCGCGTGGCGCTCGATGCCGACGAGCGCAATCGGCGCCGCGTTATGCTGACCGGGGAAGGAGGCACGACGTTCCTCCTCGACCTGCCGCAGGCGGCGGCGTTGCGCGACGGCGACGGGCTCGTGCTCGACGACGGGACGATCGTGCGTGTGCTCGGGGTGGCCGAGCCGCTCGCCCAAATCACCGCCGCTACGCCGCTCGATTTCGTCCGCCTCGCCTGGCATCTCGGCAACCGCCACGCCGACGTGGCGTTCGCTCCCGGCGCACTGTGCGTGCGGCGCGACCATGTGCTCGAAGCGATGGCGGCGGGTCTTGGCGCGAGCGTCACCGCGATCGAGGCGCCGTTCGATGCGGAGCCGAGCGCGCCGCATCATCATCACGCGACCGTTTCGCCGACGATCTCCCACCCTCGCGAAGACAATGCTGAATTTCCCGCTGCAGGGCTCTACCGGCTGCAGGCATGGCTGTCGCCCGGATATCCGGTCGGCGCCTTCTCATTTTCGAGTGGTCTCGAATGGGCGATCGAAGCCGGCGATATCATCGACGGGGCGACCTTGCAGCGCTGGATCGTGGTGATCATCACCGACGGCGGCGGCTTCTGCGACGCAGTGTTTTTTGCTCATGCCTACCGTGCGATCGAACAAAGCGACGACACCGCCCTCACCGCGGTCGCGGAGCTGGCGCTCGCGTTCGCGCCGTCCAAAGAACGTCATCTCGAGACGACCGCGCAGGGCAACGCGTTTCTTGCCGCGACGCGTGCTGCGTGGCCGTGCGCCGCGCTCGACCAGCTCGCATCGGTCGCGCCCGGCCCCTGCGCCTACCCGGTCGCGGTCGCCGCAGCGGCCGCCGGCCACGGCATCCCGCTCGCGCCGGCGCTCGCCGCTTATCTGCACGCGTTTGCTGCCAATCTCATCTCCGCCGGCGTGCGGCTCATCCCGCTCGGCCAGACCGATGGTCAGCGTGTGCTCGCCGCGCTCGAGCCGGTCGTCGCAGCGACCGCCGAACGCGCGCTCGCAACCCCGCTCCACGAGGTAGGCAGCGCGTCGTTCCGCGCCGACCTCGCGAGCCTGCGCCACGAAACCCAATACACGCGCCTATTCCGGAGTTGATATCTGATGAAGATCACATCGATCACCACGACGCTCATCCACATTCCTTACGAGGCCGGAGCGCCTACCAAACTTGCGGGACAAAACTGGAGCCGCATGGCGATCCTGCTGGTCCGCGTCGACACCGACGACGGCGTGAGCGGCTGGGGCGAGGGCTTCGGCCACGCCATCGCGCCGGCCACCAAGGCGACTCTCGACACCATGGTGACGGCGCATTTCATCGGCCGCGACACGAGCGACGTCGAAGCGCTCATGGGCGAAATGTTTCAGCGGCTGCATCTCTTCGGCCGCAACGGTCCGGTGATCTACGCTCTCTCGGCGATCGATATCGCGCTGTGGGACATCGCCGGCAAACGCGCCGGCAAGCCGATCCATGCGCTGCTCGGCGCGAACGGGCCGCGCGAGTTGACCGCCTACGCGAGCCTGCTGCGCTACGGCGAGCCCGCGGCGGTGGCGCGCATGGCCGCGCAGGCGGCAAGCGAAGGATATCGCTTCATCAAGCTGCACGAGATCGAGGTGCCGCAGGTCAAGGCCGCGCGCGAAGCAATCGGGCCGGACGTCAAGCTGATGTGCGATACCAATTGCCCATGGTCGGTGCCGCAGGCGACCGAGATGGCACAGGCGTTCAAGCCGTTCGATCTCTATTGGCTCGAAGAGCCGGTATGGCCGCCGGAAGATCACGAGGGGCTGGCCGAAGTGCGGCGGGTCGGCGTGCCGATCGCTGCAGGCGAGAACGCGGCCGGCGCGCACGACTTCCGCCACATGTTCGCGGTCGGCGCGCTCGACTTTGCGCAGCCGAGCATGACCAAAATCGGCGGCATCGGTCAGATGCGGAGGATCGCCGCGCTCGCCCAAGTGGCGGAGACGAAGCTCGTGCCCCATTGCGCCTACTTCGGGCCGGGCTTTCTCGCCTCCCTGCATACGTCGGCGGTGCTCGCGCCGGAGGCGCCGTTCGAACGGCTCTACGTGAAGCTCGAAGCGAGCCCATTCGGGCCGTGGCTCGAAGCGGCCGGCGGCAAGGTCAAGGTGCCGGACGGCCCGGGGCTCGGCTGCGATCCTGATATGGCGATCGTCGAGCGCTACCGCAGCGCGCCCGATCACGTGACCAAATAAATACACGAGTGCATCGCATGGACCTCATCATCCGCAATGCGCGCCTGAGCACCCGGCCGGAAGACGGCCCCGTCGACATCGGCATCGAGAACGGGCGCATCGGCGCTATCGCCCCGAAACTCTCGGCGGAAGGAAAGGAACACGACGCCGCCGGCGGAATCGTGTGCGCGGGGCTGATCGAAACGCATATTCATCTCGACAAGTCGCGCATCATCGAGCGCTGCCCGCCGGAGGAGACGCGCGAATTCAGCCCGGTCAAGAGCGTCGCGCCGATGAAGAAGACGTGGACGGTCGAGGACGTCCACGCGCGCGCCGCCCGCACGCTGGAAGAATGCGTCCTGCACGGGGCGACCCGCATGCGCACCCAGGTCGAGGTCGATCCCGGCATCGGCATGCGCGGTTTCGAAGCGGTTGCCGCGCTCGTCGACGAATACAAATGGGCGATCGACGTCGAAATGTGCGTCTTCCCCCAGGAGGGGCTCACCAATTATCCCGGGACTGACGAGCTCGTGGTCGAAGGCCTCAAGCGCGGCGCCAAGGTCGTGGGCGGCGCGCCGCGCTACGACACCGACGGACCCGCGCAGATCGAGCGCATCTTCGAACTCGGGCGCGAGTTCGACGTCGACATCGACATGCATCTCGACGTCGGCCCTACCGCAGACCAGATGTTCATCCATCAGGTCTGCGACCTCACGGAAAAATACAAGCGCGGCGGGCGCGTCGTCGCCGGCCACATGGCGAAGCTTTCGACCATGCCGCCGGACCGCCTCAAGGAGGTGGCGCGCCGCCTCGCCGACGTGGGCGTCGCCGTCACCGTGCTGCCGGCGACCGACCTCTATCTGATGGGGCGCGACCAGGACCATAACGTGCGCCGCGGCGTTGCCGATGCGAACTTTCTCCTCGCGCACGGGGTCAACTGCTCGCTCTCGAGCAACAACGTGCTCAACCCAGCAACGCCGTACGGCGATTGCTCGCTGGTGCGCATGGCAAACATGCACGCAAACCTTTTGCAGGTGCGCCACCCGAAGGAGTTGCGCGAATGCTTCGCCATGCTCACCGAGCGCTCGGCGCGGCTGCTAAACCTCGCCGACTATGGAATTAAGGTGGGCAATCCTGCCGACATCGTGATTTTCGACGCGCAGACACCGGAGCAGGCGATCGCGGAAGTGCGCAACCCGCTCGCCGCCTTCAAGCGCGGCCGCCAGACCATGGTGCGGCAGCCGGCGCAGTTATTGAGGCCGTAACCTCCACCGTCACCCTGAGGAGCCGGCTGCAGGCCGGCGTCTCGAAGGATGACGGTGGAGTTTGTTGCTCGCTATTATCTCAGCTTCTCGAATGCGGTCTCGCGAATCTGCGTGAGGATCACGAAGGTGATCACGGCGGCGGTGATGACGTAGAACGCCGGCGCCAGCGGGTTGCCGGTTTCCCGGATCAGCCAAGTGGCGATGAACGGGGCGAAGCCGCCGAACAGCGCGACCGCGATGTTGTAGCCGATCGAGAGCGCCGTGTAGCGCACCCGGGTCGGGAACAGCTCCGCGTAGGCTGCCGGGCAGGGGCCGGCATAGAGCGACTGAAAGAAGATCATCACGAACTGAGCGAGGAACGCGTAGGGTGCGACTCCGGCCGAACCCAGCATGAACAGCGGATAACTCAGCACGGCATAGCCGATGCACGATGCCATCAGCAGCGGCCTGCGGCCGACGCGGTCGGAGAGCCGTCCCGTGAAGGGAATGAGTATCACGAAGATGGCGAGGCAGATCGTTCCGATCAACTGCGCGGTCGGCGGCGGCAGCTTGCCGATCGTGATGAAATGGCTGGTCATGTAGAGGAGCGAAATGTAGTAAGCGGCCGTGTTGTGGAGGGTGATGCCGAACGCCGTGAGCGTCTCGCGCGGATATTTGGTGATCGCCTCCTTGAGCGGCGCGTGCGCGACCTCGTCGTGCTCTTCGATTTCGGTGTATTTGGGTGTGTCGGGCAGACGCCAACGTAGATAGGCGCCGACCCCGCCGACCACGATGCCGAGCAGGAACGGCAAGCGCCAGCCCCAGGACGTGAGCGCCTCGGGCGCGAGCGCGAAGCTGAGCACGGTACCCGAGAGCGAGCCCAGCAGGAAACCGCCGCCGACACTCACCTGCTGCCACGAGCCGATGAAGCCGCGCCGGCCTTCGGGTGCATACTCGACGATGTAGGCGGTCGACCCGCCCCATTCGCCGCCGGCGGAGAGGCCCTGCAGCAGCCGCGCACCACCCAACAGGATCGGAGCCCATACGCCGACCTCGGCGTAGGTCGGCAGCAGCCCGATGGCGAGCGTCGATAATGCCATCAGGAAAATCACGGCGCTGAGCGCCCGGCGCCGTCCGTAGCGATCGCCGTAGATGCCGAACACGATGGAACCGACCGGCCGCATCAAGAAGCCGACGCCGAACACCAGGTAGGTGGCCAGGAGGGAGGCGATCGGGTCGGTCGAGGGGAAGAACAGCTTGGAAATCGTCGTGGCGAAATAGCCGTAGACGGCGAAATCGAACCATTCGAGGGTATTGCCGATCACCCCGGCGAGGACCGCCTCGCGGCTGCGGACCGCGGGCTCACTGCCGAGGGCTGCTTGTGCTGCTGTCGTCATCGAAGACCCCCCACTGCTGATGCGCACCATGTTGCACGACTTGCAGCGCGGCCGACAAGCGGCTGGAGCCCGGATGAGCGCAGCGAAATCCGGGATCGTCATTTCCCGCATTTCGCTTCGCTCATGCGGGCTACAACTACATCGCAACCATTGGATTCTGCGCGTCGGGCAAGTCGTGCAGGTGGCAGGCGGCGAGGTGCCCGGTCTCGGTCGGGCGGAGCGCCGGCTCCTCGCTGCGGCAGCGATCGAAGGCGTAGGGGCAGCGGGTATGGAAGCGGCAGCCCTTGGGGGGGGTGATCGGGCTCGGCACATCGCCCTTGAGAATGATGCGTTCGCGCGCGGCACCGGGCTCGGGCACCGGCACGGCCGAGAGCAGCGCCTTCGTGTAGGGGTGGCGCGGCGCGGCGAAGATCGCGCGCTTGGGCGCCACCTCGACGATCTTGCCGAGATACATCACCGCGACGCGGTGGGTCATGTGCTCGACGATCGCAAGGTCGTGGCTGATGAAGAGGAGCGCGAGCCCCAGCTCCTGCTGAATGTCCTGCAGCAGGTTGACTATCTGCGCCTTCACCGAAACGTCGAGCGCGGACACTGCCTCGTCGCACACGATGAGGTCGGGCTCGGCGGCGAGCGCGCGGGCGATGCCGATGCGCTGGCGTTGGCCGCCGGAGAACTCGTGCGGCCATCGGTCGATGGCATCACGCGGCAGCCGCACCTTGTCCATCAGCGCGGCGATGCGCGCGTCGAGGTCGCGCGCCGAATTGGCGAGGCCGAAATTGCGGATCGGTTCGGCGAGGATGTCGCGCACGCGCATGCGCGGATTGAGACTCGAGAATGGATCCTGGAAGACGACCTGCACGCGGCGGCGCAGCGGGCGCAAGGTGCCGGCCGGGAGGTCGTCGATGCGGCGGCCGTCGAGCACCACCTGGCCGGCGGTGATGTCGAACAGGCGCAGGATGGCGCGGCCGACCGTCGACTTGCCGCAGCCGCTCTCGCCAACGAGCGCCAGGGTCTCGCCGCGCGCGATCGTGAAGGAGACGCCGTCGACCGCATAAACGAAGGCGCGCTTGCGGAACAGCCCGCCGCCAAGCTGGAAATGTTTTTTGAGGTCGTTGACCTCGAGCAGCGGCGCACTCATGCGGCGACCGCCTCGCGCGCGGCGTAATGACAGGCGGCAACGTGGCCGGCCGCCTTCGTTTCCAACGCCGGTGCGATCTCGCGGCAAAGATCGGTTGCGAGCGGGCAGCGTCCGGCAAACACGCATCCCGGAATGCGTTCCTTGAGAGAAGGCACCACGCCCGGGATCTCCGCAAGCTTGGTCTCGGCCCCCGTCAGCGAGGAGCCGAGCTTCGGCACCGCGCCGAGGAGCCCTTGCGTATACGGATGACGCGGCGAGCGGAACAGTTTCCCGACCGGGGCCTCCTCGACCTTGCGCCCGGCGTACATCACCATCACGCGTTCGGCGACTTCCGCGACCACGCCGAGGTCGTGAGTGATCAGCACGATCGCGGCGCCGACCTTGCGCTTGAGGTCGGCCATCAGTTCGAGAATCTGCGCCTGGATCGTCACGTCGAGGGCGGTGGTCGGCTCGTCCGCGATCAGGAGCCTGGGCGTGCAGGCGAGCGCCATCGCGATCATCACCCGCTGGCGCATGCCACCCGACATCTGGTGCGGATATTCGCGCACGCGCCGACGCGGCTCCGGAATGCCGACGAGGGCGAGCATCTCGATCGCGCGCGCCTCGGCGCCGCGCTTGTCGAGCCCCTGGTGCAGCCGCAAGGTCTCGCCGAGCTGGCGCCCGACGGTTAGCACCGGGTTGAGGCTCGTCATCGGCTCTTGGAAGATCATGCTGATATGGTTGCCGCGGATGTCGCGCATGGCGCGGTCGGAGAGCTTCAGCAAATCGGTTCCCTGAAATCGGATCGAGCCGGCGATGCGGCCGGGCGGCTCCGGGATCAGCCGCAGGATCGAATTGGCGGTGACCGACTTGCCGCAGCCGCTTTCCCCGACGATCGCGAGCGTCTCGCCTTCATCGACGTGAAACGACACGCCATCGACGGCGCGGTTCACCCCGTCCGGCGTGCGGAAGTGGGTCTGCAGGTTTTCCACTTCGAGCAAGGCCACGGACTCAGTACTCCTTCGCCATGCGCGGATCGAGCGCGTCACGCAGCCCGTCGCCGAGCAAATTGACGGCGAGCACCGTCACCGAGAGGAACAGCGCGGGGAAGAAGATGATGAACGGCTTGACCTGCCAGAGCGCGCGCCCCTCGGCCATGATGTTGCCCCACGAGGGAATCGTGGGCGGCGTGCCGGCGCCGATGAACGAGAGGATCGCCTCGATGATCATGGCGCTGGCGCAGATGTAGGTCGCCTGCACGGTCATGGGCGCGAGGGTGTTGGGCAGGATGTGGCGCAGGATGATCGCCGGCGTGCGCGTCCCGGCGGCGACCGCGGCGTCGACATAGGGCTGCTCGCGCAACGAGAGCACAACGCCGCGTACCAGGCGCGAGACGCGCGGGATTTCCGCGATGGTAATCGACATGATGACGTTTTGGACGCTGCCGCGGGTGAGCGCCATCAGCGCGACGGCGAGCAGGATCGGCGGGATCGACATCAGCCCGTCCATCACCCGCATGATCACGCCGTCGGCCCAGCGCAGGAAACCGGAGACGAGGCCGATGGCAAGCCCGACCAGCGAGGAGAGCAGCGCAACGGAAAACCCCACCAGCAGCGACACGCGCGCGCCGTAGACGACGCGCGAGTAGATGTCGCGCCCGAGCATGTCGGTGCCGAACCAGTGTTCCGGCGAGGGGGCGCGGGTACGGCGCGCCGGGGCCAGCGCGGTCGGATCGACGGTCGCGAGATAGGGCGCGAGCAGCGCCATGGCGATGAGCAGGAGGACGAGAGCCCCGCCGATCGCCACGGTCGGATGCCGCCGCACGAAGCCGATGAAGCCGCGGCGCAGCTTCACCGGTGGCAGGACGTCGGGCAGGGCGGGCGCGACGGCGAGCCCGGCCGGAATGGCGACGCGGTCGAGCGCCTCGACGCTCAATAGCGGATCCTCGGATCGAGCACGGTGTAGACCAGGTCGACCAGCAAATTGACCAGCACGTAGAGGAAGCTGAACAGCACCACGACACCCTGGATCACCGGATAGTCGCGGCGCAGGATCGCGTCGATGGTCAGCCGCCCGAGTCCCGGAATAACAAACACGCTTTCGGTCACCACGGCGCCGCCGATCAAGAGCGCGATGCCGATGCCGATCACGGTGACGATCGGCACCGATGCGTTCTTGAGCGCGTGAATGAACAGGATGCCGGATTGGCCAATGCCCTTGGCGCGCGCGGTGCGGATGTAGTCCTGCGCCAGCACTTCAAGCATGGCCGCGCGGGTGATGCGCGCGATCAACGCGATGTAGACGCACCCGAGCGCGATCGCCGGCAGGATCAAGTTGGAAAACCACGGCCACAGGCCTTCAGATAACGGCGTGTAACCCTGCACCGGCAGCCACTCGAGTTGGAGCGCGAAGAGATAGGCGAGCAGATAGCCGACCACGAACACCGGGACCGAGAAGCCGAACACCGCAAACGCCATGATCGCGCGGTCGAGCAGGCTCCCGGCGCGCCACGCGGCCACGACCCCGAGCGGCACCGCGACCGCGATGGCGAACACGAGGGTGACCGCCATCAGCGAGAGTGTCGGCTCGATGCGCTGCGCGATCATCTTGGTGACCGGCAGGCCGGTGAACATCGAGGTCCCGAGATTGGCGTGCAGGATGTTCCAGACCCAGTCGCCGAACTGCACGAGGAACGGCCGGTCGAGGCCGAGGCTTTGACGGATGCGCTCGACGTCCGCCGGGGTCGCCTGG
>JAFAUQ010000019.1 GCA_019243195.1 Hyphomicrobiales bacterium
ACCGGCATCAGGGATCAGGCATCAGGTATCAGAACGAGGAGTCAGAGACTGATACCTGATTCCTGATACCGGCATCAGGGATCAGGCATCAGGTATCAGAACGAGGAGTCAGAGACTGATACCTGATTCCTGATACCGGCATCAGGGATCAGGCATCAGGTATCAGAACGAGGAGTCAGAGACTGATACCTGATTCCTGATACCTGACCCCTGTCAAGCGCGCGCAGCGCAGCGCACGTAGATGCCGGTGCCGTAGCGGCCGGCGACTTCCGGATCGACCCAGCGCAGCACCAGCACGCGGCCGTCGAACGAGACGATCTCGCGATCCTTCGGGTCCCCGGCGGGCGCGCCGGAAGGGCCCACGTAATTCTTGCCACCCGGCCCGCCCTTAAGCTGCAGCTCTTGCTGCTGCGCCTCGTCGGCGAGATGCATGAGCACGCCGCCGGAAGGCCCGGCGCCGATCACGTAAGGCTGGCCGCATTGCCCGCGCGCGGCGGCTTCCGTGCGAGGCCGATCGGCCTCTTTGTGGTAGGAGGCATAGCCCCACCGGCCGACGAGATCGCGCGCCGGAATGCTGGCCGGCAAGGCGGCCACAGGCGGAGGTGCGGCGGCCGCAGGCGGCGTGTCGGGCCCCTGGGTCGCGCAGCCGGCGAGCGCCAGGACCGCAATGGCGGCCGCTGCGAGTGGCCGGCCAACACCGATCATCGAAGGCCCTCCTCGATCACGCCGATACCTGCCGGCGGCAAAGGCGCCGACAAATGGAGGGATTTTCCGCGTTTGCAGCAATCGCAACGCTGTCCCCAAGCCCGCCTGAAGGGCCGCCCCGCCTTCATCGGCACGATCATGCATCTCCCCGCCCCGATTCGTACCCAATTTATTCTTGAGAAACCAGCGGTCGGGTTAACCGCGCACATTTTTACGGGGGGTCAATGCGCTTGACAGCCGCAGGCCAAGGCCATATGTCCACGGTGCTGTTGGCACTCATTAAGGGCGAGTGCTAGCACCCTCTCCGATCGACGTTATCGGGATCCACCAGAAGCCGCGCACCCGCGCCGACGAGGAAGATATGGCGAAAACCAAGTTCCGTCCCCTGCACGACCGCGTGGTCGTGCGCCGCATCGAAGCCGACAACAAGTCCGCCGGCGGGATCATCATCCCCGACACCGCCAAAGAGAAACCGCAGGAAGGCGAGATCATCGCCGTAGGCCCGGGCGGCCGCGACGAGGGCGGCAAGCTCGTCCCGGTCGACGTCAAGACGGGCGACCGGGTGCTGTTCGGCAAGTGGTCCGGCACCGAAGTCAAGCTCGACGGCGAGGAACTCCTGATCATGAAGGAGTCCGACATCATGGGCGTGATCGCCTGACGCCCCATCCCTGCATCCCCGCAACCACATCACACGTGAACCGGAGTCTCATTCCATGGCTGCCAAAGACGTAAAATTCGCCGCCGATGCCCGCGAGCGCATGCTGCGCGGCGTCGATATTCTTGCCAACGCCGTCAAGGTCACGCTCGGCCCCAAGGGCCGCAACGTCGTGCTCGACAAGTCGTTCGGCGCTCCCCGCATCACCAAGGACGGCGTCACCGTCGCCAAGGAAATCGAACTCGAAGACAAGTTCGAGAATATGGGCGCCCAGATGGTGCGCGAAGTCGCGCAGAAGACCAACGACCTGGCGGGCGACGGCACCACGACCGCGACGGTGCTTGCCCAGTCGATCGTCAAGGAAGGCGCCAAGGCGGTCGCCGCCGGCATGAATCCGATGGACCTCAAGCGCGGCGTCGACATCGCGGTCAGCGCCGTGATCAAGGACATCGAGAAGCGGGCCAAGAAGGTCGGCTCCTCGGCGGAAGTGGCCCAGGTTGGCAGCATCGCCGCGAATGGCGACAGTTCGATCGGCAAGATGATCGCCGGCGCGATGCAGAAGGTCGGCAACGAGGGTGTCATTACGGTCGAAGAGGCCAAGGCGCTCGAGACCGAGCTCGAGGTGGTCGAGGGCATGCAGTTCGATCGCGGCTATCTCTCGCCCTACTTCATCACCAACGCCGAGAAGATGATCGCCGAGCTCGAGGACGCCTACGTCCTCCTGCATGAGAAGAAGCTCTCCGGCCTGCAGGCCATGCTTCCGGTGCTGGAATCGGTCGTGCAGTCGGGCAAGCCGCTCGTGATCGTCGCCGAGGACGTCGAGGGCGAGGCGCTCGCCACGCTCGTCGTCAACAAGCTGCGCGGCGGGCTCAAGGTCGCGGCCGTCAAGGCGCCGGGCTTCGGCGACCGCCGCAAGGCCATGCTCGAGGACATCGCGATCCTCACCGGCGGCCAGCTGATCTCCGAAGACCTGGGCATCAAGCTCGAGAACGTGACCCTGCAGATGCTCGGCCGCGCCAAGAAGGTCATCATCGAGAAAGAGAAGACCACGATCGTCGACGGCGCCGGCAAGAAGAAGGAGATCGAGGCGCGCGTCGGCCAGATCAAGCAGCAGATCGAGGAGACGACCTCCGACTACGATCGCGAGAAGCTGCAGGAGCGGCTCGCCAAGCTCGCCGGCGGCGTCGCGGTGATCCGCGTCGGCGGCTCGACCGAGATCGAGGTCAAGGAGAAGAAGGATCGCGTCGAGGACGCGCTCAACGCCACCCGCGCCGCGGTCGAGGAAGGCATCGTGCCGGGCGGCGGCGTCGCGCTGCTGCGCGCCAAGAAGGCGATCGGCCGCATCAACAACGACAACGCGGAC
>JAFAUQ010000112.1 GCA_019243195.1 Hyphomicrobiales bacterium
GCCCGTGCCGGCGGAATCGATGCAGGCTCTGCCTGCTACGCTTTGAGCGGCGCTTGTGCTTCCGGCGGCGGCAACTCCGCCGGACCTCACTTCCCCCGCAAATATCGGTAGGCCGCGCGCACGTCGTGCGGCTTCCATTCTTTGTAGCGCTGCAGGTGGGCGTAGCGTGGCAACTCGATCTCGCGCGCGGCGGCGTCTTCCGACACTCCGGCTTTGAGCGCGCGGGCGACGGCGGCGCGCAATTCGATAAGCATCTCGCGGAAGCGCGCCATGTCGGCGAGCGCCGCCGGCGGGCCGTGGCCCGGGATCACCACCGACAGATCGAGCGCAAGCACATGGCCGAGCGCGGCAATCAAGCCGTCGAGATCGCAATCGCCCAGCCACGGGAAGCGGTTCTGAAACAAAAGATCGCCGAGGAACGCGACCTTGCGCTTCTCGAGATGGACGACGATGTCGCCGTCACAATGGGCGGGGCCGAAATAGCGCAGGTGCACGGTGTCGTCCGGCAGATGAAAGGTAAAGCTGTCGGCAAAAGTTTCGCTGGGCGGCCGGATCACCACCGTGTCGTAGTCGGGCGTGCCGATGCGGTTTACAAACCAGGCGCGGGCCGGATCGGCCTCGGGCACCAGCTCCAGGATATTTTGCCCGAACAGAAACCCGAGCTTGGTTGCGAGATCGCTGATCGACCAACTCTCGCCGTCGCGCACGCCGAGGCAGGCGTTCATTGCGGCGAGCGTCTTCTCGTGCGCCAGGATGGGCAAGTCGGCGAACACCGAACTTCCCGCGGTGTGATCGAGGTGGCAATGGGTGTAGACGACATTGCGCAACGGCTTCCCGGTCCTGGTGAGTACCACCTCGCGCAATGCACTGCCGAGCCGCTGATATTGCTGCGTGTCGACGATGATGACGCCGTCCGGCGTTTCGATCGCGCCGGCGTTGGAGTCGCCGTTGGCGCCGATCCACGCATGCACGCCGGCGGCGATGGTGACGAGACGGGGTCCGCTCTTTTGGTCGGTCATGCGCGCCGGGCTCCGAAGATCGCGTGGCGATTACCCTTGTAGTTACTGAATGCCCCGATCACGATGGCGCCGCAACGAAATTCAAGGCAGGTGAGCGCTTGACCCGGACGGCTGCCGTCGAAGTGGAGGTGGAACGACCGGACAGCCCGGACGGGCGCTGGTGCATGCAGGAGTATTTCCTGGAACTGGCGGCGCGTTTCGATACGGGTTTCGATCCCATCAAGAGCAATCCCGCGTCCGACCAGGACCTGATTTCCCCAAGGGGTTTCTTCGTTGTGGCTCGGATTGCCGGGCGCCCTGTCGGATGCGGCGCACTCAAGCGCAAGGATGCAACAACGGGTGAGATCAAGCGAATGTGGACGGCCTCATCGGCACGCGGGCGCGGCGTTGCACGCGAGGTTCTTCATAAACTTGAAGCCATAGCCCGCGAATTAGGGCTTACGACGCTCCAGCTCGAAACCAACCGGAGCCTCACCGAGGCGCAGGCGCTCTACCGGAAGGAAGGATATCTGGAAGTCAGCGCCTTCAACGACGAACCTTACGCCCATCATTGGTTCCAGAAGTGCCTGCCGTCTGTTTGCCGCGGGTGATTCTGTAATTGTTCGTCTGCTACCGCCGCCGCCCGAAATGTCCCGACATCATGTGGAACCCGCCCATGGGGGGCGATCCAATATGCACGGTGCGCTGCTCCATGGCCGGAGACGAGAACCGGAAATAGCTCGGCTCGATGTGCGCGAAGGGCCGCGCGGGCGCTGATGGGATCGGAGCATTGGCGTTGTGCTCTTCCTGCCTGTGAGACTGGGCGCTTTCCCGTGCCTGCGCCGCTTGGGTCGACTTGATTTTCTCAAGGATGGATCCGGCAGCCGCGTCGCCGCGTTTGGCGGCGGCACCGTACCATTTAGCGGCTTCCGCATAGCTTTGCGGCACGCCCCGGCCGGTGGCGTAAAGAGCACCGAGATTTCTCTGGGCTTTGATATCGCCCTGATCCGCCGCGCGTTGGAACCATTTCCGCGCCTCGGCGAAGTCCTGTTTAACGCCCCTCCCGTTGGCGTACATGATGCCGAGATTGCTTTCCCCTTTGACGTTCTTGTGAAGGGCCGCAGCGCGGAACCACCTGACGGCGACCACGTGATCCTGCGCGACGCCCAGCCCGGATTCGTACATGACGCCTAGATTATTCTCAGCTTCGGAATACCCCTGGTCGGCGGCGAGCTGATACCATTTCACGGCTTCGTCGTTGGACTGCTCGACACCTTCCCCCTGCGCATATCTGACACCGAGATTGTATTCGGCTTGCGCGTTGCCCTGGCGCGCCGCGAGGGTGAACCATTTTATCGCCTCGGCCTCGTCCTGCGGCACCCCGCGTCCGGTAGCGTACATGATGCCGAGATGGTCTTGCGCATCCGCCTCGCCACGTTCGGCCGCGAAGCGGAATTGCGTTACGGCCTCGGCGAAGTCCTGCGTCACGCCGGTCCCATTCACGTACAGAACGCCGAGACTGTCGTGCGCTTTGACAATGCCGTGCTCGGCGGCGAAGCGGAATTGCGTCAGGGCCTCGGCGAAGTCCTTGGTCACGCCATGCCCGTTCGCGTACATGGCGCCGAGATTCTCGTGCGCGTTGATATCGCCTTTCGCTGCCGCCGACTGATACCATTTGAGCGCCTCGGCATAGTTTTGCGCGACACCGTGGCCGCGCTCGTACATGACTGCGAGATTGTACTGCCCGTGAGCGTCGCCTTGGTCCGCCGCGCGCCGATACCATTTCACCGCCTCGGCAAAATCCTGCGGCACGCCTTCGCCGTGCGAGTACATGACGCCGAGATTGCCCTGCGCCCTGGTATCGCCTTTTTCCGCCAGCGATCGAAAGAGAGACAACGCGGATGCGTAATCCTTCCGCTTATACGCGGCGACCGCATCCTCGAAGGGTCCGGCAATAGCGGCGCCCGGCAGCGTCAGCATCAGCGCGAGCAAAGCCCAACACCACAGACGTTTCATGGCGATAAACTTTCGCAGACCGCATAAGCGAGCGCCGCTTGAATGTCATCCGGCTGCAGTTGCGGATAGGCCGCAAGGATCTGGTCCTTGGTCTCGCCGCTGGCGAGGAAATCGAGGATCAGCGAGACCCAGATGCGGGTGCCCTTGATGCGGGGCTTGCCGAAACAGATCCGCGGGTCGATGGAGATTCGATCGAGCAGCGGTGTCATGAATTGGGCTCCATAGACGTCACGATAGGCCATTAATAGTCCAGCAAAGTCCGAAGTTCGCTACAATCTTTTCTTTACGAGCGCTCTACCATTCCCCGTTTTTAAAAAGGCTTCAAACTCGTCAGCTTTACGTTCATCGCTGAAAGCGATGTAAGTCTTCAATTTCCAAGGTCGGTATTTATTAGTGTGAATCGACTTTCCATCGTTGTGCTCTTTATAGCGCCGTTTTAAATCGCTAGTACAACCTGTATAGTATCTGTCCGGCTCGATCTCACTCTGCAAGATATAAACATATTTCATATGCCGGGGCCCGCTTACGCGCCTTCGGCGCTACAGCGCGGCATCCGCTTTCGCACGCTACAGCGCGCTTGGGTTAAACCCAATCGCGCTGTAGCCAATTTTTGGCAAAGCCAAAAATTGGCGAAAGCGGATGGTGCCCCTGGCCGGACTCGAACCAGCACGACCTCACGGCCACCTGATTTTGAGTCAGGCGCGTCTACCAATTCCGCCACAGGGGCTTAACGTCATCATAGCTGCGGCCGGCGGGCGCGACAACACGGGCGCGTGAATCGACAGCGCCGGAAGCGAGCGCTATGCCGCACTCCGGCGGGCCGATGCGCGCCCGCGCAGGGCCACGGCAATGCTCATGCGCACCACCGAACCCGAACGCGCTGTCCCGCTCGTGGGCGCCGCCCTTACCGTCGCGGCGGTCGGCATCGCGACGATCCTGGGCGCGTATTACTTCGAGTACGTGCTGCACTATCAGCCGTGCCCGCTGTGCCTCGAGCAGCGCATCCCGTACTACGTCGGCATCCCGCTGGCGCTCGCGCTGGCGCTGGCCGCGAGATACGGCGCGCCGCGGCCGGCGCTGATCGCGGGGTTCGCTGCGCTCGCGCTCGCGATGACGATCGGGGCGGGGCTCGGCGTCTACCACGCCGGCGTCGAGTGGCACCTGTGGACGGGCCCGCAGGAATGCTCGGGCGATCCGAACTTCGGCCGCAGCGGCAGCCTGTTTGACCAGCTCAACACGGTCATCGTCGTGCGCTGCGATGAAGCGGCTTGGCGCCTCCTCGGCATATCGCTCGCCGGCTACAACGTCGTGATCTCGGCCGCGCTCGCGTGCGTGGCGCTATGGGGCCTGCGTGCCGCCCTGCATCACGGATCGAGCTCGGCGTCACAATAGAGATAGTCGAGCCAGCTGTCGTGCAGATAATTGGGGGGGAACAGCCGGCCGTTCTGTTGCGGGTCCCGCGGACCTATGCCGGCATCGGCACGCTGCGGTACCTCTGGTAGGTCAACATCGGCCTTCAGTTATGTGTATCACAGGCCTCGTCGGCGACCGCTGGCCGTTTACCATCAAAGGTGATAGGTTCGCTACACAACCCAAGCGGAGACACCCACCGTGGCCAAGGTTCCTATTAACGCCGGCAGTGATGCGAATTCGATCCGTGAGCTGCAAAAAGCCCTCGTCGCGAACGGGTATTCGACTCCGACCAACGGCATATTCGACGGCGCAACGATCGCGTCGCTCGAGGCGTTCCAAGACGGCAACGCGCTGCTGGTGCAAGCCAGCTGCGACGCGGCATGCTGGCAGGCGCTCCAAGCAAAGCTCGCGGCAAGCTGACGGGGAACT
Organism: Hyphomicrobiales bacterium; assembly: GCA_019243195.1. Taxonomy (GTDB): domain Bacteria; phylum Pseudomonadota; class Alphaproteobacteria; order Rhizobiales; family Xanthobacteraceae; genus AP-16. The sequence goes on from JAFAUQ010000112.1 coordinate 4,857, forward strand.
GCGCTCGTTCTGCTTGTCCTCAACGACGCGCTCGCGCGCACACCGGAACGAGCCGCCTAACAGCGGGTCGGGCTGAACCTCGGCCCGGTTGTCGAGAACTACGACCCGGAACCCGATGTCGTCATCATCGACGTCGCGGAAAGCTTGGACGAACGCTACGCCGATCGATTCTATTTGATTGCCGAGGTCGTCTCGACGAGCGACCGGCCGAAGATCGGAGGAAAGCGTGAAATCTATAAGCGGCACGACGCCTGCAGCTGCATTTTGACGATCCAACAGGATCGGCACGAAGTTCGCGTCGATTTGCGCGCGGGAAACGCCTGGACGACACAGGTGCTGACGCGCGCTGCCGACGAACTTGTGCTTACCGAATTCGGCCTGCGCTGCACGCTCGCCGACTTTTACCGCGGAACCCCGCTGCAGGTGCGTTCGGAAGAATAAGCCCACAACCGCTGGCGATATGGGACGCTCAATCGCCGTTTGGTTGCGCTACTACCAAACGAACCCAACTTAATTCGCCGGCAGCATCGATACGCGGGACGCGCAGGACGCCCGCCCTACGGATCGAGCTCAGTGTCCCAATAGAGATAGTCGAGCCAGCTGTCGTGCAGATAGTTGGGCGGGAACAGGCGGCCGTTCTGGTGCAGGTGGTGCACCGTCGGCTGGAACGGCATCTGCGTCGGCCACATGCCGGATTCCTGCGGCGTCTTGCTGCCCTTGGTCAGGTTGCAGGATGAGCAGGCCGCCACGACGTTGATCCACGTCGTGTGCCCGCCGCGCGAGCGCGGCAACAGATGATCGAACGTGAGATCGTCGCGCCCGCCGCAGTATTGGCAGACAAACCGGTCGCGCAGGAACACGTTGAACCGGGTGAACGCCGGGTGCGTCGAGGGGCGCACGTAGGTCTTGAGCGAGACGACGCTCGGCAGCTTCATTTCCAGGCTGGGGCTGTGCACCGCCTTGTCGTATTCGGCGACGATGTTCACCCGCTCGAGGAAAACCGCCTTGATGGCGTCCTGCCATGACCACAGCGAGAGCGGGTAATAGCTCAGCGGCCGAAAATCCGCATTGAGCACCAAGGCCGGCCAGCCCCCGTTTGCAACATGGACATTCAAGGCGACCACCTCCTCTCAGCCTTTTGCTGGCGCATGATCTTATCCGAAAACCGGTTCCCACTTTTCGGGATCATGCGCGGCCTACCGCGAAGCAGCATGGCGCATATTCTATAGGGAGCGTGACGGGATTGTGAAGCGCGCGCAAGCCCTTGTGGCCGCACGTGCGGCCTCATCAACGAATGGTTCCTAGCCGGCGCGCCAGGAACTCGCCGCCGTGCCGCAAACCTTCGCCGTCGATGCCGTGCCCGATCCCGGCCGACAAATGCCATTCGGTCGGCACGCCGAGCGCCGCCAGCCCCTGCCCGGCCTGAAACAACGCCTGCGCCGGAATGAGGTCGTCGCGGTCGCCGTGCACGAGCAGCACCGGCGGGCGAGAGCGGATTTCGGCTGCAAGCGCGTCGGTCACCTCTTCGGCGGGCATCACCAGCATGCCGGAGTAGCCGACAATTGCCGCCGGCGCGGCGGCGCGGCGCAGCCCCACGTGCAGCGCCATCATGGTGCCCTGGCTGAAGCCGACCAGCGCCAGCGCCGAAGGCGGCAGCTTGCGCCGCTCGAGTTCCGCGTCGAGGAAACGCTCGAGGATCGGGGCCGCGCTGTTCACCCCGCGCCACCGCTCGCCGGGGTCGCGGAAGGTGAGCCCGAACCACTGCCGGCCCGCGCCCGCCATGGCGCACGGCTCGGGCGCGTGCGGGGAGACGAACGCCGCGTTCGGCATCAGCGGCTGCCAAGCACGGCCGATCTCGATGAGGTCGTTGCCGTCGGCCCCGTAGCCGTGCAGGAACACGACCAGCTGGCGCGCGGCACCGCCCGCGCGCGGCTCGAGCCGCGGACCGTTCAGCTCGGCCATGCGAATCCTCTCCTCATGATTTTGGATAGATCGGCGCGCCGCTGCGCCCTTTGACGGCGCGATAATAGGTCCACAGCAGCCGGGCGGCCACCCCGCGCCACGGGCGCCACGGCTCGGCGAGCGGCCCCATCTCCTTGGTGGTGGGCCGCGCCTTGAGCGCAAGCGCGAGGCGCGCCGCCTCTTGCAGCGCAAGGTCGCCGGCCGGCCAGGCGTCCGCGTGTCCGACGCAGGTGAGCAGATAAATGTCCGCCGTCCACGGGCCGATGCCGTGCACCTGCATGAGCAGGCGATGCGCATCGTCCGCCGGCAGATCGGCGAGAGTCTTTGGATCGAGCACGCCGTCCCGGATGGCGCGCGCGATCGCCCGCAGCGTTCGGATCTTGCCCATCGAAAGGCCGACGCGCTTGAGCTTCGGCGTGCGCGCGCGCAGCAGGCCGGCGTGATCGACCGGATCGATCGCCGCCGCCAGCCGTCCCCATATCGCCGCCGCGCTCGCGGTCGAGAGCTGCTGCGAGACCACGATCGCGGCGAGCCCTTCAAAGCCGCCGGGCCGCCGACGCAGCGGCAGCGGGCCGGCGACCGCATACGCGGGGGCGAGCCGTCCGTCGGCCTCGATCAGGCGCGCGGTCGCCGCCACGAGCTCGGCTTCGGTGTGGATGAAGTGGGACATCGGCGCGGAAGCCTCTACAACAAACGGCGCCGCGTAACCAACCTGATCAGACCGATGGCGCCGCGAGTCTTCCGTTTCGCTCCCAGCCCGAACGGCTATCTGCACCTGGGCCATGCGCTCAGCGCGCTGCTCAACGGCGATATGGCGCGCGCGGCAAATGGACGGCTGCTGCTGCGCATCGAGGACATCGACCGCACCCGCTGCCGCCCGGAATACGAGACGGCAATCTATGAGGACTTGGCGTGGCTCGGGCTTGCGTGGGAAGCGCCGGTGCGGCGTCAGTCGGAACACTTCGCCGCGTATCGCGACGCCCTCGAACGGCTCACCGCTATGGGCCTCGTTTATCCGAGCTTCGAGAGCCGGGGCGAAATCGCGCGCCTCGTTGCCGCGCGCGAGCAAACAGCAGCATGGCCGCGCGATCCCGACGGCGTGCCGCTCTACCCCGGCACGGCAAAGCAAATCTCGCATGACGAGCGCCGGCGCCGCATGGCGGCCGAACCCTATGCGCTGCGGCTCGACATGGCGAAGGCGCTGGCGCGCGCGGGCGATTTGCACTGGAGCGAGACTGGCCGCGGGCCGAGCTGCGAGACCGGGCAGGTGCCGGCGCGGGCGGAACAATGGGGCGACGTCGTGCTAGGCCGCAAGGACACGCCGACGAGCTATCACTTGGCGGTCGTGATCGACGATGCCCTGCAGGGCGTCACCGACGTGGTGCGCGGTGAAGACTTGTTTTGGGCGACCGGCGTGCACCGCCTGCTGCAGCAGCTGCTCGATCTGCCGGTGCCGACCTATCGCCACCATCGGCTGATCCGCGATGCCGAAGGGCGCAAGCTTGCCAAATCGACGAAGGCGACCGGGCTGCGCGAACTGCGGGCGCAGGGGGTCACGCCGGCCGAGATCAGAAAGCTCGTCGGACTGAAGCTGAAACCACTGCGACAGCGTGAATAACAAACGTCGGCGCATGGCTCTCGCCCGGCCGTCATGTCATTGTGTTGTTACCTGGGGTGAGGAATGCGACGGGCGAAACCTACCAGAGCCGCTCGCAAGCGAACGCGCGGCCGGCGCGCGTCGAAGCGCCCGCGGCAGCGGCAGACGCCGGCGATCGAGGCCGCACTCGCCGCCTTCGCCCACGAGGTACGCACGCCGCTCACCGGCATCCTCGCCTTGAGCGAACTGCTCGCCGCCTCCGACCTGCCGGAGCGGGAGCGCGGCTGGGCCGCGGCGGTCAAAAGCGCGGCGGACCATCTCGCCCAGCTCACGACGCTGGTGGTCGGCGGCAGCAAGGCGGCAACCCGGGCAGCGGCGCTGCGGCGCGAGGCCATCCGGCCGCGCGTGCTGGCCGAAGCCTTGGCGGCGACGCTCACCGCCCGCGCCGAGACCAAGGGGCTCACGACTGAGATCCGGATCGGGACGCTGCCGGAAGCGGCCATCGGCGATCCCGTCTTGTTGCGAGCGGCGGTGGAAAACCTGATCGACAACGCGGTCAAATTCACCGAGCGCGGCAAGGTCGGGCTCGAGGTCACGGCGGAGCCGGCGGCGCGCAACCGCGTGCGCCTCATCTTTGCGGTGAGCGACAGCGGCATCGGGCTGGCTCCGGCGGAAATCAGGCGGCTGTTCCGGCCGTTCAGTCAGGCGACGGCGCAAATCGCCGGGCGTTTCGGCGGCGCCGGCCTCGGGCTCGTGTTCGTCAAGCGCGTTGCGCAGGCAATGCGCGGCAAAGTGACGGTCGAAAGCAAGCCCGGCGCCGGCAGCACGTTCCGGCTCGCCGTGACGATCGGGGCTGCGGCGCCGGAATCGGGAAGACCAAACACAGCGGCCTCCGGCTTGACCGCGCGCGGCACCCGTGCGCTGCGCATCCTGTGTGCGGAGGACAATCCGTACGGTCGCGTCATTCTCAACACGATCCTCACCGAACTCGGCCATAAGGTCGATTTCGCCGCGACCGGCGAGGCGGCGGTCGAAGCAGTCGCGCGCGGCGGCTACGATCTCGTGCTCATGGATGTGATTCTGCCCGGCGTGGACGGCATCGAAGCCACCCGCCGCATCCGCACGCGCGAAGATGCCGCCGCGCGCACCCCCATCATCGGGATTTCCGGACGCGCTGCGCCGGGCGACGAGGCGAACGCGCGCGCGGCCGGCATGGACGCCTACCTGATGAAACCGGTGAGCCCGAGCCGGCTCGCCGAGGTCATCGCCGCGACGACCGCGCGATGATTTGTTGATGGCAAAACGCGTACGGCTCACGCGCGCGTTTTTCGATCGCAGCGTCCATGTGGTCGCGCCGGAACTCATCGGCGCAACGCTGCTGGTCGACGGCGTCGGTGGCACCATCGTTGAAGTCGAGGCTTACGACCACGAAGATCCCGCCGCGCATGGCTTTAACGGACAGACGCCACGGAACGCCAGCATGTTTGGGCCGCCGGGGCACGCGTACGTGTACCGCTCGTACGGCATTCACTGGTGCCTCAATTTTGTTTGCGAAGGGGAAGGCATCGCCAACGCTGTATTGATTCGCGCGCTTGAGCCGACCGCCGGCATCCCGCTCATGCAGAAGCGGCGCAAGATGCAGGACGTGCGGCTGTTATGCGCCGGGCCCGGACGGCTGTGCGAGGCGCTGGGCGTTACTCGCGCGCACGACGGGCTTCTGCTCGATGTGCCGCCGTTTCGTTTGCTGGCGCGTCCGGCTGCCGCGCCGCTCGCCGTCGGCCCGCGCATCGGGATCACCAAAGCGATGGATAAACCGTGGCGCTACGGCCTCGCCGGCTCGCGTTTTCTCAGCAAACCTTTCAAGTAGTCATTGCGGGCGGAGCGAAGCAATCCAGGCGACACGCGCTGCTCTGGATTGCTTCGTCGGGCCTTCGGCCTCCTCGCAATGACGGATCACGCGGCCTGCTCGGCGGTGCGGTCGACGATTTGTATGATGTCGGCCATGATGCGGTTGAGCTCGAAATCCTTGGGCGTATAGACCGCCGCGACTCCGGCCTGGCGGAGCGCGGCTTCGTCTTCCGGCGGAATGATGCCGCCGACCACCACCGGCACCTCGAGCCCGGCCGCGCGCAGCCGCGCCACCACGTCGCGCACCAGCGGTAGGTGTGAGCCGGAGAGGATCGACAGGCCGATCACGTGCGCACGCGCCTTGCGCGCCGCATCGACGATTTCGGCGGGCGTGAGCCGGATGCCGTC
>JAFAUQ010000094.1 GCA_019243195.1 Hyphomicrobiales bacterium
GACGACATGCGGCGCATTGATCAGCTGGGCAAAGCATCCGCGTGCGAGCGCGGCGATTTCCGCGAGCGGCTCGCGCGCGATAAGTTCGGGAGCGAGCTTGCGGGCGACCGCCACCGCGACCTCGATCGCCTCGACCTCGAGCCGCGCTTCGACGGCCTCAAGTTTGCGCGCCAGTTGATCGAGTCCGGCGGCGACGCGTTCGAGCGCGACCGCGGCGCGCGCTTCGGCTTCGGCGACGGCGGCGGCAACGCCGTCGCGGTAAGCGTTCGCGCGGGCTTCCGCGAGCGCCGCCTCATGCACGGCCGGCGTGATCGCTCGCCGCGCTGGATCGCTCGCGGCGGCGAAGTCCACGTCGAACATGAATTTCGCGCGCGCGCTCAATAGATCAACTCCTCGTCGGCGCGATTCTTCGAAATCATGATCTCGCCCTTGGCGGCGAGGTCCTTGGCGAGGTTGACGAGCAGCGCCTGCGCCTCGTCGACGTCGCGCAGCCGCACCGGGCCGATCGCCTTCATCTCATCAACCAGCATCTTGGCGGCGCGCGTCGACATGTTGCTGAGGAAAAACTGGCGCACCGAGTCGGTGGCGCCTTTGAGGGCGATGCCGAGCTTGTCCTTGTCGACGTGGCGCATCAGCGTCTGTGCCGAACCGGTGTCGAGCTTGACCAGGTCGTCGAAGGTGAACATCAGCTGCTTGATGCGTTCGGCACTCTCGCGGTTCTGCTCCTCCAGCGTGGTGAGGAAGCGCGTCTCGGTCTGGCGGTCGAAATTGTTGAAGATTTCCGCCATCACCTCGTGGGCGTCGCGCCGGCGCGTCTGTGACAGGTTCGACATGAACTCGGTGCGCAGCGTGCTTTCCACCCGCTCCAGCACGTCCTTCTGCACCGCCTCCATGCGCAGCATGCGCATGACCACGTCGAGCGCGGTCTCCTCCGGCAGGATGGCAAGCACGCGCGCGGCGTGCTCCGGCTTGAGCTTGGACAGGACGACGGCGACCGTCTGCGGATATTCGTTCTTGAGATAGTTTGCGAGCACCTGCTCCTGGACGTTGGAGAGCTTCTCCCACATGTTGCGTCCGGCCGGCCCGCGGATTTCCTCCATGATGTTGCTCACCCGATCGGGCGGCAGATACTGCTGCAGCAATCGCTCGGTCGCGTCGTAGTTGCCGAGCAGCGCGCCGGAGGCGGAGAGCCGGCCGACGAACTCGAGCAGCAGGCCCTCGACCGCCTCCGATTCCACCGTGCCGAGGCTCGACATGGTGACCGAGAGCGTACGCAGCTCGTCGTCATCGAGGAGCTTCCATACCTTCTCGCCGTACGTATCTCCGAGCGCCAGCATCAGCACGGCCGCGCGTTCCGGACCGGTGAGCACGCGCGCTTTCCCGGGAGCGGCGGGTTGCCGGCCGGCGAGGGTCGCAACCAGATCGGCGATTTCGGCTTGGGCTTGCTTCGCGGCGGCCATGGCGGGTTCTGTTACAGCGGGCTTTCGTGCAGCCATTGGCGGATGATCGCCACGGCTTCATGCGGATTCTTCTGCGCGAGATCGCCGACTTTCTGAATCGACTGCGCGTGCACTTGGCCTTGCACTTGGGCGATGTCGATCATCTTGGACGTCTGGTTGCTGATCGGCGGCATGCCGTCGGCGAGCGCCGGCGCGTTGCCGGCGACGGCGGGCACCAGGGCCGGAGCGCCCAACAGAGGAGCTTGCTCGTCGGGGGCGAGGATTCGCCGTACCAGCGGCCGCACCACGACGAGCACCACGACGAGACCGAGCAGCCCCATCACCGTCCATTCGATCGCACGCAGGATGTCGTCCTTGGTGAACTGCAAATATGACGACCAGCCGGTCGCCTCGGAAATCGGCGTCACCGGCGCTTCGGCAAAGCGCAGGTTGACCACCTCGACCTGGTCGCCGCGCTTCTGATCGAAGCCGATGGCCGAGCGCACCAGCGCGCCGATGCGCTGGATTTCTTCGGCGCTCCGCGCCTGGTAGCTGACCTCGCCGTTCTCCCCCTTGGCATAGCTGCCGTCGACCAGCACGGCGACCGACACCCGCTTGACGCGCGCGCCTTCGATCACCTCGGTCTTGGTGGTGCGTGAGATTTCGTAGTTCGCGATCTCCTCGGACTTTTTGCTCTGGTCGTGCTGGACCGGCGCTTGGCCTTCCGGGGCCGGTGCACCGGCCGGCGGCCGCTGGCCGCCGGGAAGCTCGTTGCCGACCGTCACCTGGCCGTCGCGGCCGTCACTCGTCGTGCTCTGTTCCTCGCGCGTCTGGCTCGAGCGCAGCACGCGGCCCTCGGGATCGAACTGGTCGGAAGTCTGCGTGATGCGGTTGAAATCGAACTCGGCGGTGAGCTGCACGCGGGCGCGCCCCGGCCCCACCACCGACGTGACGATCGACTCGACTTCCTGGCGCAGCCGCCGCTCGTAGGCGGCCTGCCGCTCGTCCGCGTGAGCGACGGGCTCGCCGTCGCCCTCGCCGGAAGCGCCGTCGGCGAGCAGACGCCCGGCCTCGTCGACGATCGAGACCCGTTCCGGCTTGAGCCCGTTGACCGCGCTCGCGACCAAATGGCGAATCGCGCGCACCTGCTGGCTCTCCAGCGTCCCGCGCACCTTGAGTACGATCGAGGCGGAGGGCTCGACTTTTTCGCGCGAGAACAGCGGCCGCTCCGGCAGCACCAGATGCACGCGCGCCGCCTGCACGCGGTCGAGCGAGCGGATGGTGCGCGAGAGTTCGCCCTCCATCGCCCGCAGATGATTGATGTTCTGCACGAAGCTGGTGGCGCCGAGGGCGTCGGATTTGTCGAAGATTTCGTAGCCGATGCCGCCGCCCTTCGGCAGGCCGCCCTCGGCGAGGCGCATGCGCACGCGCGCCACCTGGTCGCGCGCGACCATGATGATGGCGCCGTCGTTCTTGAGTTCGTAGACGATGCCCTGGCGCTCCAGGTCCTTCACGATCGCGGTCGAATCCTCGACCGTGAGATCGGTGAACAGCGGCGTCATCTGCGGCGCGGTCACCCGCAGGATCAAAAAGCCGAACACGCCGACGAGCGTCACGGTGACGGCCGCCATGGCGCCCAGTCGCGCCGCCCCGAGCGTCCTGAAGAACCCGAGCAATCCCTGCACCGAAGAGCCCCCGCCAGGCGCGCGGGCGCCTGCTGGGCAAAATTTGCCCGGTGCATGGTTTCCAATCGGTTAACGGCGGAGAAAGGCGAATAGCGAATAGCGAATAGCGAATAGCGAATAGTTCACGGGCGCCGCGCGGGCACCCGTCCGATTCGCTATTGGCTATTCGCTGGCGCGCCGCAGGCGCGCATTCGCTACTCGCGCGCGGGCGACAGCCCGCGCTACTGCCGATACTGCTGTATCCGCGTGGTGCGCAGGCCGGCGAGCCCGTGGCGGTCGATCGAATACTGCCAGGCGAGGAATTCTTCGACCGTCAGCGTGTAGCGGCTGCAAGCTTCCTCGAGGGAAAGCAGTCCGCCGCGCACGGCAGCCACCACCTCGGCCTTGCGGCGAATGACCCAGCGCTTGGTGCCGGGTGCCGGCAGGTCGGCAATGGTGAGCGGACTTCCGTCCGGCCCGATCACATACTTGGCCCGCGGACGATGGGGCTCGCTCATATGTAACACTCACACACTCAACGGTTACTCGACGGACAATACGTGCCGGCGCTTAAAATTTGCCTAAGCGGTGGCAGTAAAAGGAAACGATACTGATCGAATTGGTGATTACACCCGGATGTCGATCCCGCCGCCCAGCCCGGCGGCGGCGCTGTAGCGGCGCAACGCCGTGTCGAGCGGGGCACTATCGCTCTCTACTGCGGCCACCGGTGCGGGTGCCGCGAGCGGCGCAGGGGTTCCCTGATCGCGGCCGGCGAACGACTGGTCCCGCAAGGAGAACTGCAACGAGCCGCTATCAGTCGTAAGCCCGGCGGACTGGAGCGCCCGCTCGAGGGCGGGCGCGTCGCGGCGCAGCAGATCGAGCGTCGCGGCGCGATCGACGACGAGATGCGAGGTGGCGCGGCCGCTGCTGTCGACATTGAGCTGCACGTCGATGCGGCCGAGATCCGGCGGGTCGAGGCGAATCTCGAATTTCCTCTCGCCGGCCTCCGCGCGCGCCACGATCGCGATCGGGACCGCCGCGAGCGTCACCGCGTCGGTCGTCACGGCGGCATGTTGCGGCGCTGTCGGCGCGCCGGGCGCCGCCTGCAGGGTGGACAAAATACCCGTAAAGGCCGGCGTGATTGCGGCGCCGGGCTGGCCGCTCTCGGTCGGCGCCGTTGCGCCGATGCTTCCGCCGCGCAGCACATCCGTTCCGTCGTCCGAACTCGCATCGGCATCGGTGTGGGCGGGCGCCGCAAATCGCACGGCGACCTGAGGCGGCAGCGCGACCGGAGCGGCTCCCGCATCACGCGGGCTCGTGTTGCTGGTTTCGGCCGCGAGCTGAATCTGCGCCGCCGACGGCACCCCAGCCGGCGGATTGAGCGCGGCGGCAACCGCGGCCGGCGTCCCGGTGCCGGAAGGCGCGTTGGCTGTGATGAGTGCTGGCGTGGCGGGCGCCGACGGTGCATTCCGATCGGGCGCCGCATTGTTTGCTGCGGCCGATGTCAGCCCCGGCAGGTCGCCCGTTTGTAAGCTGTCGGCCCCGGGCAGAGTCGCCGTCGCCGACGGCATGGCCGTGAGCAGATCCAAAATCGAGTTCGATGCCGGTCGACTACTCTGTCCCGTTCCATCCGGCTGCTGCGCCGGCAGCGCGGCAATGTCCGCTTCATCGGATCCAGTGGCAGGCCCGCCGGCGCTCGGCCTCGATGAGATCACGCCGGCAGTCGGCGCCGACTGCAACGCGGCGACAGGACCGTTTCCGGCTAACGCTGACGAGGTCGGAGCAACCACAGGTACGACGGGCACGAGGACCGGCAGCGCAGCAGCAAGACCCGCAGCAATCGAATCGCTGGGCGCGTCGGAACCCTTGCGATCGGCTGGCGGGGCGCTCGTACCGTCTTGCGTCGGCGTGACGGGATCAACGGAGGCTGTCGGCGTATCCGGTGAAGGCGCCGGTGTTTGATTCGCCGAGGGCAGGGGAGCAAACGCAAACGGCGGGAGGGGAAGCCCGGTCACAACGGTTAGATCGGCGGGGTTGCCGCCGCTCGTGCCGTCGTCCGTGCGGTCGTCGCCCGATTTGCTGCTCGCCGGATCCTTGCTGTTGCGCGTGCTGGCGGTCGCCGCGCCGGCGCTTGCGGGGGCGGTGCCGCTCGGCCCGCTCCCCGCCGCTGCGTTGGTTTGCGCCGCGCTCGAGCCGTCGTCCATGCGCGCGCCGGGAGGTCCCTGCGGTTGAGGCGCCGTCGTCGGTGCGGCCGACGCGTCGAGCAGGTCGGCAAAAGCACCCGCCGGGCCGGCGGGCGGGCCCGCGTCAGGCCGGCTCGGCAGCGGTGGAGGCGGCGCGATGGCGCTTGTATCGGCGGCGACGCTCGCCACGGCAGGCCTTTCGGATGCGCACTAGTGCCCCGATTCCGAAGTTCGAATCATTTTGCGGCACGTTCGTTTGCGAACTTCGGAATCGAAGGGCACTAGCAACTCTATGATTCTAGTGCCGCTTTGAACCCGAAGTTCGCAATCGGACTCGCGGCAATTGTGATGCGAACTTCGGGTTCGCGGCACTAGAGCGCAACCCCTCACCCGATGGAGTTTGTTGAACGTTTGGCGCTGCCCTCTTCCGCAAGGGGAGAGAGCGCCGCAATGCGCACCGCGTTTGCGGCCCGGGCGCGTGTCGAGCGTCATCCCGTATATTCCAGGATATGCATGCCGGCGCCCCAGCGGTCGATCAGATAAATGCGGCCGTGCTCGTCGGTGCCGACGTCGTTCGATTGGATCGCCTCCTGGCCGTCGGGCGTCTCCGGAACGTAACAGCCGACCTCGACCGGGCGCAGCGGGTCGCGCACGTCGACCGCGCGCAGGCCGGCGTTGAAATAGGTGAGGAACACGAGGTTCGCCCACGGGCCGTCGGTGCGGATGTCCTCGACGATGTTGTGGGCGCCGAAGCGGCCGGGGCGGTTGAAATATTTGTCGCGGTCGGGAAAGAACGTCGCGACCGGCAAGGGTTTCGTCTCCTCGCGGATGTCGATGATCCACATGAACTGGCTGTCCCAGTATTTCTGCTTGCCGCGCGCTTCGTCGGTGACCACCAGATAAGGACGCTCGCCGATCGGCCAGGCGGTGTGGTTCGAACCGGGAAACGGCGGCGACCAGCTCACGTGCCCGACGAGCTGCATGTTTGTCAGATCCGCGCAGTCGATCACCGCGATGCCGCCGCCCCAGAACGCCGCGAACATGCGGTTGCCGCGGATCATGGGCGGGCCATGCAGGGTGCAGGCGGTGTCGGCCGGGCGCGGATCGTTTCCCGAGCCCTTGCCGTTCGCCTTCTGCCACGGCAGACCCCAGATGCTGACCACCTCGGGATTGAGCGGGTCGCGCACGTCCATGGTCCAGATGACGCGCCGGTTCCAGCCTTCGGCGTCGTTGGGAAAGAATGCGAGCCGGCGCGCGTTATCGACGCCGAAGCGATGCGGCCCGCTGCCGGGCATGTCGTAGAAGCCGACCTCGCGCGGCGCGCCCGGCCTGCTGATGTCGAAAATGTAGAAGCCGGCGCGCGCGTTGCGGCCCGCCTCGCCCGGCAGCCGCTCGGAATTCACGTAGAGAATATTTTCGCCGACGATACGCAGCTTGTGCATGTGCACGCCGGGCGGCGCGCGGAACTCGGCGACCTTGCGCGGCTTCCTCGGATCGCTCACGTCGTGAACTGTGAAACCCTCGGGGCCGTTGAAGCTCGCACCGCCGACCGCGCCGACGTAGGCATGGCCGCGCGTGACCTGCACCAGGCTGCCGCCGCCCCAGGCGGCCGATCGATCGTGACCGAGCAGGCGGAAGTTCTTCGCCTCTTCGGGGTAGCGGGTCATGCGGGGCGCTCCTCGTCGTAGGGGCTTCGCACGCAAGCATATCCACTTCTTGTCATTCCGGAAGCCGAGCGAAGCGAGGCTGTCCGGAATCCATGAACATAGACCGTGCCAACCTTGCCGATCCGGTGTTCATGGATTCCGGGCTCGCTCGCTTCGCTCGCGCCCCGGAATGACACCGTTGAGGATTCGTCAACCATCTTTCTCAGCAAAGTCGCAAGCATGTTTGTGAGCGAATTCGCAAGCTGTTTAGCCTACTGTTTGGTGAATCCATTCGCGACAATTCGAGGGGCTTCACATGGGGCCGTCGCAGACGCAAAGGCGGGCAAGCCGCGATCGGGCGCGGCGGGATCCGCTCATCCGTCCCGATTACCTCAAGCTCTACCGCGTCAAGGCGGGGCCGAACGCCAGACCGGGCACGGAGCTGACCCTCGTACCGGTACCGGCGACGCCGCCAAGCCCCAACCGCGCGCGGCGCGCTTTCCTGATCGTGCTCATCATCGCGGTCGGGATCAATTTCGGAGCGCTCCTCGGGCTGATGGGATGGGGCGTGCTGCAGGCCTTCGGGGTGTTGGGCGAGCCGGCGATCGAGACGGTACAACGCGAGCAGGGGGCTTCAATCGCGCAACTCGACGCGACCGTTCAAGCCCTCAACGCGTCGGTGATGGGGTTGAGCGCGCACGTCAACGCGACGGGCGAACGGGAAGACGCCGCCAGCCGGCGCGTCGCCGAGATCGGCGACGCCATCGGCGTGCTGCGCACCGGCATGAACGACTTGCGGGCCGCGCAGGCCGCGGCGGTGGCCGAGGAGCCGTGGCGCACGCCGGTCGAGGAACTGACCCTGAACGTGGCGAAACTGCGCAACGACATGCGCGGGCTGCGTACCTCGATCGACGAGGCAAAGCCGCGCCCGCCGGCCGGCAACATGGGCGCGCGGCTCGAGCGCATCGAGCAGGCGCTGATCGACCACAAAATGATCGGCCCGATGCGTGGTGCAATCGCGCCGGAACCGCCGGCGGCGGCCCTGCCGGCGGCGCCCGACGGCCACATCATCAGCCTGCCGCCCGCGCAGTAATCGGGCCGCAAACGCGGTGCCCGTTATGCCGCCCTCTGCCCTTGCGGGAGAGGGCAACTCCAAACGATCAACAAATTCGAGTGGGTGAGGGGGTAGCTCCCCTTACCCCTCACCCAAATGAGAGTGATGAACTGTCCGGGCAGCCCTCTCCCGCAAGGGGCCCGCAAGGGGAGAGGGCGCAAATCGATCGCCGCCGCTGCTGCTTGATCGCTGCGCGTCAACCTGATTAATCCGCTTTAATTTCATTCTCCCGATTCGAAGCGGCGATATACCTGCATGACGGCACTCGCGCCTGCTCTGTCGCCGCACGGCGTCTTGAGCCTCAAGCCCGCGGACGACGCGCCGGCGGCCGACGGCGCGGCCTACGCGCGGATCGAGCGCGCATTTGCGCGTGGCGCCGGTCACGGATTATTGCATCTCGGCGCCGAAGCGGTCGGCGTGGCGCTGCCGCCGGTGCTGGCATACTGGCGCGAGTTCGCCGCCCGCTACGTCACGGCGCTGTGCTCGCTGCCGGGCATCGCCGAGAGCAGGCACAAGCCGGCCGTGCCGACGCCCGGCGAGGCCGAGTTGAGCGATGCGGCCGCTGCCGTTCCGCCCATGGTCGGCGCGGAATACCTGACGCCCGCCGTCCTGACCGAGCTTTGGCGCGGCATCGACGCGGCCTTCGACGCGGAACTCGACGCGTCCGGCGTGCCGGTGCAGGCGTTCCTCAAAGCGCGGAATCCGGCGTGGAATCTGGTCGGACGCGTTCATTTCAATCTCGCCGAGAACCGCAAGGACGAAGAGGCACCCTTCGCTTTCATCGCCACCTACACGACGCGTTTGTCGGCCCAGGGCAAGGCGCAGCATCTGCCGCTCGGCAAGGCCTTGCAGGAATACGCCGGGGCCAAAAACCGCGAGCGCCTGCTGGCGCTGCTCACCCCGGTGCAGCGGGCGGCGGAGCAATGCGGCTGGCTCAAAACCATGGCGGATGCGGGCGAAATCTTTCATCCGCTGCGCTTCACCGCCCAACAGGCGCTGCAGTTCCTCAAAGACGCCCGGGCGATGGAAAGCGCCGGCGTCGTCGTGCGGATGCCGGCGAATTGGCGGATGAACCGCCCCGCGCGCCCGCAGGTCACGGCGACGGTCGGCGGGAAACCGCCGTCGCAACTCGGCCTCGATGCGCTGCTCGACTTCCGCATGGAGGTGACGCTCGACGGCGAGAAGCTCACGCCCGCCGAGATCAAACGTTTGCTCGCGCACACCGACGGGCTCGCTTTCATCCGCGGCCGATGGGTTGAACTCGACACCGAGCGGCTGCAGCGCACGCTCGATCATTTTGCGGCGATCGAGCGCCGCGCCGCCGGGGAGGGGCTGTCGTTCGGCGAAGCCATGCGCCTGCTGGCCGGTGCAGGGGCTGCCCCGGACGCCGCCGAGGTGGAAGCGCGCGCCGCGTGGAGCCAAACGGTCGCGGGTCCTTGGCTGGCGCAAACATTGGCGGAACTGCGCCGTCCCGACGGAGCGCATGCCGGGCCGAGCCGGCTGCTGCGCGGAACGCTGCGGCCTTATCAGCGGGACGGCTTGCAGTGGCTCAATCTGCTCGCCCGACTAGGACTCGGCGCGTGCCTCGCCGACGATATGGGATTGGGCAAAACCATCCAGGTGCTCTCGCTGCTGCTTGCGCTCAAGGAACAATCCGCCGACGCGACCAAGCCGTCGCTTCTCGTCGCCCCGGCCTCGCTGCTGGCGAACTGGGTCGCGGAGATTGAGCGGTTTGCGCCGAGCCTGAAGACGGTCGTGGTGCATCCGTCGGCCGCGAGCGCGGAAAAGCCGCTGGCGGACGGCGCCGCCGCTCTGGCCGGCGTCGATCTCGTCATCACCAGCTACGGATTTCTCTCGCGCGCGGCCTGGCTTGGCCAAATTCCCTGGCGCCTGGCGGTGATCGACGAGGCGCAGGCGATCAAGAACCCGGGCGCCAAACAGACCCGGACGGTCAAGCAGATCAAGGCCGACGCCCGCATCGCGCTGACCGGGACGCCGATCGAGAACCGGCTCGGCGATCTCTGGTCGATCTTCGACTTCATCAATCCGGGGCTGTTGGGGTCGGCGCGGGAATTCACAAGTTTCACCAAGCAGCTGGCGGAGCGGGAGCACAATCCTTACGCGCCGCTGCGCGAACTCGTCCGTCCCTACATTCTGCGCCGCCTGAAGACCGACAAGAGCATCATCGCGGACCTGCCTGACAAGACCGAGATGAAGGTGTTTTGCTCTCTCAGCCGCAAACAGGCCGCGCTCTATCAGCAGGCGGTCGGCGAGATGGCGCGCCAGCTGGAGGAAGCCGACGGCATGAAACGCCGCGGCGTCGTGCTCGCGATGCTCATGCGGCTCAAACAGATCTGCAACCATCCTTCCCAGTGGCTCGGCGACAACGCCTGGGCCGACGAGGACAGCGGGAAGTTCGCGCGGCTGCGCGAGATCACCGATGAAATCGCGTCGCGCCAGGAAAAGGCGCTCGTCTTCACCCAGTTTCGGGAGATCACCTCGCCGCTCGCCGCGTTTCTTGCCGGCGTGTTCGGACGCGCCGGCCTCGTCCTGCACGGCGAAACCGAGGTGCGCAAACGCAAGGACCTGGTGCGCCGGTTTCAGGAGGACGAGGACGTGCCGTTCTTCGTGCTCTCGCTCAAGGCCGGGGGCGCCGGGCTCAACCTGACCGCGGCCTCGCACGTCATCCATTTCGATCGGTGGTGGAATCCCGCTGTTGAAAACCAGGCGACCGACCGTGCGTTCCGCATCGGGCAGAGTAAGAATGTCCTGGTGCACAAGTTCGTGTGCCGCGGCACGGTCGAGGATAAGATCGACGCGCTGATCGAATCGAAGCGGGCGCTGGCGGGGGATTTCCTCAGTGGCGGAGCCGAGATCGCCCTGACCGAAATGGCGGACGACGAATTGCTTAAACTCGTGACGCTCGACTTAGCTGCCGCGATGAAGGAAGGGTAACGATGGCCTTCTTCCAATGGGCACCCTACGTCTCCGTCGCGGCTCGGCGCCGGCAGGCCGAGGCCAAGATCGCGGGCTTAAGGAAAAAAGGCCGGTCGCTCGCGCCGGTGAAAATCGAGGGCCGCAAGATCGCCACGACATTTTGGGGCCAGTCGTGGTGCACCAATCTCGAGCGCTACAGCGATTACGCCAGCCGCCTGCCGCGCGGCCGAAGCTACCTCCGGAACGGTCTCGTCATCGACCTCAAGATCGCGAAGGGCAAGGTCAAGGCGGTGGTCAGCGGATCCGACCTCTACGACGTCGAAATCACCATTGCTCCGCTCACCGCCAAGCGCTGGAAAAACATTTGCCGCGAGTGCTCGGGAACGATCGATTCGCTCGTCGAGCTGCTGCAGGGGCGCTTTGATAAGGGCGTCATGGACCGGGTCTGCCGGGAGGGCGACGGACTGTTTCCCCAACCGAGCGAAATCGAGCTGTCATGCAGTTGCCCGGACTCGGCCTACATGTGCAAGCACGTCGCCGGCACGCTCTACGGAATCGGCGCCCGGCTCGACAACGAGCCGCGGTTGCTGTTCGAGTTGCGCGGAGTCGACGAAAGCGAATTGGTCGCCGGCGCCGATCAAGTGGGCGGCCGGCTCCAGTCGGCACCTTCCGGCGCCAAGGTGCTGGCCGACGACGACGTTGCCGCCTTGTTCGGGTTGGAGATGACGGAGAGCGTCGGTTCGACCAGTGCGGCCCCGACGAGCGCGCAAAAGCTCAAGAAGACGAAAGGCAAGACGGTACTCGGCCTGTCGCGCAACAACCGCACAGTTGCCAAAGAGACAAGGCCCGCGCGTGAGCGGCGCGCTCGCGGGAAAGCGGCGCGAAAAAAGAAATAGCCTGCGATTTATTCGAAACCGGATCATCGCTTCGGTGGTCGTTCCGGGGCGCCGCGAAGCGGCGAGCCCGGAATCCATGAACACCGTACCGTGCGGAAACCGGTTGGCCAGTGTTCATGGGTTCCGGGCTCGCGCCTTCGGCGCGCCCCGGAATGACGACCGAGACGATTGTCCGCATATCGTATTAGACTCGCAAAATGCGGCCCGCCTTTTGGTGCGCTCTCCCGTGAATCGAATGTCACCAACAAAACATTCCGCTTCGGGGGCGCCGTCGCGGCGGCTTGGCAAGGCGGCGCGAAGGTGAAATCATTTCAGGTCAAAAATATCTACAGATAAAAAATGTAAATCCAAGGAGGAACTGCCATGGCGACCACCGACGCCACCATCAGCCTTACGCCCGAGGCGCATGCGCGCGAACTGCGCCGCGCCGTCATCGCCGCCACCGTCGGCACCACCATCGAGTGGTACGACTTCCTGCTCTACAGCACGATGGCCGGCCTGGTCTTCGCCAAGCTGTTCTTCCCGAACGAAGATCCGCTCACCGGGACATTGAGCGCGTTCGGCATTTATTTCGTCGGCTTCATCGCGCGCCCGATCGGCGCTTTCATCTTCGGCCACTACGGCGACCGGGTGGGCCGCAAGTCGACGCTGATCTTCACCCTCGTGCTGATGGGCGTCTCGACTTTCCTGGTGGCGATCCTGCCAGGGTACGACTCGATCGGCATCTGGGGCGCGGTCATCCTGACCGTGCTGCGCCTGGTGCAGGGCATCGGCGTCGGCGGCGAGTGGGGCGGCTCGGTGCTGCTGACCATGGAATGGGCGCGGTATAACAACGAGCGCGGCTTTCTCACCTCATGGCCGCAGTTCGGCGGTCCTGCCGGCCTGTTCCTCGCCAACCTCGCGGTCCTCGCCTTCAGCCAGATGTCGGGGGACGCCTTCTACGCCTGGGGCTGGCGCGTGCCGTTCGCGCTGAGCCTCGTGCTTGTCGCCATCGGCCTGTGGATCCGCCTGCGCATCCTCGAAACGCCGGTGTTCCGCAAGCTCGTGGTCGAGCAGAAGATCGAGCGCGCGCCCATCGTCGAGGTGCTGCGCAAGCAGCCGGGCGCGATCATCGCCGGCATGTTCGCGCGAACCTCCGAACAGGCGCCGTTCTATATTTTCACCGCCTTCATTTTCTTCTACGGCACCAAAACCCTGCACGTCTCGCGCGACCTTCTGCTCACCGGCGTGCTGTGCGCGGTCGTGGTCTCGGCGATCACCATCCCGCTCAGCGGCCATCTCTCCGACCGCATCGGCCGCAAGCGGATGTACATTCTCGGCGCCGCCGCCATGGGCGTTTTCGGCTTCATCTATTTCGGGCTGATCGACACCGGAAATCCGGTGCTGATCTTCGTCGCCATGGTGCTCTCGCTCATTCCGCACGACATGCAGTACGGGCCGCAGGCGGCGCTGATCGCGGAAAGCTTCACGCCGCGCCTGCGCTACAGCGGCGCGTCGATCTCCTATCAGCTCGCCTCGATCACCGCCGGCGGTCCGGCGCCGCTGATCGCGACGTGGCTGTTCGCGCGTTACGAATCGTCGACGCCGATCGCGATCTACATCCTCATCACCGCGATCGTCTCGATCGTCGCGACCACGTTCCTCAAGGACTACACCGGCCGCGACATCTCCGCCGAATACGACCACGCGCCCGCGGATGCGGAGCCTGCCGTGCGGGCGGCCGCCGGCGGGAGGTGATCGGTTTAGCTCGGGCCGCAGGCGCGGTGCGCGTTGTGGTGCCCTCTCCCCCTTACGGGCCCGCAAAGGGGAGGGCGCAATAATGGCCGGCGCGGTTTGTTGCTTGATTCTGCAGGCCCGCGTCAGCGGTTTGCGGCGATCATGGCGGCCACGTCGGCTTTGATGCGGGCGAGCGCCTCGTCGACGTTTTTCGGGGTGCGATAGACCGCGAAACGGTAGGTGAACACGGACTTGTCCTTGACGAGCGAGATGGCGAACACGGTGATCTGGGTCTTGTCGGTGTTGGCCTCGGTGTGGATTTTCTGGATCAGCCCCGCGTAGCAGGCATCTTTATCCTCGGCGAGGACGCCGAGGAAGCTCGTCTCGTTCAACTTGATCTTGCTCATCGTGCTCTCGACCCGCTTCTTGATGTCGGGCAGCTGGTTCGCGAGAATCTGCTCGCCCTGCTTGCGCAGTGTCGTGCAAGTCTCCGCCACCGTTTCGGAAGGCGGCTTGTCCATCGAGGCGATCGGCGTCTGATATTGCCCGTAATCGTCGAGCAGCTGGCGCTTGCCGGTATGCCACGCCGCGAGCTGACCGCAATCGGCCGACATGGCGAGCAGCTTGTTGCCCGACTTCTCCAACAGGGGGCCGAGCACCGTGATCATGCGCTTGTCGGACTCGTTGCTCTGGGTGAGCTCGCAGAAACCGCGGGGCGGCGGCAGCGTGATAGACGCCCCTCCGATGTTCGCCTGGGCCGCGAACGCGCTCGGAGCAGCCGCGACGAGAAGGGCGGCAAAGGTCAGGCGGGCAAGCATGACAAACCTCGTTGACGGTTCGACGGAAGCCGGCGCTGGCGTGTCACGATTCACGCCTTGGGGCAAGCAGCGAACTTGACCAGCACGCGCAACCCGAGCGGCCAATTCGGCGCGCCCTCTGCCAGGCCGAGCGTCACCGCGCGCACCGCATCGCCCTCGCGTTCGGGGGCGGTCGCGCGCAGCGTGCGGTGCGTGAGTTCTCCGGCCAAAGCTTCGGCGACGGCGGCAATCTCGGTGCCCGGGAAGGCGTCGGCGGTGATCGCCGCGTGCTGGCCAACGCACGCCTTGCCCACGTCCCGCTCGTCGACCTCCGCGCGCACGAATCGCTTGCGGTCGTCGATCACGCTGACGAGGGTCGCCGGGATCGCGGTGCTGATAAACTGACCGGGTGCCGCGGGTACCGCCAGTACGACGCCGTCGCCCGGCGCGCGCACCGTGCAATGATCGAGCGTCGCGACGGCTTCATCACGCTGCGCCTGCGCCATGTCGCGGCGCGCGCGTGCCTCGGCGATGTCCTCGGGCCGCGAGCCCGCCTTGAGCAGAGCGAGACGCGCGCGGGCTTCGTCCAGCAGCGCCGCCGCCATGCGGGCGTCGCGCTTGGCCTGGTCGAGTTGCGCCTTGCTGATCGTCACGCCTTCGAGCAGCGAAGTCGCACGATGCAGGGAGATCCCGGCCTCTTCCGAACGCGCCTCGGCGAGGCCGACGTTCGCAAGGCCGATGCCGATTTCCTCGGGCCGCGGACCGTTGACCGCGCGCTCGAACGCGGCCTGGGCGGAGGCGAGGAACCCCTTGCGCACGTCGAGCTCTTTCTCCAGCGTTGCGCAGGAAATGCGCACCAGCAACTGCCCGGCTGTGACGCGATCGCCCGCGTGCACCAGCACCTCGGCGATGACCCCGCTCACCGCCGCGCCGACCGGCATGGTGCTGCCGGCTTCGAGACGGCCCGGCGCGGTCATCACCGGTTTGTCGATCTGAGCGGAAGCATTGCACGCCGCGCACAACGCCGCGGCGAGCAGCGCGAGGAACAGCCTGTGCGGCATCACCGCACCTCCGCGTGATTTTTCCCGTCGCCCCGGGCGCAATTGCTATCTCACTCCGCGACGATGCGGAAGCCATGCAGGGTCAGCTCGTCGTCGATGTCGGTGAAGACGGCTTCGACGCGATGGCCGATCGCGATCTCGCCGTCGCGTGCGCCGACAAGACGGGAGGTCAGGCGCGGGCCTTCGTCGAGCTCCACCTGCACGACGGTGTAGGGCACTTCATCGGCGAACGCTGGGAACCACGCCTTGTGCACGCGCGTCCACGTGCTGATGCGCCCACGGCCTGATGCCGGCCGCCACTCGATGTCGTCGGCGAAGCAGAACGGACACACGGGCCCGGGCGGCAGATGCGCCTTGCCGCACGTCTGGCAGAACGGCACCAGCAGGCGATGCGCGCGGCAGCCCTGCCAGAACGGCGCGTTGTCGGGCCCGATGGTGGGGCGGGGTTTGGCGTAGGTGGTCACGGCATCTCCTTTGTAGCCCGCATGAACGAAGCGAAATGCGGGATCCCGGATTTCCGCCCGCTTTCGCGGGCGTCATCCGGGCTACGTGCACGTCAGCATCACTGCGTCGCCCCAGGGGGTGCCCCAGTGAAGCACCTGGGCGCCGGGGATCTGCGTGGCGCCGGCGGTGCCACGCAGCTGGCGCACCATTTCGCAGATCGAGTTCCAACCGGCGACGTGCGCCTCCGACAACAGCCCGCCCGAGGTGTTGACCGGGAGCGCGCCGCCCAACTCGATGCGCCCGTCCTGCACGAAAGCCGCGGCTTCGCCCGGGCCGCAGTAGCCGAAACGCTCGAGCGCAAACAGAACGAGCGGCGAGAAGGCGTCGTAGGTGTAGAAGCCGTGCACGTCGGCATGCGTGACGGCGGCTTTAGCAAACACCTCCGTGTCGATCGCGCGCGCCGCCGTCCGCGTTACCGACTGCTGATTGATGCCGAGCCCGCGCAAGGCGAAGATGAATTCCTCGCGGCCGGCGCGGGTGCCCTGCATGCCGGCGATGCGCACCGGCTTCTGTTTGAGGTCGCGGGCGCGCTCGCCGCGCGCAATGAGCACCACCGCGGCGCCGTCGCTGATCAAACAACAATCGTAGAGCCGCAAGGGATCGACCACCATGCGCGACGCCTGGTGCGCTTCGAGGGTGAGCGGCTTGCGCATGATCGCGGCGGGATTCTTGACCGCGTGCTTCCGCATGGCGATAGGCACCGCGGCAAGTTGCGCGCTGGTCGCGCCGTAAACATGCATGTAGCGCTGCATGGCGATGGCGGCGCCGCCGGCCGGCGCGGTGAGCCCGTAGGGCGGCGCCTCGCCGTGGGTGCCGCCTTCCTCGCGGTTGCCCTCGACGTCGCCGGGGCCGCCGAGAAAGCCGCGCTCGCGGGTGAAGCTCACGGCGGTGACGCAGGCGACGACATCGGCGAGCCCGGCGGAGACGGCGAGCGCCGCGTGCTGAAGCGCGTTGGTGATAAAGCGCCCGTGCAGCCACGATTGATTGACGTAGCGGATGTCGAGCCCAAACGCCTCGGCGACGCGGTCGTAGTCGGGACCGAGCGGCCAGCCCAGATGGATCGAAAGGCCGTCGACGTCCGCGCGCTCGAGCCCGGCATCGGCGAGCGCGTTCTTGAAGGCGATCGCGGCAAGCTTGAGCTGGCTCTCGGGCAAGCCGTGCCCGAAGCGGCTCGTGCCAATGCCGACGATGGCGGCGTCCAAAGCGGTCTCACCCATTTGGCCTGAGCACGATTCGGCCCGCCGCCTTGCCCGCTTCGATCAACGCATGCGCCTCCGCGGCGCGTTCGAGCGGGAGCGCGCGCTCGACGATCGGCTTGATCGCGCCGCGCGCCACGATGGCCAAACAATCCTCGAGCTGGCGCCGCGTGGTCGAGGTGGCGCTGAGCATGGAGACGTTCTTCAAGAACAGCTGCGCCGGATTGAACGGCACGAACTGGCCGGTCAATTGCCCAATCATGATCCAGCGCCCGCCAATGCCCATGCTCCGGCGGATCGGCTCGAACAACTGACTGCCGACGTTGTCGATCGCCACGTCGACGCCGTTGCCGCCGGTCGCCTTTTTCACCGCGGCGGAGAAGTCCGCGCCGCGCTCGTGTACGATTACTTCATGCGCGCCGAGCGCGCGGATCTGCGCCGCCTTCGCGGGCGAGGTGGTCTGCGCGATCACGTAAGCGCCGGCGAGCCGCGCGAGCTGCACGGCATGCATGCCGAGGCCACCGCCGGCGCCAGTGACGAGCGCGCTCTCGCCCGGCGAAAGCCGCCCGACCTCGCGGATGGCATTGAGGATGGTGCCGATCGCGCAGGCGACGATCGAGGCGTCCTGCAGGTCAACGCCGTCCGGCACCAGCGCGACGTTGTCATCCTCGATCGCGACATATTCGGCGTAGCCGCCGACCAGACCCCAGTCGCCGGTGAACTTGCGGTCGGGGCAGAGCGGCTCGTGCCCGCTGCGGCAGTAACGGCAGGCGCCGCAGATGTGATAACGCTGCACGGTGGCAACGCGGTCGTCTTGTTTGAAGCCGCGCACGTCACGCCCGACCGCGACCACCGTGCCGGAAATCTCGTGGCCCAGGATCACCGGCATCTGCACGCCGTATTTCAAAGTGCCGTTGCGCGTGACGATGTCATGGAAACACACGCCGCAAGCATCGACCTTGATCACCACGTCCTTCGGCCCCGGCGTCGGATCCGGGACCTGCTCGATCTTGAGCACGTCGGTGCCGCCCGGCGCGCGCACGACCATCGCCTTCATGCCGCGTCCTTTTGTTGGAGCATTATGTTTTCCGAAAACCGGTAACGCGCTCGCTTCGACCTCGACCGGATTGGAGAACAGGCGTGGCCCACGCCGACGACTGCGGCGACCGTTTCGATAACGTGAGCACGCGCGACTGTTTGTTTGCTATCGCCTGCCGAGTGACGCGAGCGCGTTGCGGCAGGTCGGCGACAGGTTGGCGGCATTCTCGCGCAGGCAGCCGATGGCGCCGCCGCGGCCAAAGCCGGCGCCGGCGCAATAGGCGCGGAAGTCGGGGCCACAGGCGGTGCGGATGAGGAAGAACACCTCGCGCGGCGACACCGGCCGGGCGGGACGATCGAACGGCGGCGGCGGCGCGGCCATGCCGGCGCCGGGTTCGGCCGCACCGCCGGGCGCAATGGCCGCCAGCGCCTCCTGACAGCCAGGCGAGAGGTTGGCGGCATTGTCGCGCAGGCACCTGATGCGCGATCCCGGACCCTCGCCGCCGCCCGCGCAATATTCGCGCATGTCGCGCCGGCAGGACTGGAAGATCGCAATGATTTGCTCGCGCGTCGGCCGCGCCTGCGGTGCGGGCGGCGGAACGGTGGCAGCAGGCGGGGGTGCAGGCGGAGGCGTGGCGGCGGGAGCGGCAGGAACTGCAGCCGGAGTGGGTGGCGCGGGTGCGGCAGCGGTCGCCGGCGCGGTGGAAGCGATTGCGACAAGCACCTGCTCGCAGCCGGTGGAGAGGCTCGCCGCGTTCTGGCGCAGGCATTCGAGTTGCCAGCCCGGACCGCGCTCGACACTGGCGCAATGATTATCGATGTCGGGGCCGCAGGCTTCGAGAATGATGCCGAATTGCTCGTCGCTCGGCTGCATGCGCGCCAATGCGGCCGCGGTCCGGCCGCCGGTCGCGGGAGCCGGGGCAGGCGGTGCGGCGGCAGCGGGTGGGGACGCCGGCGCCGGAGTTTCCGCGGCGGGCGCCGGCGGCGCGGGGGTCTCGATCGCGTTGACCGCCTCCTGACACGCGGGCGACGCGCTCGCGAGGTGCTCGCGCAGGCAGGCGAGCGCCTGCGCACTGCCCGGCGGGACGCCGGCGCAATGGGCGATGTAGTCCGAACGGCACGCCGCGCGGATCGCCGCCCGCTGTTCTTCGCTCGGCGCTTGCGCCGTTGCCGCCTGAGCCAGACCGAGGGACGCCGCGATGAGCGCGGCAACGCGCCATGCGCGCGCAACCTGGGGCGTGGTCATCGGATGTTCCGTTCGCGATGTCATCGGGAGAGTGAACCCTAGTCGGCGCGGTTGGCGTCGCGCAAGTATCTCGTCATTGCGAGGAGCGCAGCGACGAAGCAATCCAGGGCGTCACGTTCATTTCCTGGATTGCTTCGTCGGCCTTCGGGCTCCTCGCGATGACGATCAGTCAAATCCCGAGCGCATCGAACGCGTCCGCCACGTCGGCGGTCGAGCGCACGTGCACGGCCTGCAGCCCGCGGGCGCGGGCACCTTCGACGTTCTCGATCCCGTCGTCGAAGAACACGATGCAGCACGCCGATCGCTTTCACCACGTGGTCGAAGGCGGCGGCATCCGGCTTGCGCAGGCGGATGGTCGACGAGACAAAAATTTCCTTGAAGTTCTTCAGAATCTCGGGAAAGCGCGTCGACCAGGCCAGCTCATGGTCGGGATTGGTGTTGGTGAAGGCATAAAGCGGCAATTGCCGTGCGGCGCGCTTGAGGAGATCGGCCATGCCGGGGACTTCGCCGATGAAAATCGCGTTCCAGCCTTCGATGAATTGCTCATAGGAAATATCGACGGCGAAGGCCGCCTTGAGCCCGGCGAAATATTCGCGCGTGTCGATCTCGCCGATTTCATGGCGCCGATGCGAAAGGTCGCGCCGGAACTGCTCCGCGAATACGCGCGGATCGCAGCGGGCGTGGCCGGCCCAGCACGCGAAGGCGCGGGCGAAATCGATGTCGATCACGACGCGGCCGAGATCGAACAGCAGGGCGTCGGCGGCACGAACGGGCATGTCCTGGTTCTCCCGCGCGGATGAATATACCCTGCGGGGCTTCGCGCCCAACCCGCCGTACCAATCCGGAGATCCCCATGTCCACCCGCCTCGGATATCTGCTGCCTACGCGCGAGAAGATCATGGCGGGCGAGCCTCAGACGGGGCCGCTGCTCGATCTCGCCGCGCGGGCGGAGCGGCTCGGCTATGACGCGATCTGGATCGGGGATTCGCTGTTCGCGCGGCCGCGCCACGCGCCACTCCCGTTGATGACCGCGATAGCCGCGCGGCTCAAGCGCGTCGACGTGGGCACTGCGGTGCTGCTGCCGGCGCTGCATAATCCGGTGGTGCTCGCGCATCAGGTCGCGACGCTCGACCAGGTGGCGGAGGGCCGCGTCATTCTCGGCGTTGGCATCGCCGCCGACGTGCCCAACATCCGCGCCGAGTTCGCCGCCGCCGGCGTGCCGTTCGAAAAGCGCGTCGGGCGCATGATGGAAGGGCTGCGCCTCATGCGCGCCCTGTGGACCGGCAAGCGCGTCGATTGGGACGGGCGCTGGAAGGTCGAGGGCGCCGTGCTCGGCCCGACGCCGCACCGGCCCGGCGGGCCGCCGCTGTGGATCGGCGGCTCGCTGCCGGCGAGCATCGAGCGCGCCGGGCGCTATTTCGACGGCTGGATGCCGATCACGCCGGGTGCCGCCGAATGGGGCCGCATGTGGCGCGAGATCAAGGACATCGCGCGCGCAAACGGGCGCAACGCCGACGCGCTCGTCGGCAGCATGTATCTCAACATCGTGCTCGACGACGACGTTAACCGCGCGAACGAGACGCTCGACCGTTTCCTCGAGAGCTACTACGGCCAGCCGGCGGCGGTGCTGCGCAAGCGGCAGATGAGCTACGCCGGGCCTTTAGCGGGCGTCGCCGATTGGCTCAATGAATACGTGCGCGCCGGCTGTTCGGACCTCGTGCTGCGCTTCACCGGCGAGCACGAGCGCAACCTGGAGACGATCGCGGGCATACGGGAGAAGATTGTTTGAAACGTCATTGCGAGGACCCCCGAAGGGGGGACGAAGCAATCCAGAGCCACGCGTGACGCCCTGGATTGCTTCGGCTCTTCGGGCCTCGCAATGATGGAACGAGAGGGAGGAGACCACCATGCAGCTCGGCATTGCGCTGCCGCTGATCGACATCCACGGCGAACCGTCGACGGTGCGCGACTTCGCCCAGGCCGCCGAGGAGCTCGGCTATCATCATCTCGGCGCGCCCGACCACGTGCTCGGCGCCAACGTGGCGAACCGGCCGGACTGGGGCAACCGCAACACGTCGAAGGATTTCTTCCACGAGCCGTTCGTGCTGTTCGGTTTTCTGAGCGCCTGCACGCGCAACATCGGCTTTTCCACCCAGGTGCTGATCCTGGCGCAGCGGCAGACCGCGTTGGTGGCAAAGCAGGTGGCGTCGCTCGACGTGCTCTCGGGCGGCCGCTTCCGCTTCGGCATCGGGGTCGGCTGGAACCCGGTGGAGTTCGTCGGGCTCAACGAGAATTTCCACAACCGCGGCAAGCGTTCCGAAGAGCAGGTTGAGGTGATGAACGCGCTGTGGCGCGACCAGCACGTCATCTTCAAGGGCAAATGGCACACGATCGACGACGCCGGCATCAACCCGCGGCCGAAGAGAGGAAAAATCCCGATCTGGTTCGGCGGCCACGCCGACGTGACCTTGCGGCGGACGGCCAAGTGGGGCGACGGCTGGATCATGCTGGCGCATGCGCGCGGCAAGGAAGCCGAGACGGAGTTCGACAAGCTGCGCCGCTACGTGAAGGAGGAAGGCCGCGATCCGCGCGACGTCGGCATCGAAGTGTGGGTTTCGACCGCCGAGGGCGGCCCGGACGACTGGCGCAAGGAATTCGCATACTGGAAGTCCGTCGGCGTGACCCACGTCACTGTCAACAGCACCTACGCGCGCGGCCCGCACAAGCGCATCCCAGGCAAGAGCATGGCGGACCACCTCAAAGCGATGAAGGATTATCACGCGGCGGTGAAAGATTTGGTGTGAGGGGCGTGGGATCGATTACATGCGCGTTCACAATATCGAAGCGATTGCGATCGACATTCCGCTGAAGAAGAACTTCGGCGGCAGCACCTATTCGGTGCTCAAACGCTCGACGGTGATCACGCGGCTGCGTACCGATGACGGGGTGCAGAGCGAAGTCTACAACGGCGACAACCGCGAGCACGGCCGAGAAATCGTTCGCATCATCCGCGAGGAGCTGGCGCCGCTCATTATCGGCGAAGACGTATTCGCGACCGAGCGCATCTGGG
>JAFAUQ010000121.1 GCA_019243195.1 Hyphomicrobiales bacterium
TGCGTTCAACCCGTATGTAGGAGGTGCCCTCGCGCATGACGGAGAGATCGTGGCCAGCCGGGAAGAAGTGCTTGAACGCCTTGCGCACCGGCTCCCATGCCGGCACCGCCGCCGCATCGACCGTGAGCGAGAAGAAGACCTTGCCGTCGCTCACCACGACGTCGGAGAGCACGCCGGTCGCCGGCAACGGCCGCCCATCAGGCGCCTTCACTTCGCTCAGGCGTTCGAGCACTTGTTCCCGGCTGGCCACGGTTTCTCCGTTACGCGACGATGAGCCTCTACATAGTCATTGCGAGCGAAGCTAAGCAATCCAGCGCGCACGGTTGACGCAGCGGCGCAAGCCGGGCATTGGCGGCAAGGAAAATCGGCCAGCCCGCAGGAGGACATCATGGCGAAGGTGGCGTTTCTCGGCCTCGGAGTGATGGGTTATCCGATGGCCGGGCATTTGGCGAAAAAGGGCGGGCACGAACTCACCGTCTACAACCGCACCGCGGCGAAGGCGCAGGCGTGGGTGAAGGAGTTCGGCGGGCGCAGTGCGCCGACGCCGAAAGAGGCGGCCCAGGGCCAGGACTTCGTCATGTGCTGCGTCGGCAACGACAACGACCTGCGCGAAGTGACGCTCGGCGCGAACGGCGGCTTTGCCGGCATGAGCAAGGGCGCGGTGTTCGTCGATCACACCACCGCCTCGGCGGAAATCGCGCGCGAGCTCTACGCGACGGCGAAGAAAGGCGGCTTCGATTTTGTCGACGCGCCGGTGTCGGGTGGTCAGGCGGGCGCGCAGAACGGCGTGCTCACGGTGATGTGCGGGGGCGATGCGGGCCCCTACGGGCGCGCCGAGAAGGTGATCGCCGCCTACGCGCGAATGTGCAAGCTTTTGGGCTCGGCGGGCTCCGGCCAACTCACCAAGATGGTCAATCAGATTTGCATCGCCGGGCTGGTGCAGGGCCTCGCCGAGGGCATCCACTTCGCGAAGAAAGCCGGGCTCGACGTCGAGGCGGTGGTCGAGACGATTTCCAAGGGCGCGGCGCAGTCGTGGCAGATGGAGAACCGCTACAAGACCATGATGGCGGGCAAATACGATTTCGGCTTTGCCGTCGACTGGATGCGCAAGGACCTTTCGATCTGCACCTCCGAGGCGCGGCGCAACGGCGCGCAGCTGCCGGTCGCGGCCCTGGTCGATCAGTTCTATTCCGAAGTGCAGAAGATGGGCGGCAGCCGCTGGGACACGTCGGCGCTGCTGGCACGGTTGGAACGGTAAGGAATCATTCAAACTTCGGCGGGCGTTTCTCGCGGAACGCGGCGACACCTTCGACGAAATCGTGCCCGCGGCCGGCCTCGCACTGGAGGTCGCGTTCGAGCGCAAGCTGCGCGCGCAAATCATTGCCGCCGCTGGCGTGGGCGGCCTGTTTGATCATGCGGAACGCCGCCGCCGGGCCGACGGCAAGGCGCGCCGCGAGCGCCATCGTTTCGGCCTTGAACGTCGCGTCGTCGAATACCTTGTAGACCAGGCCCATCCGCCGGGCCTCCTCGGCCGGGACCTGGTCGGCGGTGAGCATCAGGGCGAGCGCGCGCTTCATGCCGACGATGCGCGGCAGCAGCCAGGTGCCGCCGGCGTCCGGTACGAGGCCGATGCGCGCGAAGGCTTCCTGCAAATAGGCCGAACGGGCGGCAACCACGATGTCGCAGGCGAGCGCGATGTTCATCGAGGCGCCGACCGCGGGGCCGTTGAGCGCTGCGATCGTCACCTTGGGAAAATGATAGAGCCGCTCGACCAGCGGGTTGTAGTCGCGGTCGAGCGCGGTGCCGAGGTCGAGCGTGCCGTCGGGTCCGCGTGGCAGATCCTCGGTGAGATCCTGCCCGGAGGAGAACGCGCGCCCCTCACCGGTCACCACGACGCAGCGCACGGACGGATTGCGTTCCGCGGCGTCGAGCGTGGGGCGCAGCTCGGCGTGCATGGCGGCGTTGACCGCGTTGAGCTTGTCGGGCCGCGACAGGGTGATGACCGTGATCCCCTGCCCTGTCTCGGCGCGGATGGTCTGAGGCATCGCCGCACTCCGCTTTATTTGATCAAGCGCGCGCGCTCGGGCGCGCGGATACCTGCGCGTGCCACCGCTGCAGGTTCACGAGGCCCTCGGGCATCTCGATTTTCGCCGGCCGCATGAAGTCGACCGACACGAGCCCGGTGATGTCGGCGACGGTGAAATGATCGCTGACAATGAACAAACGGTCCTTGAGCTCGCGGTCGAGCAAGGCGAGGAAATCGAGCGCGCGCGGCTTGTTGGCCTCGCCCCAGGCCGGAATCTGCTCCTCCATGTCGCGCATGGCCGGATGCAGATGACGGAACACGGCGGACACGGCGGCATAGAGATTGAGTTCGACGCGCCGGTTCCACATTTCCACCAGCGCCACTTCGAGCGCGCCGCGGCCGAACAACGCCGGCTCCGGGCGCAGCGCCTCGAAATAGCGGCAGATCGCGATCGATTCGGTGATCACGGTGCCGTCGTCGAGGGTAAGCACGGGAAGCCGCTGCAGCGGATTGAGCGCGGTGAAGGTTTCGCTTTTGTGTTCCATCGCGCCGAGGTCGACCGACTCGAGCGGAATCTCGATCCCTTTCTCGGCAAGAAAGATACGCACCCGCCGCGGATTGGGCGCGCGGCCGCCATCGTAGAGCTTCATGATCAGTAACCAGTAACCAGTAACAGTGACCGGTGATCAGTAAACAGTAAAGCGCGCCAGGAGGGAACACTGGTCACTGATTGCTGATCACTGGTCACTGCCTCCTATGCTTCGCGCGCCACGCCGCCGGCGTCTCGAAGCGCGAGGACCAGAGGCCACGACCGGCATTGCGCGCCGCATGCTCTTCGAGCTGATAGGCGCCATAGGCGACCGCGTGGCCCCCGGCCACCATGGCGGCGCCGAGATCGCGACCGTCGACCGCGCACGTCGCGACCGTGCGGCCGTAGCGGTCCTCCTCGCGCGAGCGGCAGGCGACCGGCCGTCCCGCGATCAGCGCGCGCAACGTGCGCGTCGCATCGATCCCGCACCGCCACGGCCGTCCGCGCCGGAAGCACGGCTGGAGATATTCCGGGGCGTCGATGCCGTAGAGGCGGATTTCCACGCCAGCGACAATCAAACTATCGCCGTCGATGACCTGCGCGCTGCCGGCGATGTCCGCCGTCTCGCGCCGGGCCAACCACCCGGCAGCCGCGAGCGCGGCGAGCCCCAGCGCGATCAAAGGAAAGGCCCGGACGTGCCGCGTCACTCGCGCGAAAAGCGCGTCCGCGCCGCGCCGTCGATGCGATGCGAAGGATCCGTTAACCACCACCTTCAGCCCCGCCTTAAGCTTTATCGGGGAATTTTACCGGGAATTTTCCATTTCGGGACCATCGTTCTTCATGAGCGCGCCTTCCAGCGAGGACCGCGGCGCCGCAGCCGACAGGGCAAGCCTTGAGCGCCGGCGCGCCGCCGCCAAGCGCGTGCGCGAGGCACGCGATCGGCTGACCTCGACCTCGGGCACGCGGCCGGCGTTCGACTACGAGCTGCTGCGCCAGTTCGCGCAAAACCGGCTCTCCGCCTCGGTCGCCATCCTCCTGCTGATCGGCACTGTCGGCTTCCTCGCGGGCCTGTGGACCGGACCGCTCGCCGCCGGCATCTGGACCGTTTGCGCGGTAGCGATCCACGCGATCACGCTTTCGCAATGCCGCCGCCTGCTCGCCGCAGCGCCGGATGAGGTGAAAATCACCACCTGGCGCGCGCGCTTTGTTCTGCTCGATCTTTGTTTCGGCGCCGCCTGGGCGCTCAACGTCACCTACATCGTCGAGCAGGACTCCGGCTCCGGCACCTTCATGCTGTTCGTCATGTTGCTGGTGGTGGCGGTCTCGAGCATGCTGGCGTCGAGCCTGCCGGTCGCGATGTTCGCCGCCACCGTGCCGGTAACGACGGCCGTCGCCTGCGAACTCATCTTGCGCGGCGACGTGCACGACTACATCCTCGCGGCGATGGCGGTTACCGCGCAGGGCTATTTCACCATGCTGGCGCACCGGCTCTATTCGACCACGCTCGCGACGCTTGAAGCGCGCGCGGAAAAGGACGCGCTGATCGGCGAACTGGAGCAGGCCAAGGCCAAGTCGGACGAAGCACGCCGTCATGCCGAGGCTGCGAATATCGCCAAGTCGCGCTTCCTCGCGCAGATGAGCCACGAACTGCGCACGCCGCTCAACGCCATCCTCGGCTTTTCCGAAGTGATGAAGAGCGAGGTGTTCGGCCCGCACGCCGTGCCCACCTACAAGGAATACGCCGGCGACATCCACAATTCCGGCCAGCACCTGCTCAACCTGATCAACGAAATCCTCGATCTCTCGCGCATCGAGGCGGGGCGCTACGAACTCAACGAGGAGGCGGTGCTGCTTGCCGACATCGTGGAGGATTGCCACCGCCTGCTCAAGCTGCGCGCGCGCACACGCGGCCTCGCGATCCACCAGGTGTTCGAGCCGGAGCTGCCGCGGCTGTGGGCGGACGAGCGCGCGGTGCGCCAGATCGTGCTCAACCTTCTGTCAAACGCGATCAAGTTCACGCCGCAGGGCGGCGAAATATGGCTCAAGGTCGGCTGGACCGCGTCCGGCGGCCAGTATCTGACCGTGAAGGACAGCGGGCCGGGCATACCGGAAGAAGAAATCTCGGTGGTGCTCGCACTCTTCGGCCAGGGCACGAACGCGATCAAATCGGCCGAGCAGGGCACCGGGCTCGGGCTGCCGATCGCGAAGAGCCTCGTCGATCTGCACGGCGGCACCTTCACGCTCAAATCAAAGCTGCGCGAAGGCACCGAGGTGATTGTCACCTTCCCGCCGGAACGCGTGATGGCGGCGCTCGGCCCGCTGGCCGAGCCTTCCCCCGCGCTCGCGCCGGCGTCGCGCCAGCCGCCGGCACGCGCGGCCGGCGACCGGATCACGAAAGCGGGGATTTAATCGGAGGACAGAGAACGGACGACAGAGGACGGATAACACACGCGCCGTCCTAACAATCCGTCCTCCGTCGTCCGTCGTCCGATTAGCGATTGCCGTCGTCGCCGCGCTCCTCGAAGCGGTGCCGCCATCGCATGTGATGATGATGGCCGAAGCGGGCGAGAATGCGGAACCGGTTCTTCTGCGCGTCGTCGAGGCTCTGATAGAGCGGCGCAGCCGTGTCGGCGATCTGTTTGAGCGCCGCGCCGCGCTTGCTCATGGCATCGGCCACGCGCTTGAGCCGCTCGACCGGGTCGCTCGCCTGCTGCTGCTGGCCATCGCCGGCGGCCTGACGCGCCTGGATGCGGTCGATGCGATCCTTGGCGGCGGCGCGCAACGCCTGCTCGAACGGCGGCCAGTTCTTTTCCTGCTCGGGGCGAAGCTCGAGCCCGGCGTGGAGCGCGGCGATGCGCGCATCGGCAAATGCGCGCATGTCGTCGGCGCTCAGCTTACCGTGGTCATGGCCCATCACGAGCGCACCGCCAAAGCGATGATCGCGGTCGCCCTGCATCATGCCCGGGCCCATGCGGCGGTACCCCTCGCCGCCGCGATCCTGGGCCACGAGAACCGTAGTGCCGGCGAGGGCTAAAACCCCGGCCGCCACGACTGCTGCCTTCCGCATACTCCATCTCCTTGAGAAAGCCCGGTCACCTTCGCGAGGGCGGGCACGTCGCCGCTCCTTCAAACCCCGCCCCACGGTCATTCCTGCGGCGGCCTCGCCGCTAGAAAACCCCATCATTTGACACAAAACGTCACGGTTTCGCCGTCGGTTCCCGCTGGAATACGGCCGTGCAGTTCACGAAACCACGCGTGCGGCCGGTCTGGCGAGGGCTCGGCGCCCTCGCAGGCGGATGCCTTGCGCTTGCGGGATTGCTCTTCGCGGCGCCGCCCGTTGCCGCGCAGGGGGCGCGCGCCGATATCGTCGTCGAAGGCAACCACCGCGTCGAGGCGGCCACCGTCCGCTCCTACTTCGCCACCAGACCCGGTGAGCGGCTCGACGCCGCCAAGATCGACGAAGCCCTCAAGGCCCTCTACGCCACCGGATTTTTCCAGGACGTCCACATCCGCCAGGCGGACGGCCGCGTGATCGTGACCGTGGTGGAAGCGCCGGTGATCGACAAGGTCGCGTTTGAAGGCAACAAACACGTCAAGGACGATGATCTAAAGAAGGAAGTCCAATCGAAGCCACGCGGCACCTTCTCGCATGCGATGGTGCAGGCCGACGTGCAGCGCATTCTCGACATCTATCGCCACGCCGGCCGTTACGACGTCCGGGTCGATCCGAAAATCATCACGCGGCCGAATAACCGGGTCGACCTGGTGTTCGAAATTCGCGACGGCGAGAAGACGCCGGTGAGGCAAATTGTTTTCGTCGGCAACCGTAAATTTTCCGCGCGCCAGCTGCGCGACGTGATCAAGACCAGCGAGACGAGCCTTCTGAGCTACTTCAAGAGCACCGACGTCTACGATGCGGACCGAGTCGAAGCGGACCGCGACCTGCTGCGGCGTTTCTATCTCAAGCACGGTTATGCCGATGCGCGGGTGGTCTCGGCTGTGGCGGAGTTCGACCCCGCCAAGAAAGGTTTTGTCGTTACTTTCACGCTCGACGAAGGAGAACCCTATCGGTTCGGAACCATCGACGTGCGCTCGAACTTGCGCGAGGTCGATGCGGGCGCGTTACGCGCGCGCGTGCGCACGCATCCGGGCGACACCTACGACGCCGAAGCGGTCGAGAAGACGATCGAGCAGCTGGCGGTCGAGGTCTCGAAGCGCGGTTATGCCTTCGCCCAGGTGCATCCTCACCCCGACCGCAACTACCAAACGCGCGTGATCAACCTCGTCTACGCCGTCGACGAGGGCCCACGCGCTTACATCGAACGCATCAACGTCCGTGGCAACTTGCGCACGCGCGATTACGTGATCCGGCGCGAGTTCGATATCGCCGAAGGCGATCCCTTCAACAAGGTGCTGATCGATCGCGCCGAGCGGCGCCTGAAGAACCTGAACTACTTCAAGACCGTCAAGATCGGCCAGGAGCCGGGCTCGGCGCCCGACCGCGTCGTCCTCAACGTCGATGTTGAGGAAACGCAGACCGGCGACTTCTCCGTTTCCGGCGGCTATTCCACCGCGGAAGGATGGCTCGCCGAGGTGAGCGTCTCCGAGCGCAACCTCATGGGCACCGGGCAGGCGGTCAAAGCGTCGGTGATGTACGGCGAATACGCCAAGGGCGTCGATCTCAGCCTGGTCGAGCCGTACTTTCTCGGCAGCCGCGTGAGCACCGGGGTGGAGCTGTTCGGAAAGCAGATAATACCCAACAGTTATCAGTCATACGGCACCGACACTTACGGCGCGACCTTCACGGTGGGAATGCCGCTGACCGAAGAGGTCGGCACCCAATGGCGCTATTCGATCTACAACCAGCAAGTCACGCTTTCGCCGGCCCTGATGGGCTGCTTTCCGCTCAGCAATCCGCCGCCGGGGTGCACGCCGGTCGGTGAGGCCTCGCTGCCAATCCGGCAGGCCGCCGCCAACGGACCGGCGTGGGTTTCTTCCGTCGGCAATACAGTTGCCTACGACAACCGCGATTCAAAGAAAAATCCGAAGAGCGGCATCTATGCCGAGGTGCGGCAGGATATCGCCGGGGTCGGCGGGGACGAGAACTTCATCCGCACCACCGGCGACGTGCGCTACTACCACGAGGTCCTCCCCGACGTCGTCGCGATGGGGCGGGTCCAGGGCGGCTACATCACCGGCTGGGACGGCCAGCAGGTGCCGTTGATGAACAGCTTCTTCGGCGGCCCGCAGATGGTGCGCGGGTTTGCACCCAACGGCTTCGGTCCGCGCGACGTCACCCCCGGCACCACGATGGATAACGTCGGCGGCACCAAATATTTCGTCACCACGGCGGAGGCGCAGACGCCGATCCCGTATCTGCCGGCGGATTTTGGGCTCAAGCTCGCGGTGTTCAGCGATGCCGGCACGGTTTATGGCTACGGCGGGCCGACTTATTTTCCGCAGTTCGGGCAGTCGGTCCAGGTCGCCGATTCGACCTTCATACGCTCGTCGGTGGGCATGGGGCTGGTATGGGATTCCCCGCTCGGGCCGCTGCGTGTCGACTACTCCCTCCCACTGACCAAGACGAGCAACGACGTGCTCCAGCCGTTCCATTTCGGCATGGGCGGTTTCTGATATCAGGTATCAGGAATCAGGTATCAGGGGCTCAGTCTGAGCCTGATCGCTGATGCCTGTTTCCCGATTCCTGGAGGAGCTGTGAGCCAGCGTGCGCTGTGGAGCTTGCTGGTCGCGATTGCCGTGGCGATCGTCCTGCTGATCGTGCGGCACGATGAGGGCACGATCGCCGGCCTCGCCGAGCAGGACTTCGGCTCCCTCGCCTACAAGCTCGCGCTGCTGGTCGCAGTCGGCAGCGTGGTTTTGGTGATGTTTCGCCACCGCCTCGCGCAGGCGGTGACCGCCGCCCTGCTGTGGGTGGTGATCGGACTTGCCCTGGTCTTCGCCTACACTTACCGCGTCGAACTGCATGAGCTCTCCGACCGCGTGCTCGGCGAATTCATCCCGGGCCGGCCGGTGTCGCATGGACGCACGGTCGAGATCGCGCGCGGCCACGCGGGCGAGTTCCAAGTGGCGACCCAGGTCAACGGCACGCGCGTCCCGATGGTGCTCGACACCGGCGCGAGCGCGGTCGTGCTCACGCAGGATGCCGCCAAAGCCGCGGGCCTGCCGCTGGAAATGCTCGCCTATACGGTCAACATCGAGACCGCGAACGGCCGCGCGCGTGCCGCCGCGGTCACGCTCGATCGTCTTGGGGTGGGCACCATCGTCGAGCACGCCGTGCCGGCGCTGATCGCTCAGCCCGGCCAGCTCAAGACCAGCCTGCTCGGCATGAGCTTCCTCAACCGGCTGGAAAGCTACTCAGTCACCAGCGACAGGGTGGTTCTGCGCGCGCGCGGCGGGTAATTGCCGGTCGAACTTTGTGCGCCCTCCCTCGAGGGGGACATCCCATCGTGAAAATCGTGATTTCCGTGAAAATTCATAAAATTACGCAACCGACGGCTTTATCATGCTGTGGAATTCTCTATAAGATAGTCTCGCCAAAGCAACCACCCCTACCAGCGGCTGCAAAACGATGAACAAGATCGTGCCGGTGCCGCCCGCCATCGTGACACCGCGTGGCAGCCTGCGCGCCGAACGGCCCCGATTGCTCGGCCGGCCGGTGGTTCGCATTCACCTGCTCGGGCCGATACGGGTGACGACCTATCTCGGCGAGAACGCCCTTCCGCACGGCAAACGGGCGCGGGCCGTGCTGGGCTATCTGTGCCTTGCGGGTGGCGAGCATGTGTCGCGCGAGCAACTGGCCCAGCTGTTGTGGGACCGGGTGTCGCCCGCGGCCGCTCGCACCAACTTGCGCCAGGGGTTGCGCGAACTCTCCACATCCTTCGGAACGCTGGCGAAGGAACTGATTGTCACCGGTCGCGATATAGTCAGGCTCAACGTGGAAGCCTGCTGGATCGATGCGCTCGCCGCGCTGGCGCTAGACCCCGCCGCCTTCGACGTCCCACATGACGAGCTGATGGCCTTATGCCGGGGCGAACTGCTGGAGGGCCTCGACGGCGCAAGCGCCTCGTTCGATCGCTGGCTTACCGGCGAACGCAACCGGGTGAGCGGCCGGTTGCAAGCCCGGCTCGAACGTGAGCTGGGCCGCGTGGAGGCCAAGGGCAACATCGCGCGGGCGCTCGGGCGCGCGCTTGCGGACTTGCGCGAACGGGCTCGTACGCTTGCCGAATACGCGCGCCAAAACGAGCGGCGGCAAACCGCCATCCAGGCGCCGGCGAGCGAACCGGGCGAGGCCGCGGGCCGACCGGTACCTCCGTCGGTTTCCACCCACGCGCGCGATCGGTTGCGGGTCGGCGTCTTACCGTTCCTGTCGCACTCCTCGCGCCGAGAACAGAATTTGGCGTTTTCGCTTAGTCAGGAAATCGCGGCGGCACTCGCGCGGTTTCGCTGGTTCGACGTGATCGCGCCGATCTCGCTGCGGCCGACGCCTTCCGCACTTTTTGTCGACGAGCGGCAACTGCGGCGCATGGACCTCGACTACGCCGTCGACGGGACCGTCGCCGGCAACGGGAAGGATGTGCATATCGAAGTCCGGCTGATGGAACTCGCCGAATACGCGCGGCCGGTGTGGCGCGAATGCTTCGACCTGCCAATGGGCGAACTGCACCGGCTCAACGAGTTGGTCACGACGCGACTCGTCGGGCGCATCGATCCGATCATCCTGTCCATCGAGGGGCAGCCGAACCGGCGCGAGCACTATGGCGCCACCGGTTTGCTGCTGCTCGCGATCCCTTTGATTTTCAGCATGGAGCGCAAGAAATACGAGCAGGCGGGGCTGCTGATCGAGCAGGCGCTGGAAAAGGAACCGGACAATCCGATGGTCGCCGCCTGGGCCGCGCACTGGCACCTGTTCTACAGCGGCCAAGGCTGGTCACAAGATGTCGAACGCACCCACGAGATCACGCAAAGCTTCGCTCTCAAGGCGATCAAGCTCGACCCGAATAATGCGGAGGCGTTGGGCATTTACGGTCATATCTGCTCGATCCTGAACAAAGATTTCGATTCAGCCTTGTATTATTTCGATCGTTCGTTGCGGCTCAATCCCAGCCTGGCATGGATTTGGGCGCTGAGCGCCCCAACCTATTGTTATATCGGCAAGCCGGAAGTGGCCCTGCAACGGCTGGAGCGCTACGGCGAGCTTGCACCGCTGGATCCCTATTCCTCCTTCTTTGAGCACCTCTACACCCTCGCGTATACATTCAAGGGCGACTACGAACGCGCCGTAATCGTGGGGCGGCGTTGCACCAAGGCCATGCCCGATTTCGTGGCCGGATATAAGCCGCTGGTCGCCGCGCTGGGTCATCTCGGCCGGCGCGACGAGGCGCGGCCCTATGTCGAGAAATTGTTGAGCCTGGAGCCGAACTTCACGGTCGAGGGCTTCGGCAAAAGATATCCTTTCAAACGGCCCGAGGACCGCCAGCGCTATATGCAAGGCTTGCGCCTCGGGGGCGTCCCGGAACGTTGATTTCGCCGCTATCCTGCCCGCCCACGCATACCGTATTTTCAAAGGATTCAGCCGTGCACTTCACCGCCAGCGACGGGCTGCGCATTTCCTATTTCGTCGACGACTTCACCGATCCGTGGACGCAGCCGGCGACCTTGCTGCTGCTCCATGCCGCCATGGGACATTCGCGGCGGTTCTATGCCTGGGTGCCGCGGCTCGCCCGTCATTACCGCGTGGTGCGCATGGATCTGCGAGGCCACGGCTCATCGCAGGTGCCCGCGCAGGAGCCACCACTGTCGATGGACCGGCTCGTCGCCGACGTGCATGAATTGCTCGATCATCTCGGCTGCGCGCAGGCGCACATCGTGGGCAATTCGGCGGGGGGCTACGTCGCGCAGAACTTAGCGATGAGTTCACCGGCGCGGGTACAAAGCTTGATGCTGTTCGGCTCGACCCCGGGGCTCAAGCACAGCCAAGCGGCGACCTGGCTGCCGCGCGTTGCCAAAGAAGGCTTGCGCAAGTTTCTCGCCGACACGATCTCTGATCGCTTCCCGGTCGAGCGCACCGACCCGCGCCACATCGAATGGTTTCTCGATGAGGCGGCGAAGAACGACGTGCCCTACCTCGCCGGCTTCATCGGACTGATGACGACCCTCGACTGGAGCGATCGGCTTGCCGAAATCAGATGCCCGACCCTGATCGTCTATCCGGGCGCGGAGACCGTGGGCTCGGCGCGCGCCTACGACGCCATGGCCGCGCGGATCCCGGATGCCGAGGTGATCGCGTACGAGGGCATGCCGCATAACATTTGTGACAGCCTGCCGGACCGTTGCGTCGACGACGCGCTCGCGTTCCTGCGCCGGCGGTTCGGATAGTCAATCGCCCAGGGTGAGCGCGAAGCGGATCGCAATCGCGAGCAGGAACAGCCCGAACGCGATCTCCAGGTTGCGGCGCGAGAGCGCGTGCGCGAGGCGTGCACCATAGGCCGCGACGAAGCTCGACACCGGCGCCATCAGGACAAGGCCGATGATCGAAACGAAGCCGATCGAGAGCGGCGGCAGCTCGCTTTGATAACGCAGCCCGGCTAGCGCATAGCCGACCGTCCCCGCCATCGCGATCGGCACACCCAGCCCGGACGAGATCGCGACCGCGTTGTGGATCGAGCGGCCGTAGAGCATCAGAATGGTATTCGACACCGAGCCGCCGCTGATGCCGAGCAACGACGAGGCGAGCCCGACCAGGAACCCGTAGAACGTCATGGCGGCGCGGCCCGGCAGCTCGTCGGCGATGCGCCAGACTTCGCCCCCAAACAACAACTTGATCGCGATGAGGCTGACGATCACGACGAAGGCAATCTTGAACACGACACCGGGCGCGAGAGCGGCGAGCGCCGCGCCCACCGCGACGCCAACCACCGCCGGCGCCGCCCATAGGCGCACCACCTCGCGGATACCTTCGCCGCGCTCGCGGTGCGCACGATAGGAGCGGATCGTGGTAGGCACGATAATCGCGAGCGACGTGCCGATGCATAGCTGCATGCGTACCTTTTCCGGGACGCCAAGGATGCGGAACACCTCATAGAGCGCCGGCACGATGACGGCGCCGCCGCCGATGCCGAACAGCCCGGCGAGGATCCCGGTGACGACACCGGCGAGGATGACCGCGGCGGCAAGCCATGCCAGTTCGCCGAAGGGGACATTAAAGAACATGGATTCTATTGTGTGCGCATGATCTTTCCGAAAACCGGTACCCGCTTTTCGGGATCATGCGCTAAGCCGCGGCGACGGTGATGGGGCGACCGTCGGCGGGCAGAGACGCCAGCGCTTCGGCGATCACTTCGACGCCAGCGTCGGGCCGTGTCGCGTTGGTTGCGAGGTGGCGACGGAAGGCGCGCGCCCCTGGCATGCCATTGAAAAGACCAAGCACGTGCCGGGTGATGGCGTGCAGCCGCGTCCCGCGAGCAAGCTCGCGCGC
Source organism: Hyphomicrobiales bacterium (assembly GCA_019243195.1). Classification (GTDB taxonomy): domain Bacteria; phylum Pseudomonadota; class Alphaproteobacteria; order Rhizobiales; family Xanthobacteraceae; genus AP-16. The sequence goes on from JAFAUQ010000121.1 coordinate 13,051, forward strand.
GGCGTAAGGCATGAGCGACTCGAGCGCGGCGCGCGGCGAAGGCACCGGGGAAGGCGCGCCGAACAGCAGCGGATCGACGGCGAGAAGCCGCCACGGCTCGCGATACGCGGCGCGGCCGAGCATCGCCCCATCGAGATGGCGCAGATGGCCAGCCGCGGCTTCGACCGTGCCGATACCGCCGTTGATGATGACTGTCAGGTGCGGACGCGCGGCCTTGAGGCGATAGACGCGCGCGTAATCGAGCGGCGGGATTTCGCGGTTGTCCTTGGGCGAGAGCCCCTCGAGCCAGGCTTTGCGCGCGTGCACGATGAGGGCGTCGGCGCCGGCGGCGGTGACGGCATCCGCCATGAAATCGAGCGCCGCCTCCGGATCCTGCGCGTCGACGCCGAGCCGGCACTTGACCGTGACAGGCACGCGCACGACCGCCTTCATTGCGGCCACGCACTCGCCGACCAGCGCCGGCTCCTCCATCAGGCAGGCGCCGAAACGGCCGTCGCGCACCCGCTCGGACGGACAGCCGACGTTGAGGTTGATCTCGTCATAGCCAAGGTCGGCACAAATGCGCGCGGCGAGCGCAAGCGCGCGCGGGTCGGAGCCGCCGAGCTGCATCGCGAGCGGATGTTCGGCCGCGTCGTACGCGAGCAGCCGCGCCCGCTCGCCGTGGATCACCGCGCCGGTGCCGAGCATCTCGGTGTAGAGCCGCGCGTGGCGCGTGAGCAGCCGGTGGAAGAACCGGCAGTGCCGGTCGGTCCACTCCATCATCGGCGCGACGCAGAATTTATATGCTTCCCTCATCAGCCTTGCTCTCAGCGATCGGCAATCTCCGACGACGGATGCGGTGCCGCTCGACCACGACGATGCTCCGTTCGATCTCAGCTGCCATCAATACATTCAATAATTCGGCCATCCGCTCTATCACTTCTGCGTCAGTCCAAACACCATCGCGGAACAGGATCAAGCTTGGCCCGCTACTGTGACCGAGCGCCAGCAACCGCGGATAGTCGAGATCGGCCGTAATGATGATGCGCCCCTCATCGTGGGCGAGCGCCATAATCTCGGCATCGGCCGCTCGTTCGAGGCCTAATTCAGTAGCGTGCTTGGCGTCGTGCCGCTGCAACCTCAACCAAACCGCCAGCTCCGGCGAGAGCGGCATGTCGACCAGGAACTTCACGCCTTAGTCCGTCGGTGCAAGCTCGATCGTCTCATCTTCTGCGAGGAAGGCGGCGTACCGGAGCGCTTCGTCGATGTCGCCGGGTTCGAGGTAAGGATAGCCTCGCAAAATCTCGTCGCGCGTTGCTCCCGCCGCCAGAAGACCGAGCAAGCGCGCGACCGGAAACCTCATGCCACGGATGCAGGGCTTCCCTGTGCAGACAGTGGGATCAATAGTGATGCGGGTAAACGTCATAACCGTATTATACCTGAACGGCGGACGTTACTCCAGCCGCGCAACAAACTCCCACGTCACCCTGAGGAGGCCGCGAAGCGGCCGTCTCGAAGGGTGGAAGCCCGCACCGAGTTTCTTTCCACCCTTCGAGACGCCGGCCTTCGGCCGGCTCCTCAGGGTGACGGCGGAGATTGCGGTCTCCTCTGCATGACCTCGAGGGGAGGCGCCGCAGTGCAGCAAATCGGAACGCACAAGGCGAGGTCCTCTAGCGAGTGGCTCGTCAATTTGTTATGCGGTAGAACAATGATGCCATAGTCCCATTTCCCGCAACGACGCGGAGGCCGCCATGGCCGGCATTCTCGATTTCACGCTCAACGGCCGCCAGCGCGTGGACGCCGTCCCCGACAACCTGCTGCTGCTCGATTATCTGCGCGAAATCGTCGGGCTCACCGGCACCAAGACCGGCTGCGACGGCGGCGAATGCGGCGCCTGTACGGTGCTGCTCGACGACAAGCCTCGTCTCTCCTGCCTCACCCTCGCCGCGAGCGTGGCGGGCCGGCGCGTCGATACTGTGGAAGGTCTCGGCCACGACGGCCGCCTCTCCGCCGTGCAGCGCTCCTTCCACGAGAAGCTCGGAGCGCAATGCGGCTATTGCACGCCGGGGTTCGTCATGGCGTCGGCCGGCCTGCTCCGCCGCAACCCGCGCCCGAGCGACGACGAGATCAAAGAAGCGCTCGGCAGCAACATCTGCCGCTGCACCGGCTACGTGAAAATCATCGAGGCGGTGAAATACGCGGCCGACCTTGCCGCACAGGGGGTGGCGCCGTGAACGACGTCGCTCCGGTGCATTCCATCGGCGGCTACGTCCCCATGGTGGACGGGCCCGAGAAGGTTTCGGGGCGCGCGAAATACACCGCCGATCTCGTTCGCCCGGGTCTGCTCGCCGGCCGCATCTTCCGCAGCCCGTATGCGCATGCCGAAATCCTCGAGGTCGACGTCGCGGCGGCGGCGCGGCTGCCCGGCGTCAAGGCGATCGTCACCGGCGCCGACTGCGACAGGACTTTCGGCGTGTTGCCCATCGCGCGGACCGAGCATCCGCTCGCGCGCGACAAGGTGCGCTACAAGGGCGAGCCGGTGGCGGCGGTCGCGGCGGTCGACGACGCGACCGCCCGCAAGGCGATCGAACTCATCCGCATGAAGGTGCAAGAACTGCCCGCCTACTACACGGCAACGGCGGCGCTCGCGCCCGGTGCGGTCGCGCTCCACGCGCGTCGACCGGGCAATATCGAGCGCGACGTGCTGTTCGAACTGGGCAGTGTGGCTGATGGCTTCGCCGAAGCCGATCTGGTGCGGGAGGCGACCTACAACTGCGCCGAGGTGTGCCAGAACCAGATGGAGATGCACGCGGCGCTCGCCGAATACGACGCCGAGCGCGAACGCATCACCGTCCATGCCTCGACCCAGGTGCCGTACTACGTGCACCTGATGCTGTCGCAGATCCTCGACATGGACATGTCACGCATCCGCGTGATCAAGCCGCACGTGGGCGGCGGGTTCGGCTGCCGCACCGAGGCGCTCAATGTCGAGCTG
>JAFAUQ010000123.1 GCA_019243195.1 Hyphomicrobiales bacterium
CGTACTCGACCTCGATCAGATCGGCGGCGTCCTCGGCCGTGTAGCGGTCGTCAGCGGCGACTACGGCGAGCGCCTCGCCCACGTAGCGGATCTTCGTTTCCGCAATGACCGGCTGTCCGACCGGCTCGAACTCCGGCAACGGCTGCAGCCGCATGGGCACGCGCGGAACGCGGTTCTCCGGCGATCCCGCCCGCACCTCTGCGGCGGTGATGACCGCGTGCACGCCGGCGAGCGTGCGCGCAGCCGACACATCGATGGAGCGTATGCGCCCGTGTGCGACCGAGCTGCGCAGCACCGCTGCGTACAGCAGGCCCTCGCGCAGCAGATCATCGACATATTCTCCGCTGCCGCGCAGGAAGCGCAGGTCCTCGCGACGTTCGATCGGGCTGCCGATCAGAGAATTGACGGTCCTCATGCCTTGCCCGCAACGCCGCCGGCGTTGTCCCGATACGCGGCGCGCGCGTCGAGCACCGCCTCGACGATCGGGATGTAGCCGGTGCAGCGGCAAAGATTGCCGGATAGCACCTCGCGCACGCGCGCGGCATCGCAATCAGGTTCTTCGGAGAGCAGCGCGTGCGCGGTGGTGATCATGCCGGGCGTGCAGAAGCCGCATTGCAGCGCATGGTGCTTCCGGAAGCTTTTTTGCAGCGGCGTCAGCTCGGCGTCATCGGAGAGGCCTTCGACGGTCGTCACCTTGGCGCCTTCCGCTTGCACCGCCAGCATCAAACAGGAGCGTACCGCGTCGCCATCGACGAGCACGGTGCAGGCGCCGCACACGCCGTGCTCGCAGCCGATATGGGTGCCGGTCAGCCGCAACTGATGGCGCAGGCAATCCGCCAGGGTGAGACGCGGCTCGGCTTCGACTTCGACCGCGCTGCCGTTGACTTCAAAGCGGATCAACATTTTATTTTCCTGCTTGCTGGAGCGCGCGCTCGACCATGGTTCCGGCGAGCGCGCGGCGATAAGCGGCGCTGGCGTGGATATCCTCCGGCGGATCGATGGCGGCCGCAGTGGCCGTTTCCGCCTTCGCGATCGTGCCCCCGTCGATTGTTTGTCCGTTGAGGAGCGCTTCCACGTTCGCAAGCCGCAGCGGCCGGTCGGCAACGCCGATGACGCCGACGTGGGCATTCCTCGCGCGCCCGCTCGCATCCTCATCGAAGAACACGGCGGCTGCGGCCGTGGCGAAGTCGCCGCGGCGGCGGGCGTACTCCTGAAAACCCCAGCGCCGGCCTTGCGGCCAGGGCGGCAGCCGCACTTCGACGATGATCTCGTCGGCCGCGAGGGCCGTCGTGAGCGCACCGGTGAAGAAATCCGCCGCATTGATGACGCGCGCGCCGGACTTGCCGACCACGGCAATCTCGGCCTCGCAGGTCAGCGCAATGCCCGGCATTTCCGCGGCCGGATCGGCATGCGCGAGACTGCCGCCGACGGTGCCGCGATTGCGAATCTGATAATGCGCCACGTGCGCAATGGCTGCCTGGAGCAGCGGATGCGCGGTCGAAAGGCGCGCGTCATCCTCGATATCGCGCCAGCGCACCATGGCGCCGAGCCTGACGCCGGTCTCAGTGATTTTGATCCCGCGCAGATCGGCGAGCTTGCGCAGGTCCACGAGGAGCGTCGGCTGCGTCAGCCGAAACGCCAGCATCGGCACCAGGCTTTGGCCGCCTGCGAGCGCCTTGGCGTCCTCGCGCGCGGCGAGAAGTTGCACGGCTTCCGGGAGCGTCGTCGGGCAGGCGTATTCGAACGGCGGCAGTTTCATGCGGCCAGCTTAGCGAAGTTTTACGACGCGGCCAGTCGTCCCCTTCCGCCTCGTGAACGGACCGATGTAGGCTACGTGCTGAGCTACGGAATGCCATCCGATGAAATTCGCTCGCAGGCAATTGTTGCGTCTGACGGCGTCCGCGGCCGCCATCGCCGTTGTGCGCTTCGCGCGGGCGGAGACGTATCCGTCGCGGCCGGTTCGCGTGATCGTACCGTTTGCGGCCGGAGGCAGCACCGATTTCACCGCGCGCTTGATCGCGCAGCGGCTTTCGGAGCGCTTCGGCCAGCAGTTCGTCGTCGAGAACCGGTCGGGCGCCAGCACCAATATCGCCACCCAAGTGGTCGTGCGCGCGCCGGCGGATGGTTACACGCTTTTATTGGTCACGCCGCCGAGCGCCATCAACGCGACGCTCTATAAGGATCTCCCGTTCAATTTCCTGCGCGACATCGCGCCGGTCGCGAGCGTCATCCGCGCGCCCTACATCATGGAGATCAATCCCGCGCTGCCGGCCAAGACCGTCCCGGAGTTCATCGCCTATGTGAAGGCCAATCCTGGCAAGGTCAGCATGGCGTCCGCCGGGGTCGGTACCGGGCCGCACCTGACCGGCGAATTGCTCATGATGGCGACCGGCATCGAAATGACGCACGTGCCCTACCGCGGCGGGGCACCGGCGCTCAATGACCTCATGGGCGGGCAGGTCCAGCTTTTCTTCGCCAGTGCCCCGGAGACGATCGAGTTCATCAAGGCCGGCAAGGTCCGCGCGCTGGCGGTGACGTCCGCCTCGCGCGCGGAGGTGCTCGCCGGCCTGCCGACCTTGGATGCCTTCGTCCCGGGATTCGAGGCGAGTTACTGGACCGGATTCGGCGCGCCGAAGAATACGCCGCCCGAGATCATCGACAGCCTCAATCGCGAAATAAACGCCGCCCTCACCGATCCGGCGCTGCAGGCGCGCTTCCACGCATTTGGCGCCACGGAGCTCGTGGGTTCGCCCGCCGATTTCCGCGGGCTCATCGCCGAGCAAACTGAGAAATGGGGCAAGGTGATAAAGTCCACCGGAATAAAGCCGGAGTGATTGAAGATGCAACAAACACAAACGTCATCCTGAGGAGGTCGCGCGCACTTGCGCGCGACCGTCTCGAAGGATGGCAGTACCCTCGGTGCTTGCGGCCATCCTTCGAGACGCTCGGCGCGCAACCGCGCCGAGCTCCTCAGGATGACGTTGGTGTTGTTTGCTATTACTCGCCGCCCCCCGGCGCCGCAGATTATCGATAGCTATAGCTATAACTATAACTATAACGGGGGGAGCCCAGGTCGTAGCGCGGATCGGCGTAGCGTTGCGCGCGCCAATTGCCGTGCTGGTCGCTGTGGCGGGCGCTTCGGTGGTGGGATTTGTGCGTCTGTTTGACGGTGCTCGGGGCCGGCCCGTCCGGTTGTTCGGCGATCGGCTCGGCAGCCGCTTGCGCGGGCTCCGTTGCGGCAACAGGCATCGCTGCCGGCGCCGTCGCGGCAGCGGGTGCGGGGTCGGTCGAGGCTGGGCTCGTCGGCACGCGCGCGAGGCTTCGCCCGCTGCCGTCGACTGGCGGGGCAGCCGCCGCGACGACTGGTTTTTCCGAAACGAGCGAGGCGGTCGCGTGTCCGTAGGCGGAGTCGCGTCCTTGGAACCCGGGCAGCCACAGGAACGCCAGCACGGCGGCGCCGATGGCAGCCCCGACTGCCGTGCTCACGACCATGGAGGGCAACCCAAACCGCCGGGGCGTGAGTTGCGCCCAGCCGGCCGGGGTCAACACGAACCGGTGCCCTTCCTTGTCCCACAAAACGAGCCCGCGACGCTCGACCGAGCGGGCGAGGGCCAAGTTCTCGTATTTCGTGCCGGGAAAGTCCTGAATCTCGCCGCCAGCAGCGAGATGCCGCAGCACCGCATCGATTTTCTTTGCGCGCTTTGAAGCCATGAACGCGGCTCGCACTACGGCCTGGAGGTGGCCCTATGTGGCCCCGGATCGGAGCCCGGCGCTATTATCCTTACGGTTAAGCGGGGTGGTACCAAAGGCAGGATTGGCGGCGTGCTTAACATGCCTTGAAGGCCGCAGGCCGCCATATTTCATCCCCACACCTCGCGGGCGGTCTCGACTACCAGCGCCAGCTTGCGGCGCTGATCGTCGATGGTGAGCGGGTTGCCGGCGAAGTTGCTGGCGAAGCCGCATTGCGGGCTTAAGGCCAGTTGGGCGAGCGGCACGTATCGGGCCGCCTCGTCGATGCGGCGCTTGAGGTCGTCCTTGGCTTCGAGCACCGGCGTCTTGGTCGAGACGAGGCCGAGCACGACGGTTTTGCCCGCCGGCAGATGGCGCAACGGGCGGAAGTCGCCGGCGCGCGCCGTGTCGTATTCCATGAAGAAATTGGCGATATCGACCTGACCGAACACGACCTCGCTCACGTATTCGTAGCCGCCGCTCCCCATCCATTTGCCCCGGTTGTTTCCGCGGCACTGGTGCATGGCGAGAGTGATGCCGGCGGGCGCGGCGGCGACGATGCGGTTGAGGACCCCGGCGTAGGTTTCGAGAATCTTTGCCGGATCGTCGCCGCGGCGGGCGAGCGCAGCCTGGGCGCGCGGGTCGCACAGGAGCGGGAACGTCACGTCGTCGATCTGCACATAGGTGCAGCCGAGTTCATGCAACGCGCTGATCTCGGCGACCCAGATGGCGACCGCGTCGGCCCAGAACTCCTCCAGATCCGGATAAACCGTCGCGTCGATCGCCGCGCGCCCGCCCCAGAAATGCAGCATGGTCGGCGAGGGGAGGCTCACCTTGGGCGTGCGCGTGGTGATGTTCTTCAAGAACTTGAAGTGTTCGGTGAAAATCCCGCGCTCGCGGCGGAGTTTCCCGTGCACCTCGATGATGTGGCCGGGCAGGGTGTCGGCGGACTTGTCATCGCGGAAGGGGAGCGCCGCTGAAATCGTCTGGCCGGCATCGACGAAGGTGATCCGGGTCCCGCTAAGCGCCAGCAGGAAATCCTGGAACCACGAGCGGCGGCGGAATTCCCCGTCGGTGACGACGGACAGGCCGACGTCTTCCTGCAGCCGCACCGCCCCGCGGATCGCCGCGTCCTCGATTTCGCTGAGGCCCGTGTAGGCCAGCGGGCCGCTCACCGGGCGGTACTGATCGCCCTCGGCGGCGGCACGGGCGGCGAGCAGCGCCTGCGTCCGCAACAGGCTGCCGACGTGCTCGGCACGGAACGGTGGGTTCATGCAATTGCCAACGGCGGTTTCCCTGCGGTCTAATACTAGCGACCGTCAGAGGAGAAACCGATGCGAATTCTGCCCGTTGCGCGCCTTTTCTTCGTCTCCGTCCTGCTTGCCGCCGCCGGGTCGAGCACGGCGCTCGCCGCCGATATGATCAAGATCGGCGCGCTTTTCCCGATGTCCGGGCCGGGCTCCTACTTCGGGGTGCAGGACAAGCAGGGCGTCGAACTCGCGCTCGAAGCGCTCAACAAATCGGGCACCAAGTTCGAGATTCAATACGAGGATTCCGCCTGCAGCCCGCTGCCGGCGACGCAGGCGGCCAAGCGCCTCATCGACCAGTACAAGCCCGACGTGGTGATCGGCGAGGAGTGCTCCGACGCGACGCTGGCGGTGATGCCGGTACTGGCGCAAGCCAAGGTGCCGCTGCTCAACGCCGGCTCATCCTCGATCAAAATCACCGAGCCGGGCAATCCGTGGACCTTCCGCATCATGCCGAACGAGGTGATGCAAGGCATGGACATCGCCACCAATGCCTACAAACGGCTCAATGCGAAGAGCGCCGTGCTGCTTTATGAGAACACCAACGCCGGGATCGGCAACGCCAAGGTGTTTGGCGACACCTTCACCAAGCTCGGCGGCACGATCCTCGCCGACATCGGCTTCGGCCGCGACGTGAACGATTTCACGTCGATCGCAACGCGCGTCACCGGTGCCGGCAAGATCGACGTGATTCCGACCTATACGCTCGAGGGGCAGGGGCTGAAAATCACCCAGGCGCTGGCGCAGGCGGGCGTGACCAAGGGCGGGGGCGGCGGCGCGATCCAACTCGGCACCATCTGGCTGCCGTTCGGCTTCGAGCAGAAGGCCGGCAAGGCGGCGGTCGGCTACATACGCATCGTGCAGTTCGACCCGACCGACCAGCGCGACCAGGTGAAAAACTTCATCCAGGCGTTCAAGACGAAGTACAGCCAGGACCCGACGCATCTCAACGCTCACGCCTACGATCAGATCATGCTGATCGCCGACGTGGTCAAGCGCGGCGCCAAGGACGCGCAGAGCATCCGCGACGGGCTTGCCGCCACCAAGGATTTCTCCGGCGTGACCGGCAGCGTCGCCTTCGACGAGCACAATCAGAACATCAAGATGGACACGATCCACTATATGGAGACGCTGCCCGACCTCTCGTGGAAGGCGCTCGGCTGGAACTAGACCACGGCCGCGGCGATGCTGACGGTCGCCCTGCAGCAGGGCATCAACGGGCTCGTGCTCGGCAGCCTCTATGTGCTGGTCGCGCTCGGGCTGACCCTGATCTACGGCGTGCTGGTGCAGATCAACTTCGCCCACGCCGACATCGTCACGCTGGGCGCGTTCTCCGCCTATTTCTTCACCCACGCGTTCGGCGGCGGCTATCTGCCGAGCATCGCCGTCGCGCTCCTCGTGGGCGCCGCGCTCGGCTTCCTCATCAATGCCGCGGTGTTCGCGCCGCTGCGCGAGCGCGGTAACGAGCTGTTGCCGCTGATCGCCACCATCGGCGTCTCGGTGATGCTCGAGAACGTCATGCTCGCGTGGTTCGGGCCGATCCCCTACGCGTTCGATTCGCCCTACAGCGAGCGGGTGATCCGCTTCGGTGGCATGTTCTTCACCGCCCAGAGCGTTCTGATCATCGCGGTATCGGCCGCGGCAATCGGCCTGCTCTACGCCTTCATGAAGTTCACCTTCCTCGGCAAGGCGCTGCGCGCGGTGGCGCAGGACCGCGAGACCGCCGGCCTCATGGGCATCAACCCGAACCGGGTGATCATGCTCACGTTCGTGATCGCCTCGGCGCTCGCCGGCATGGGCGGCGCGATGCTCGGCCCGGTGCTGGTGCTCACGCCGTTCGCCGGCGCCTCGGTGATCGTCAAAGCTTTCGCCATCGTGATCATCGGCGGCTTCGGCAACGTCGAGGGCACGATCATCGCCGGGCTGATCGTTGGCCTGATCGAGAGCTACACCACCCAGGTGCTCGGGCCCGGCCTGATCGACATCGTGGTGTTCGCGCTGTTGCTGCTCATGCTGGCGGTGCGGCCGACCGGATTGATAGCCGAGCGGCGCGAAGAAAATGTCTGACGCCTATTCCGCCGCCGGCCGCGCGCGGTGGTGGGGCATCCTCGCAGCCGCCTGCGTTATTGCCGTGCTGCCGCTCGTCTTTCGGGATTCCTATTGGCGCACCAACCTGATCGTCTGCGCGCTTAACGTGATGCTGGCGATCGGGCTCGATTTCGTCGTCGGCTACGCCGGCCAGCTCAACCTCGGCCAGTCGGCGTTCTACGGCATCGGCGCCTATGTCTCGACCTTGCTGATCATGCGGCTCGGCCTGCCGTTCTGGCCGGCTTTCGTCTGCGGCGTCGTCGCGTCGGCCTTGTCCGGCATGGTGCTGTCGCTGTTCGCGGTGCGCCTGCGCGGCCATTACCTCGCCATCGCCTCGCTCGGCTTCGCCGTCATCACCTATCAGGTGCTGCTCAACTGGATCAGCCTCACCCAGGGGCCGCTCGGCATCTACGGCATCGCGCCCCCGCCGCCGGTCGGGCTGCCGGGGTGGCAAATCGACTTCACCGACCTCGCCAACCTGTTCTATCTCGTCGCCGGCTTCGCGCTGCTCTCGTATGTATTGCTCGACCAGCTGGTACGCTCGCCCATCGGTGAGACGCTGACCGCGATCCGCGAGGACGAAGTCTCCGCCGCCTCGCTCGGGATCAACGCTCGCCTGTGGAAGGTGTTCGCCTTCGCGGTGGGGACGGCGGTGGCGGGCGGCGCCGGCTGTTTCTATGCCGGCTTCGTCGGCACGCTGGTGCCGGACGCGTTCTTCATCACCGAGTCCTTCAACATCCTGGCCATGGTGATCGTCGGCGGCATGGGCACGCTGAGCGGCCCGGTGTTCGGCGCCATCCTGCTTACCGTCTTGCCGGAATTCCTGCGCGGCATCGGCGATCTGCGGCTCATCGTCTATGGTTTGGCGCTGACCCTCGTCGTGCTGTTCATGCCGGGCGGCATCGCGCAAGCGCTGCGCCTCGCCCGCGATCGGCTCATGCGAGCGTCATCGCGGCAGACCGCAGGCGCCAAGCCATGAGCGACGCGGCTGCGATCTTCCGCGCCGTCGGGCTGAGCAAGAACTTCGGCGGTGTGCGGGCCGTCAAGGACGTTTCCCTTGCGGTCGCGCCCGCCACCGTGTTCGCGATCATCGGCCCGAACGGCGCCGGCAAATCCACCTTGCTCAACTTGATCAGCGGCGTGCACCCGCCCGACGCCGGCACGGTGATGTTCAACAGTCTCGACGTGACTGCCTTGCCGCCGCACGCGCGTGTGCGCCACGGGCTCGCCCGCACGTTTCAGAAAATCAGGTTGTTCAAACAGCTTTCGGTCATCGACAACGTCGTGGCGGGATTCCATGCGCGCCACCGGATTCCGGCGTGGCAATACGTCTGGCATGGCACCGCGTTCCGCGCCGATCGCGCGCGCTGCCGTGCCGAGGCGGCGGAACTGCTCGCGTTCGTCGGCCTTTCCGGGCGGGGACAGGCGCTCGCCGGCGCGCTCTCCTACGGCGAGCAGCGCATGCTGGAAATCGCGCGCGCGCTCGCGACTGCGCCGCGCCTGTTGCTGATCGACGAGCCCGCCGCCGGGCTCAACGCGGCCGAGGTCGAGGCGCTGCTCGAGCGCATCCGCGTGCTGCGCCAGCGCGGCATGGCCGTCGTCGTGGTCGAGCACAACATGGACCTCGTGATGAACGTCGCCGACCGCGTGCTGGTGATGGATTACGGCGAGCCGCTGTTCGAGGGCACGCCGGCGGAGGTGCAGGTGCATCCCGGCGTGATTGCGGCCTATCTGGGAGCGGAATCGTGACGGCGCTGCTTGAAACCGAGGGCCTTGAGCTTGCCTATGGCGAGGTCGCCGCCTGCCGCGACCTGACGTTCACGGTGGACGCGGGTGAGATCGTCACCCTTATCGGCGCCAATGGCGCCGGCAAATCGACGACCCTGCGCGCGATCGCCGGCGCGCTGCTGCCCCGGCGCGGAACCATCCGTTTTGCCGGACGCAACGTCACCCGCATGCCCTCGCACGAGCGCGCCGGCCTCGGCATTGCGCTCGTGCCGGAAGGCCGCCGGGTGTTTCCGTTTCTCACCGTGCGCGAAAATCTGGAGTTGGGCGCCTTCAAGCACCGCGCCGACAAGGCCCGCGTGCGCGCGCTGCTGGAGAATGCTTTCGCCATGTTTCCCCGGCTTGCTGAGCGCGCAAGCCAGAACGCCGGCACGCTGTCGGGCGGCGAGCAGCAGATGCTCGCGCTTGGCCGCGCGATGATGTCGGAGCCGCTGCTGCTGTGCCTCGACGAGCCGTCGCTCGGCCTTGCCCCGCGCGTCGTGCAGGACATCTTCCGCACGATCCGCGCGATCAACGCGGCCGGTACGACCGTGCTGCTGGTCGAGCAGAATGCACGCTACGCGCTCGAGACCGCGCGCCGCGGCTACGTGCTGCAGACGGGCGCAATCATTGCCGCGGGCGCATGTGCGGCGCTGCGCGAGGACGCGCGCGTGCGCGAAGCCTATCTCGGCCGCGGCGCGCACACGCCCGCGGCTTTGTGAGTTCTCGAAAGTCCGTTAGATCAGGTAGATTAACGTCAGCAGGCCCATGACGAGAGCGCCGCCGGTGACCAGCAGCAGCTCAAACGTCCTTTCGTCGATGATGCGGCCGAACGTATCCATCCACCCCTCCCGTGTTGGACCGTGGCAAGCATCCGCACCAACTCAGGCAATATCGTGGCAGCCCTAAACGCCTGTGGAACGCTTGAAAGTTGGGCCCACCTGGCCTTATGTGCGCGCCCTATCACCCGCGCATGATCCCGAAAAGTGGGAACCGGTTTTCGGACAAGGTCATGCGCCAGCCAAAACGTCCGCAGGGGAGGCCGTGATGATTCGTTCAGTGCTCGTCGTCTTGGGAGTGATCTTTCTGGTGATTGCCTGCGTTTATTGGCTGGTGCCTGCCGGCTCGCTTCCGGGATTCATGCCGGGTTATGAGGCGGGCTCCGCGCACGTCCACATCAAACATGGCGTAGCGTCACTCGTCGTCGCCGCGGTGTGTTTCATCGTGGCGTGGTTTGTCGGCCGCTCGCAACTGGGCAGGCTATAAGCCGCGGCCCAAACGAATGTGTCGCTAGTGCCGCGAACCCGAAGTTCGCACACGTGCGCGGCTAGATGCGTTTGCGAACTTCGGGTTCAAAGCGGCACTAGAATAATAAAGATGCTGGTGTCCTGCGATTCCGAAGTTCGCACCGGAACGGGCCGCAAGGCAGGCGAACTTCGGAATCGCGACGCCAGCTGTCAGTTCAATCCTGCATTGGAAATGAGAGTCGGAACGGTGCGGTCCCGATCGGCAGGGGGCAACCTGGGCGGCCGGGACCGCCCGGCCGGGTGACTGAACTATTCCCACCCCGACGGTTGGATAGTCGCGGATGTTTGTGGCACGCAAAGGGTCATTTCGTGAAAAATACCGGCGCAACATGGGTTTTTGCACAGCTCCAGCAAGGCCCTGGCTGGGCGGCTTGAGCGATCGATAGAAGCGCTTTACCGCAATATTTGCACGTGAAAGTGGAGGAGAACATCGTGAGCAATTCGCCGCTGACGGGAAAAGCCGCGCTGGTGACGGGCGCCGGAAGCGGCATCGGTCGCGCCATCGCCGAGACCTTCGCCAAGGCCGGCGCGGCAGTCGCGTGCGTCGATGTCGACCAAGCGCAGGCGAAAGCGGTTGCGCAATCGATCGCACAATCCGGCGGGCGCGCGCTCGCGCTCACCTGCGACGTGAGTCGGGAATCTGATACTCAGGCGGCCGCGGCGGCGGCGCGCGACGAGCTCGGTCCGGTGCGCGTGCTCGTCAACGCCGCCGCCGTCATCGATAAGAACGCGACCGTGCTCGAGCTTGATCCCGACGATTGGGATCGCATCTTCGCCGTCAACGTGAAGGGCGCATTCTTGATGAGCCGGGCGGTGCTGCCGATGATGATCGCGGCGGGCGGTGGCAGTATCATCCACATCGCCTCGCAGCTCGGCCGCGTGGGGGCGCCGCACCGTGCCGCCTATTGCTCGACCAAGGGAGCGGTGATCCAGCTCGCCAAGGCCATGGCGGTCGACCACGCGAAGGACAACGTGCGGGTCAACGCACTCTCGCCCGGCGCCGTGGCGACGCGCCGCATGCTGCATCGCTACGGCAACATGGATGAGGCGCGCCGCGAGGCCGGCCCGAAGCATTTGCTCAACCGGCTGGGCGAGCCGGAGGAAATCGCGCAGGCCGCGTTGTTCCTAGCCTCCGACGGCGCGAGCTTCATGACCGGTGCCGACCTATTGGTCGACGGCGGATATACGACGGTTTAGGAGAACTCATCGGCGCGCAGCTGCGTCCGCCTTCGTAAGCAACCTCTATCACGGAGACAGGATGATGTTGCCGATGCTGGGCGCTGGATGAGGAAGGGAGCGGCGCAGATGATAGCTCGGCCCTATTTCGTGTTGGCCATCGTCGCCGCTGTTATCGGCGTAGCTATTTGTTTCGGCTCGGAATGGGACGCAGTGCTGTGGGGACTGATTGCCGCCGTCGTTGGCCTGGCTGTCGCCTACGCTACGCAGTAAATCGTAAATGAGAACCAATGCCGCGGTCATGGCGCGAAATTTCATGACCGGCGCCGACCTTCTGGCCGAGAGCGGGTATAGAACGATTTAGTCCGTCAAATGTCGCGCAGGGTCCATATGTTCGTGCAGAACACGAACAATTTCGATCAACTCCGGTCCAATCACCCGGTAATAAAGAATGTGAACCGGTCTGCTCACTCGTCCGGCGGCTTCGGTGCTCCGGGCGTGACGATTGTGAAAGCTGCGAATGCCGGGTGCGAGATCGTTGCGTTCACGGGTCGTCGGGCCCAGCGGATCGGCCGCAACTTTACGCATTGCTGTCGCAAGCGTGGCTGCATACCGACGCCTTGCCTCGTTTCCCCATCGTTCAGCACTGGTGACGAGGATGTGGGGCACGTCTAGTCGAGCGAGGCCGGAGAGGCGGAAGCGCTCCATCGCTTAGCGCGGGCTTTTGCCGGATGCGGCCCCTAGCTGATCCAAAAAACTCTCGAGTTCCGATCCTGCGACTTCAACGAAATCGCCGCGATCGAGCGCATCAATTCCAGCTTTGATCTGTTGGCGCAGTGCTTTGAGCTTTAAAGCATCCTCCTTGCGCCGCTGTTGCAGAGCACGAAGTGCGTCGCGGATCGCTTCGCTCGCATTTTGATACTCGCCGGACTTGACCACGTCCTCCACAAAAGCATCTTGTTCTCGGGTCAAGCTTATGTTCCGCGTCGGCATCGCTGCCTCCTGTAGGCCAATTGTAGGCATTATGGCAAAGTTTGACAAGTGTGGAGATAACCGTGGTCGTGCTGGACAACCCAGTTAATCGTGAGAGCATCGCGGCTGCCTATCAGTTGATCCGGCCGCACATCCGGCGCACGCCGGTGATGGAAGCCAACGGCAGCGACTTCGGGCTCGATGCGGTCGCGCTCACCTTCAAGCTCGAGTTCATGCAGCACGCCGGCGTGTTCAAAGCGCGCGGCGCCTTCGCCAATCTGCTGATGCGGAAGATTCCGCCGGTGGGCATCTGCGCGGCTTCGGGCGGGAACCACGGCGTCGCGGTGAGTTACGCCGCCATGAAGCGCGGCGTGCGCGCCAAAATTTTCCTGCCGACCGTCTCCTCGCCGGCGAAGATCGCGCGCATCCGCGAGTACGGTGCTGAGTTGGTCGTCTCAGGCGACCTCTACGCCGACGCGCTCGCCGCGAGCGAAGCCTACATCGCGCAGTCCGGCGCGCTTCCGGTACACGCCTTCGACCAGGCCGAGACGTTGCTGGGGCAGGGCACCGTCGGCCTGGAGTTGGAGGAACAGGCGCCGCATCTCGACACGTTGCTTGTCGCGGTCGGCGGCGGCGGCCTCATCGGCGGCATCGCCGCCTGGTACGCGAGCCGTATCAGAGTCGTGGCGGTCGAGCCGGAGCTTTCGCCGACGCTCGAGCGCGCGCTCGCTGCGGGACGTCCCGTGGACGCGCCGGCAGGAGGCATCGCCGCGGACTCGCTTGCGCCGCGGCGTGTCGGCGAACTGATGTTTCCGATCGCGCAACGGCATATCGAGCGCGTGGTGCTCGTCACCGACGACGCCATCCGGCACGCGCAGAAGGCGCTGTGGTCCACGCTCCGTATCGTCGCCGAGCCGGGCGCCGCCGCTCCCCTCGCGGCGCTGCTCTCGGGCCGCTACCGCCCGCAGCCGGGCGAAAGGGTCGGCGTGCTCATCTGCGGCGCCAACACGACCGCGGTCGATTTCGACCGCTGAGGGGCTGGTGTGGTCGGAATGGAGAAGATGCAATGAGCGAGACTGATATTGTCCAACTCGGGCCGCCGATGCCGCAAATTGGTTGGGTTGAGGCGGACAGTGACTTGTCGATCCGAGTTACCTGGGTGGGTAACCTCAACGGCTCTCCGCCGACCACGATTGATCTCGCGCCGGCAATCCTGAGTTATAAGTTCTATCGACCCTTGCGTGACAATCCGGAGCTTTTTCGCACCGTTCACATTACGAACGATGGGACAGCTATTGCGTGGGGAGAGAATGATGAAATCGATATGCCGGCCACGGCTATAGAGCGCCTCGCAAGCGAAGCGAAGTAAAGTTGGATTTCGGAACGGTGAACGGCTGAGAACGCGTCAAATCCGCGTGCGGCAGTAGCCCTGCCACATCGAGCGGTACGCTTGCTCGACCGCGCGGGTGTAGCGCTCGCCATTGCCCGACGCGGAGTTGGCGATCGTTGTTGGCAGCGCATGGCGCAATTGCCGCAGATGTTCGGGCATAGAGGCACCGGCCACGGCAATGTCCGCATATTCCGTCGCGCTCGCCGCCACCCAATCGTGCAAACCGAGTGAGGAGAGGATCGCGCCTGAGAGGCGGCTCACCGGCACTTGCCCCAGTTTGGCGACCACCGGAACGCCCATGTGCAGGGCGTCCCACGTGCTCACGCCGCCGTTTTGCGGGAACGGATCGAGGCAGATATCGACTTTGGCAAACGCCGCAAGGTGCTGCTCGCGCGGGGTATAGCCCAGGAAATCGACCCGATCGGGCGCGAGCCCGTGCGCGGCGAACCTTTGCTTCAGGCCGGCGCGAACGGATTCGTCGTCGAGTGAACCGTCCTTCATCAGCAGCCGCGCGCCGGGCACGCGATTGAGGATATCCGTCCAAACCGCCAGCGCTTCATCGGAAACCTTGGACATACGATTGAATACGCCGAAGGTGACGTGCCCGTTAGCAAGGACGGGCGGGTCCGCCGGGCGCAGTCCGGGCGGCGGCGGTTCGGTCGTGATGATGCACGGCAAGTCGTAGAGCTTCTCGGCGAAGAAACCGCGCACGCTCACGGGCATCGTGACCGGATCGCAGAACAGATAATCGATGGTCGGAAGGCCGGTCCCCGTCCCATGCCCCCATGCGGTCACCTGCACCGGCGCCGGTTTGCGCGCAAAGGTGCCAAGCCGGTTACCCTCCGAGTGCCCGGAGAGGTCGATGAGAATGTCGATTTTGTCCGCGACGATGCGCTCGGCCAGCGTCTGGTCGGAGAGCTGCCCCGCGTCGACCCAGCGATCGGCAATGCGGCGGAACTCCTCCGTCTTTTCATCCTGCGCAATTGAGCACGAATAGCAGACGATTTTGAATTGCGTCTTGTCATGATGCTGGAGCACCGGCCGGAACGTCGCCGCCGCCGAATGCCGCCGGAAGTCGGCCGAGACGTAGCCGAGCACAATGCGCCGTGCCGGATCGGGGTCGATGTCGTACCTAAATCGAGACTTCCCGGCAATTTTCGCACCGATGTGTTGCCACCAATATTTACGCGCCGCCTGCTGTTCCTCGACCCCGACATCATTGGCGAAATCGAGGGTGAATATCCGGTTGGAAATCGCGTCGGCGAAGTCGGGCTTGAGCGCGAGCGCCCAGTCGTACCAGGACAGAGCCTGGTCTATCTCCCCGTGTCGTTCATGAAATTGCGCAAGCTGCACCATCGCATTGACGTTATCGGGCTTGGCGGCCAGCGCGTTCTGATAGGCGATGAGCGCCTCGCCGTGGCGATTGAGGCGGATGAGGACGTTTCCGCGTCCCATCCAGGCGGTCGACAAGCCCGGATTAAGCGCGAGCGCCTTGTCGAGGCTTGCCAGCGCCTTGTCGAAGCGCCGCAGGTGGGTGAGCGTGTTGCCGCGATTGCTCAGCGCGTCGGCGTCGTTCGGCTTGAGCGCGAGGGCCTCATCGCAACTCGCGAGCGCCTCGTCGTAGCGGCGCAGATGAAACAGCGCATTGGCGCGGTTGCTCAACGCTTCGGGATAGGCGGGCCTCACTGCAAGCGCCCGGTCGTAACGCGTCACCGCCTCGTCGAAGCGCTCGAGTTGCGCCAGCGCATTGGCGCCGTTGCTGATCGCCTCGGCGCAATCGGGCTGGATCGCGACTGCTTTGTCGTAGCAGGCGAGCGCCTCCGCGAATCGTTTCAGCTCGTGCAGGACGACACCGCGGTTGGTAAGCGCGGCGACCGAGTTGGGTTCGACGGTCAAAGCCTGGCGGAGCAGCCGGTCGGCCTCTTCGTAACGGCCGTGCTGATATTCCGTGATGGCAAGAAGCTGGAGCGCCTGAAAATGCCGCGGCACCTTGCGCAGGATGTCGCGGCACGCCGCCTGGGCTTCGGACGCGAGCCCGCTTTGATGCAGCGCGTGCGCGCGCGCGAACGCGGCGCCGACGTCGTAGCCTTGCTTTTGCAGCTTCTTAAGCCGGGCATTGTGAAACGCGCGCAACGCCCGATCGTCGCTCATGCCGGCGGCCCTGCGGAATTGGCGAGTTCCGACTAGGCCGTGATTCGGTGCGAAGTGTCGAACGGCAGCGCTGTCCGCCGGATGCGGACGTGCAGCAAACACCGCCGTCATCCTCTGATGTCCGTTAAGTCAAGAGGCGGACGTGGTTATTTTTTCACGCACGGAACGGCGTGTGAGCACGTCGTAGCCGGTGCATTGGGTCTGGGAGCGGGCGTAGCTGCGACGGTTGATCGATCTCTGAT
>JAFAUQ010000148.1 GCA_019243195.1 Hyphomicrobiales bacterium
AATGCGTCTCGCTATAGCGGAATGGGCGCTCTAAGGCGACGGGAATGCCACTGCTTCGTTTGTAGCCAATTCGATTCCAACGCGCGTGCCGATGGGCCATCGCGTCATGGCGGCCTGTCCGGGAATGCGCAGCAGCACGCGCGTAGACGCGACCTCCGGGCTCTCGACGTGCAGGTCGACGTGGCCGCCCTGATAGACCTGCGCAGCCACGATGCCGTGCGCAACGGCCGGCACGCCTTCATCAGCGATGCGTAGATCTTCCGGCCGTACGAACAGATCGACCGCAGTTCCGGGTGTAGCGCCGCCCAGCGAGGCGCTCGGAACCTTAACCCGCGCGGCACCCAGCGCGACGATCGCCGTCGTGCCGTCGCGACGCTCCAGCCGCGCCCGCAACACATTCACGTCGCCGACGAAGGAGGCAACGAAGCGATCGGCCGGACGGCGATAGACGTCGTCCGGCGAGCCGAGCTGGCGGATGCGCCCCTCGGCCATCACGGCGATGCGATCCGACAGGCTCAACGCCTCGCTCTGGTCGTGGGTGACGAAAATCGTGGTCACGTCGAGCTTGCGCTGGATCTCGCGCAGCTCGACCTGCATCGCCCCGCGCAAATTGCGGTCGAGTGCGGAGAACGGCTCGTCGAGCAGCAGCACCTGCGGTCGCACCACCAGCGCACGGGCGAGCGCGACGCGCTGCTGCTGCCCCCCCGAAAGCTGGCGTGGTCTGCGGTCTTCGAGGCCGGTGAGCTTGACGAGATCGAGCGCGGCGGCGACGCGTTGCGCGATCTCAGTCTTGTCGAGACGCCGCGCGCGCAAGCCGTAACCGACGTTCGACGCCACGCTCATGTGCGGAAACAGCGCGTAGTTCTGAAACGTCATGCCGATCTCGCGCCGATAGGTCGGCAGATCGGTGACGTGGGCGCCGGCGATCGCAATCTCGCCCGCGTCCGGCGCGAGGAACCCCGCGACGAGGTTGAGCAATGTAGTCTTCCCGCATCCTGACGGGCCGAGCAGCGTCATCAGCTCGCCGCGCCGCACGTCGAGCGAGACATCGTGCAGCGCGACGACCTCGCCGAAGCGTTTGGTGATGCCGTCGAGGCGGACGGCGACCGCCGGATCGGCCGGCCCGGGATTAGCGGGCTTGCTCAACGTCGAGCACCTTTCCGAGGCCGAGGAACAGCGTGGCGAACGTGAGCAGCGCCGCGGTCGCGACGATGTAGATGACCGAAATCGCCGCCATCGACGGATCGGCGTATTCGCGCACGTAGTTGTACATGGCGACCGGAAGGGTCTGGGTGCGCTGCACGGTCACGAACAGCGACGCGGTGAATTCGTTGAACGAAAGAATCGCCGCGAACAGCCAACCGCTGACGAGGCCCGGCAGCAGCAGCGGCAGCGTGATCGTCGCAAGCACGCGCGCAGGCGGCGCGCCGAGGCTCGCGGCGGCAAGCTCGAAGCGGCGATCGAGATTGCGCAGTGAAACGTAAACGCTGCGCACCACGAACGGGAGCACCAGCACCACGTGGCAGGCAATGACCACCGCGAAGCCGCGCGCCACGCCGAGCTGCGCGGCCAAAATGAGAAACCCGAGCCCGACGGTGAAATGCGCGATCACGAGCGGCGAGAGCAGAACGGTTTCGAGTGTCCGCTTGAAACGAAAGTCATAACGGTCGAGCACGAACGCGAAGGCCGCGCCGACGACGAGCGCGAGCACGGAGGCCCAAGCGGTGACGATTAATCCATTGCGGAATCCCGCGCGAAAGTCCTCGTAGGCGAGCGCCTTGGCGAACCAGCGCAGCGACCAAGTCTCCGGGGGAAACGACAGGATGGCGCGGCCGTTGAAAGCCGCCAGCGCCGCCACGATTGCCGGCAGCAGCAGGAAGCCGAGGATCGCCGCGACCGCGAGGGCGCCGAGCAGACGAAGCCACCGATTTGAGGAAAGGCGCGACATTTTCAGTGCGGCCCGATTCTTTCCAGCGGCCGGGCGACGGCGCGCAGCAGTGCGAGCACCGCGAAGGTGAGCGCAAGACCGGCGACCGAGAGGCTCGCGGCGAAGGGAAAATTGAAACTCGCAAAGCCGAGCTGATAGACGAGGTTGGAGACCATGTTCACCTGCCCACCGCCGATCAGCTGCGGCGTCGCGAAGGCACTGAACGTCCAGGCAAAGGCCGTCGTCACGCCGGCGACGATGCCGGGCATCGATAGTGGGAGGGTCACGGTGAGGAAGGTGCGGATCGGGCCGGCGCCGAGGCTCGCGGCCGCGCGCTCGCAGTCGCGGTCCACGTGGGCGAGTGCCGCCGCCAGCATGATCACCATCACCGGCAAGGTCACGTGAACGAGCGCGGTGACGACGCCGAAATGGGTGAACATGAGCTGCAGCGGCTGCGCGATCAGGCCGAGCTTGAGCAGCATCGCGTTGACGAAGCCGTTGTTGCCCAGCACCACGATCCACGAGTAGGTGCGCACGACTTCGCCGAGGAACAGCGGCGTGACCGCGATCACCAGGATCACCGCCTTGAGCGCGGCGTTGCGCGTGCGCACCAGCGCATAGGCGAGCGGGTAGCCGATAATCAGCGACACGAGCGCCGTGATGAAACAGATCCACACCGTGTCGAGGAACACGCGCGCGTAGAGCGGCTTTGCGAGCGCGGCGAAATTGGCCAGCGTGAAACCGCCGGGCTCGAGCGCGCCGGGCACGTAGGCGCGCAAGCTGTACTGCAGGACCGCCGCGAGCGCCGCGAGCAGCGCGGCCGCGCACAGTATGGCCGGCGACACGAAGACGCGCAGGAACGGCCGGTTCATCTCGACGAGCGCATCACAGCATCAATTCATGATGTTCTCGGCGAACCACTTGCGCCACTCGGCAGTCTTCTCCGCGCGCAGCTTGTGATCGATGATGATCGCCTGCTTGCTCCACTGCTCCGGCGTCGTGAACACGCCGGGCAGCTTGGCGATCTCCGGATCGACCTTGGCGTTCGTCACCATCGGGCTGCCCTTCTTGAACTTGGCGACTTCCGCCTGCACCTGCGGGTCGAGCGCGACGTTGATGAATTTGTAGGCGAGGTCCGCTTTCTTCGAGCCTTTCATGATCGCGACGGTGTCGATGCCGAGCACGGCGCCTTCCTTTGGGATCACCAGGCGGATCGGCACGCCTTCGCTCGCCATGTAGTGGGCGTTCATGGAGAGGATCACCTGCACCGGCGTCTCCCCATTGGCGATCAGCTGCTGGCTGTTGGCGTCGTTGGTATAGAACGCCTTGAAGTTGGGCTTGAGCTCCTTGAGCTTCGCCTGCCCTTTTTCCCAGGTGGCCGCGTCGCCGCCCGAGAGGATTGCGGAAACGACGATCAGGTGGCTCGGATCGAAATCGGGCGCCGCGAGCTTGCCCTTGAGCGACGGCTTCCACAGGTCGGCCCAGCTGGCGAAGGCCTCGTCTTTGATGAGGTCGCTGCGATAGCCGATCGTGTAGACGTAGGCCCAGGTGCCGATGTGATACGGGCTGATCTTCGCCTGTTCGATCAGGTTGGCGGCGTTCGGGATTTTCGAAAGATCGAGCTTCTCGTAAAGTCCGTCATTGGCGTAGAGCCAGCCGACGTGCGACGTCGTAAACGTGATGTCGCTTTCCGGGTTGCCCTTGGCGAGGCGCTCCTTGTTGAGCCGGTCGATGGTGCCGCCGGTGATGAATTCGACCGGCACGCCGGTTTCGGCGGTGAACCGCTTGGCGATGATGTCGTTCACCATGTCGCGCCAGCTGCCGCCCCAAACGCTGACCACGAGCTTGTCCTGCGCCGTCGCCGCGCCCGGCGCGAGCGCCAACAGCAACGCGCCGAGCGCCATCCACATCCGCTTCATCGTACAACCCTCCGCTTCTTCGGCGCGGCATTGTTCGTTGAGAGCGCGCGCAATGTCCAGCAACCGGAGGATCGGTCTGCCCGGTCTCCAACCCGCTTGCGGGGGAGGGATGGGGAGGGGGTAGAGTGTGCTGTTCGTAATGGAATGAGAACAATCGGATGAAACCTCTGGAAAACCGCACCGTCGCGGCCGCCTATCTCGCGCAACTGGCCGAGCGCGGCGTCGACTATCTGTTCGGCAACGCCGGGACCGATTTCGCGCCGCTGATCGAGGCGTACGCGCAGGCGGCGCAGACCGGCGCCGCGGCGCCGCGGCCGATGCTCGCGACGCACGAGAACGTGGCGGTCACCATGGCGCACGGCTACGGCATGGTTTCGCGGCGCATCCCGGCCGTGATGGTGCATGTGAGCGTCGGCACCGCCAACATGGTGTGCGGGGCGATCAACGCGGCGCGCGAGAACGTCGCGATCCTGCTCACCGCCGGCCGTTCGCCGCTCACCGAGGCCGGGCTGCCGGGCGCGCGCGACGGCTACATCCATTGGGCGCAGGAGATGTACGATCAGGCGGGCATGCTGCGCGAGATCGTCAAATGGGATTATGAGCTGAGGAACGGCGAGCAGCTCGCGACCGTGGTCGACCGCGCGCTGGCGATCGCCGCGAGCGAGCCGCGCGGGCCGGTCTATCTCTCGCTGCCGCGCGAAGTCATCGCGGCGCCGATGCCGCAGCCGCGCGAGATGCCGCGGCCGTTCAGTGCCGCGGCGTCGCCGGCGCCCGACGCGGGTGCGATCGCGGCGGCGGCCAGCCTGCTTGCGCAGGCGCAACAGCCGCTGATCGTCACCGCGAACGCGGGCCGCGACCCGGCCGCCTTTACGGCGCTCGCGCAATTCGCCGAGCGTTTCGCCATCCCGGTGGTGCAGCACCGGCCGCGTTATTTCTCACTTTCCTCTTCGCATCCGATGAACCTCGGCTTGGAGCCGGCGCGTTTCGTGCCGGATGCCGACGTGATCCTGGTGCTTGAATGCGACGTGCCGTGGATCGCGAGCCGCACGGCGCTGCGGCCGGACTGCAAGGTGATCCAGTGCGGGATCGATCCGCTGTTCACCCGTTATCCGATCCGCGGCTTTCCTTGCGATGTCGCAATCGCCGCCGGCGCGGCCGCGGCCTTATCGGCACTTGCTGATGCGCTCGCGTCGGGGGTTGACGCCGATGCCGTCGTGCAACGCCGGCGCCGGATCGCCGAGCAGCGCGTAACGGTTGCGGCGCGGGTGAAAGCCGCGGCCCAGGCGGGCGCGCGCAAGAGCCCGCTCGATCCCGCATGGGTGAGCCATTGCATCGGCCGCGCGCGCGACCCGCGTTCGATCGTCGTCAACGAGTACACGCTGTTTGCCGAGCACTGCACGTTCGACGAGCCCGATCTTTATTTCGGCTCGAGCTCCGCCTCGGGGTTGGGCTGGGGGGCCGGCGCCGCGCTCGGCGCCAAGCTGGCGCGGCCGGACCGCCAGGTGATCGCGGTCCTCGGCGACGGCGCCACCATGTTCAGCAACCCGGCTGCCGTGCACCACGCGTCGTCGTTGCACGAGCTGCCCGTGCTCTTCGTCGTGATGAACAACGCCATGTGGGGCGCGGTCGACCGGAGCACGCGCGCCATGTATCCGGACGGGTGCGCGGCGAAGAGCAACGATCCCCCGTTCGTGCAATTGAAGAATTTGCCGGCGTTCGAGCGCATCTGCGAGGCGGCGGGCGGCTACGGCGAGCGCGTCGAGGATCCGGCGGCGCTGCCGGGGGCGCTGGAACGTGCGCTGGCGGTGGTCGCGAATGAAAAGCGCCAGGCGCTGCTCAACGTGATCTGCGGGCCGGGCGGGACGGCGTAGTATTACGACAGTGTCTCAAACAGTCGCCGCATCAGGCGCGTGCGCGGCTCGATCGAGGAAATATAGCCGTGCTCCCATTCCGTATGCGCGCCGTCGCCGTCGATGCCGAGGCCGTCGAGGGTGGGAACGCCGAGCGCGGCGGTGAAATTGCCGTCGCTGCCGCCGCCGGTCATCATCGTGTCGGCGAGGGTGAAGCCGATCTCGCGCGCGAGCGCCTGCGCGTGGCGCAGCAGCGCGTCGATCCCCTCGCTCTTCTCGAACGGCGGCCGGTTCATGCCGCCGGTGACGATGAGCTTCACGTCGGCGTCGACCGGCTTGAGCCCGAGAATACGCTCTTCGAACTCGCGGCCCGTGCCGGCGTCGCGCACGCGCAAATCGACGCTGATTTGGCAATGCTGCGGGATCACGTTGGCGGCGGTACCGCCGGAAATCATGCCGACCGTGGTGGTGACGCCGCGGGTGTAATCGGTCATCGCCTCGATGGCGAGGATCTGGTGCGCCATTTCCTTGATCGCGCTGCGGCCCTTGCGGTGAGAACCGCCGGAATGGGCCGGAATGCCGGTCGTCTTGACCTCGAAGCGGCCGACACCCTTGCGCGACGTGACGATCTTGCCGCCGTCCCGCGCCGGCTCGGTGACGAGGACGTAGCGCGCCCGGCGCGCCTCCGCTTCGATCACCTCGCGCGAGATCGGGCTGCCGACTTCTTCGTCCGGCGTGAACAGATAGATGATGGGAAGCCGAGCGCTGCCCGCGCGCGCCACGGCGCGCAGCGCATCGAAGGCGAGATAGGCGCCGCCCTTCATGTCGTAGAGGCCGGGGCCGTAGAGCCGGTCGCCATCGCGCCGGAACGGCAGCGCGCCCGCCAATGTGCCGATCGGATGCACCGTGTCGATGTGCGAGAGCACGAGGATGCCGGGCGCGTCGCCCTCGCCGGCGCGTATTTTGAGCATATCGGCATAGCCGTCGCGCCCGCCCAAACGCTCGATCTTCACCGGCAGGCCGTCGAGATCGGCGGTGACAAGATCGAGCATGCGGTTGACGGCGGCTTTGTTGCGGGTCGGACTTTCGTTCTCGACCCAGCGCCGGATGCCCTCGATCATGCCGCCGAGGTCGATTGTTTGCTCGGACTCGCGTGTCATTTTAGCCCTCACCGTTAGAGCGCCGCGTAGTCGATCGGCTTGTGCCGGTCGAGGGTGCGGGTGATCGGCGGCAGCGGATATTTCAAACCGGTCGCGCAGTTGAACAGCACCGCGCGTTCGTGCCGGCCGATGCGGCCGTCGGCGAGCGCTTGTTTGTAAGCCGCGTAGGTCGCCGCGCCTTCCGGGCACAGCAGGAAGCCTTCCTGGCGCGCGACTTCCTCGAGCCCCTTCGAGATCGCCTCGTCGGTAACGGCGATGGCGAAGCCGTTGCTCTCGCGCACCGCGCGCAAGATCAGGAAATCGCCGACCGCCTGCGGCACGCGGATGCCGGCCGCGATCGTGTGCGCGTTCTCCCAGCGCGGCGCGTGCTCGACGCCCTCGTCATAGGCGCGCACCATGGGGGCGCAGCCGGTCGCCTGCACCGCCACCATGCGCGGCCGTCTGCTGCCGATGAAGCCGATCGCCTCCAGTTCGGCGAAGGCCTTCCACATGCCGATGAGCCCGGTGCCGCCGCCGGTCGGATAAAGGATCACGTCGGGCACCTCCCAGCCGAGCTGCTCGGCGAGCTCGAGCCCCATCGTCTTCTTGCCTTCGATGCGATAGGGCTCCTTGAGAGTCGAGGTGTCGAACCATCCGACCTTCGCCTTACCCTCGCCGACGATCTTGCCGCAGTCGTCGATCAGGCCGTTGACGCGGTAGACGGTCGCGCCCTGCAGCTCGATCTCGCTGACGTTCACCTCGGGCGTGTCCTCCGGGCAGAACACGGTGGTCTTGATGCCGGCGCGGGTCGCGTAGGCGGCGAGCGCGGCACCCGCGTTGCCGTTCGTGGGCATCGCCATGTGTTTGATGCCGAGCGCCTTCGCCATCGACACTGCCATGACGAGGCCGCGCGCCTTGAACGAGCCGGTCGGCAGACGCCCTTCGTCCTTCACCAGCAGCTCGCCGCCGCCGATTTTCTTCGCAAGCTTGCCGAGGGCGACGAGCGGCGTGACCGCTTCGCCGAGGCTGACGATGTCGGCGGCGCGCCGCACCGGCAGCAGCTCGCGGTAGCGCCACAGATCGGGCGGCCGCTCGGCGAGCGCCGATTTGCTCAGCGCCTTCTTCACGCCGGCGAGGTCGTATCCCACCAGCAGCGGCTTGCCGGCGCGCGAGAGGTTGTGAATCTGGTCGGCCGGATAATGCTCGCCGGTTTCCGAACATTCGAGACGCGTAACGAAGGTCGGCCGTTCGGCGATCAGATTCTCGTCATGGCGCACGGTCATCGTTTTAAGCTCCAGAGGCAACAAAATTTGATGTCAACTGATCGGCGCAAACACCGCGTGCCAAAGATCCATTGCCATGATTCAGCATGAACTAACGCGGACACCCGGTAGGGCATCCGGAGCGGATCGTAAGGATAAATTTTCTCTAATGGCGAAAATGTCGTGTGTGTGTGAATACCATTGCGACTTTCTTCTCATTGGCGAGTGCAATCACCTCATCGTCTCGTATCGAGCCGCCTGGCTGAATGACTGCGGTGGCCCCCGCCTGAATCGCTGCCTCGAGACCATCTGCAAACGGGAAAAAAGCGTCAGACGCAACCACAGACTTCTTAATAGGCGATTTTCGCCCAGCCGCCTTGGCGGTTTCCTTCGCTTTGTTTACCGCGATACGCGCAGCATCTACTCGACTCATTTGACCGGCTCCTATACCTACAGTCGCACAATTTTTTGCGTAAACAATTGCGTTAGATTTGACGTGTTTGACGACGCGGAAAGCAAATTTGAGGTCCCGCCATTCGTCTGGAGTTGGTTCGCGCTTCGTGCGAACTTCAAGGGCCATATCATCTACCACCTTATTATCGCGTGATTGTACAAGTAGTCCACCGGCCACAGACCTAATAGCAAGTCCCTTCGAACGAGGGTCTGGAACGCCTCCAGCAAGCATTAAACGAACATTCTTCCGCTTAGCAATGATTCCCCGCGCATCCACAGTCGCATCGGGTGCAATGATCACTTCAGTGAAGACCTTCACGATTGCGCGCGCCGAGTCGGCGTCAAGCGGTCGATTTAAGGCAACAACTCCGCCAAACGCAGACACAGGGTCGCAGTCAAGAGCCTTCTGATAGGCTTCCAAAAGGCTGGACCCTTCCGCAACTCCACATGGATTAGCGTGCTTGACGATCGCCACGGCAGCAGTTCGGTTTGAGTCAAATTCGGCCACGCATTCGAAGGCAGCCTCAGTATCCGCTAGATTATTGTATGAAAGCTGCTTCCCTTGCAGCTGCCTCGCCGTAGCAATCCCGAAAAGGCGAGTGCCAGGTAGAAAGTAAAATCCACCGATTTGATGAGGATTCTCTCCGTATCTCAGTTGCTCCTTCCTCATAAAATCTAGGTGAACGAGTTTGGGTAAAGTAATATTTCCTTGCTGTATATGAGTGTCAGCCCAATCCTGAATGACGCTTTCAATATCGGCGCTGCCGCTGGCCAAGCCGAGCGCCCGATAGTTCAGTTGCTTTTGAACATAATTATCGATCGTTTTCCCCTGGAGATGCTCTGTCAGAAAGCCGACAGACTTAAAGTCTCCAACGAAAAGCTTTTCCCAATAATTTTTCAGCACAAAACGATCAATGCCACCTACTTCCTGCCGATCCAAGTTAGGAATATTCAATGCAATTAAGTCTGAATCGAACTCCCTAGTCTCCAGCGGCTGGCCCTGAATCGCGACGACTTTCGTCTCAATTTCTCTGCCTTGCAATTCCTTCTGCAGCTGAGTGACAAAAGGATCCTCGCGCTCAACCGTCAAGATTGATGCGCGTTCCAGATGCAGCATCGTTCGGGACCTTCGGTTTTCCATGAGGGCTTGGCACCGCCCTGAGGATGATTCGGTTAATTCTACAGCGAAATCGGGGATTCCGACAGCGAAACTCGCTCCTTCGTCGTTCCTCAGCCACCGGGAGTTATGTCGCTGGAGTATGGCTGTCAACCTCACTTGGAAGCAGGCCTGAGGCTCAGAATTGCCTTGAAAACCAATCACTAATGGCCGCGTCGTAGGCGGCTGTGCGGGCGTAGGCCTTGGCAGCGAGCCACTTACGCAAGCCGATCGTGGTGGCGCCGCCGTGCGTCTTCAGCTCATCGAGAAGTGCAGCGTAATCGTGCGGGTCGACGACGACGATAACATCGGTATGGTTCTTGGCGGCGGCGCGGATCATTGCGGGGCCGCCGATGTCAATGTTCTCGATACAATGCGCGAAATCAGCCCCCGCCTGCACGGTTGCTTCGAAGGGATAGAGGTTCACTACAAGCAAATCGATTGGGGCAATGCCGTGCGTCTCCATTGCACCCGTATGCTCGCGGCTATCTCGAATCGCCAAAAGACCACCGTGCACTTTCGGGTGCAAGGTCTTTAAGCGCCCGTCCATCATTTCGGGGAAGCCGGTGAGGTCGGAGACGTCGCGTACCTTGAGTCCGGCGTCGGACAGCGCCTTGGCGGTGCCGCCGGTCGAGACCAGCTCGATGCCATAGCCGGCGAGCGCGCGCGCGAAATCGACGAGCCCAGACTTGTCGGACACGGACAGCAAAGCGCGGGTGATGCGGCGCGGACGCTCGGTCATGAAAGCGTGTGGCACATGAAGGCGAGCGTCGCCTACCATGAATCAGCGGCCTGCGGAATGGCGGTGCAACAGGCGCGCTTACCTCCGCCTGGGGGAGGTCGACCGCTTTCGCGTAGCGAAAGCGGTCGGGTGGGGTGAATCTTTGCGACGCTTGCTTCGAAATTCGTCCCACCCCGCTGCCTTCGGCGGCGACCCTCCCCCTCCAGGGCTCCTCCAGGGGAGGGTTTATCCCGAACTTGACTTGTCGGTAGTACATTCTACCGCCCTGCCCCTGGGGTACAATCCTCAAGGGAGAATCTAGGTGGTCTTGATTCTACAGATTGTGCTCGTGGTCATCGGCGCAGGAGGGGCCATCGTGTCCGCCTGCACCCTTAGCAATCCCGTTTGGAGAAAGCGCTCAATTGTGTTTTTCGCCTTCATGGGCGGCGCGGGTCTGCTGCTGACCATCATCACCTATGAACACACGCCAGATGCCCTGCATTTAGGGGATATAGTTCAGATAATCGCTGGGCGCTTTTTGCAGCTATTGGGAACGTGGCAATTTAAAATCGGTGGCGCGCTTATAATTGGCTTTATCGCATTTCCAATTATGCAATGGGTAATAAAAATATATAGTCCAGTCGACAAATTAGAATGGGTAAACGGTCCCGAAATATTCCATTTATGCGACTCAAAACTTGTGCAAACTGCGCGTTCTGACGCTGAACGGCTGCGCGCGCTTGAACTAGAAGATAAGAATATCCAAGCTGAAAATTTCTTCTGCAATCAAACTGGCCCATTTGCTAACCCGGACCAGACCGAGCTAGAGCGCACTGAAAAGCTAGACGAGTTAAAACGGAGAATGGCTGAGCTTTATCCGGCAATGAGTGACGCAAAAACTAAAAGAAACATTAGCTACGCACATATAGAAAGCGATTTATACGAAAAGCTTATAAATGGCAATCTTGTCGCAAAGGGCTTTCTTGCTCCTATAAACCCTTATTCGGAAGAATTGCTAATTCCTTCCGCTAGATGGCGATTCCTTCGCTTCGCAAACGAACTTAGGGATGCTTCCGGCGAGGACATGACCTACAAGGCTGTTTCTGTTGCAAGGCCGAAGTGATGCTAGCATCCTCTAATTGCTGCACCGAAGATAACTGCGTTTCCCCGATGGTTGTAGCGAAGCTGAAATTCCGCAACGTACAGCGGCACGGAAAGTCAAGTCTGGGATAATCGCCCTTCCAGGGGAGGGTAAGGTTACAGCGGCAGCTCGGGTTCGCGGGCGGCGTCGTGGCGGGCACTGGGCGCGGCCGGATCGACCTGCGTGAAGGTCCAGCGCACGCGCGGCACCTTGCGGGCGCGGCCGTGGATCACGAGCTGCACGGCGCGGCGTGGGCCTTCGGAGCCGGCGAGAAACACGCTCTCCTCCAAGCTCACCGGATCCTCGTAGGCTTCGAGCGTCCACGCCTCGCGGTTCGGCAGCAGCAGCATGGCGCCGTGGCCGTCGGTGAGCCGGCTCGCCTTGACGGCGGGATGCAGATGAAAGCGCACGGCGAACTCGTCGCGGCCGCCGCCGGGCAGCTTCTCGCCCGACGATGGTGCAAAAACGTCCTCGCCGTCGAGCGAGCGGCCATCGGGCGAAAGGCGCCAGGTGCGCTGATGCAATATGCCGAACATGTCGGCGTAACCGTCGTGCGAGGCGCGCAGCACCACGCCATCGGTGCGCTCTTCGCGCGCGACCGGCACCTCGCTCGGCCCCGCGACGATCGGCGTGCCGAGCAGACGCCGCAGCCAGCGCGCGGCGAGAAAGCGGCACGAGCCCGCTTCGTTCACCGTCACGGTCGAATGCGCGGGGGTGCCGCGCGCGACGTGGCGCCAGCTGGCGCGGTTGGTGGCGGGCATTCCGCAGTTGACGACGATGCGGTGCTGCTTCGACGACAGCTCGAACGAAAGGCAGCCGGCGTGCGCCTCCTGGCTCACCCCGATCGGCGGCGGCACGCCGGTGTCGGCGAGCATCACGGTGGTTGCGGCCTGCAGGCGCTGGTATCCGCTGTGCGGTGCGTTCGCGACCGGCGTGCCGCGCGCGTCGTCGTAATAAAGCACTGCCGCGAGCAGATCGGCCGAGGTCGGCCCCATTCCGTTAAACAAAGCGAAGTTGCCGTCGCCGTGGCGGAAGAAGCGCAGCATCGGCATCATGCGGTCGATGGCATTGAGCAGGGCGGGCGGCGGCGGAATATTGTTTGACGCATACGCCTGTCGCAACGGCAACAGATCGAGCAGCAATTCGATCAGCACGCCCGGGTTACGGCTGATATGGCCGCCGTCCGGCAGGATCTGCCGTTCGAGTTCGTGCACCAGGCGGCGCGTTGCGCTCTTGGCGTTGCGCATCTGCCCCTTCATGCACAGCGACGCGTAGGTGAGCGCGATGATGCCCTGCAGGCGCGGCAGCCCATCGCGCGCGCCGCCGAGCGTGCCGCGCAGGTAGCGCACCTGCCGCGTCAGATTGCGCAGGAAGCGGCGATAGAATTTGGTGTCGACCTCGTGCAGCACCAGCGGCGCCTGGGTCAGCCACGAGATGATGCGCCGCGCCACCACGTCGGTGCGCCAGGCGATCGGATCGCCCACCGCCTGCAAGGCGATCCACTCGTCGACGAGCGCGCGCGCGTTGGCGCGGGTGATGCCGGATTCGGCGGCGCGCAGGTGCCGCAGCCAGCCGAAGCCGAACAGGCTCTCGGCCCATTCCTCCGATGGCGGGTCCATCTCGAAGGGCGAGCGCCCATCGCAGATCACCACCTTGCCGGCGAAGGCGAAACGGCCGGAATAGATTTCGCTCGCGCGGGTCGGATCGGCGGTGCGCAGATCCTTCGGCGCCATCAACAGCCGGTCGGTGGTAGCCGGAGAAAAGCGCCAGCGCATCAGCGGATGCGCAACGATCCCGCCAACGAGACCGCGCACGGCGCAACGCGCTGCGAACCAGGATAATCTGGCGCGTTCCGCGAAGCTCGCGCGCAACCTTCACTCCTTGCTGATCGCTTGCGTCCCTGGCGCGATTCGCCACCGGGATCAGAATTGAATGTTATTACCGGGCCGCGCCGAACGGCGCCATTGCCAGCCGCTAAGGCGGGATCAGAGGCGTTCGAGGCGCGCCGCGTAAAACCCATCAAGTCCGGCCATGCGCGAGTCGACATCCGGCCAGTGGCACGGCAGGGTGCGCAGATCTCCCGCTGCGGTGACGAACGCGGTCTGGCTGCCGATTTCTTCCGCTGCAACCGGTCGCCGGACAAGCCCGGGTGTGCGCGCAAGGATCGCCGAAATCT
Source organism: Hyphomicrobiales bacterium (assembly GCA_019243195.1). Lineage (GTDB taxonomy): Bacteria > Pseudomonadota > Alphaproteobacteria > Rhizobiales > Xanthobacteraceae > AP-16. Next base: position 13,745 of record JAFAUQ010000148.1, read on the forward strand.
GCGCCTCGCATTCCTCCGGCTCGAGGGAGCAGGTGCAATAGACGAGCGTTCCGCCCGGTCGGGTCAGCGCCACCGCCCGGTCGAGCAGGCGCGCCTGGAGGGAGGTCATCGTGCCGAGATCGGCCTCGCGTTTGAGGCAGGGAATATCGGGATGCCGGCGGATGGTGCCGGTTGATGAGCACGGCGCGTCGAGGAGAACCGCGTCGAAGGGTTCCGCCTGCCATTCGAGCGCGTCTGCCGCAACGGTCTCGGCGCTCAGCCCCAGGCGGGCGAGATTCTCGCGCAATCGGCCGAGCCGTGCCGGCGAGCGATCGACGGCGGTTACGCGGGCGCCGGCAGCGGCGAACTGCGCGGTCTTCCCTCCGGGCGCGGCGCAGAGGTCGGCGACGCGGCGGCCAGCCACTTCGCCCAACAGGCGCGCCGGGAGTGCCGCCGCGGCGTCCTGCACCCACCAAGCTCCTTCGGCATAGCCCGGCAGCAGCGACACCGGCCCGTGAGCGACGAGGCGCACCGTTCCGGTCGCGACAACGCTGCCACGCATGCGCGCCGCCCATTCCTCCGGGTCGTGCTTGACCGTGAGATCGAGCGCCGGCTCCTCCGCATGCGCGGCAGCGATCGCGCGCGCGGTTTCCTCGCCGTAGGTACGCCTCCAGCGCGTCATTAGCCACGCCGGCGTGTCGAGCGCCGCCGAGTCGAGGCCGGCGAGCGCCGTGCGGCCGTCGCGCGCCATGCGCCGGAGCACCGCATTCACGAGGCCGGGGTAGCGCGCGGCGCGCCGGTCCGCCTGGGCGAGCCGCACGGCGAGATCGACGGCGGCGTGGTCCGGCACCTCGAGCCAGAACAACTGTGCGGCGCCGACCAGCAGGATGGTCTCGACGCGCGGCGCGTCGGCCGGAAAGCCGCGGTCGAGCGCGGTGCCGAGCAGGTGCCGCAACGTGCCGAGGCGGCGCAGCACGGTGCCGACGAGCTTGCGCGCGAGCGCGCGGTCCCGCTCCTCCAGCGCCGCAAAGGCGCTGCTCGCCTCGCCGCCTTCGAGCTGCTCGTCGAGTGGCCGATGCCGCCGCAGCACGCCATCGAGAAGATCGGCCGCGACCCGCCGGGCAGCGAGGCCCGGTACTTCGGTGGGTGCACGTCGGGGAGCAGGCATGAGGCGAAGCTCGTAACAGAATGTCGCAGTACGTTCCTTGTTCCCGCCAACCTCTCATGGGACAGCAGCGAATGTAAGCGCTCCGCAATAGGGAATTGTCATGAGCAATCGCAAGGAAGGCCGGCCGCTCGCTCCTGCCGCCGAACGCGCGCTCGCCGAAGCGGCGCAACGGCGCGCGGAAATCGACCGCAAGCTAGGCAAGCGTCCCGATGAGCTGCATGGCCGCAAGGGGCCCGACCCGGTGCGCTACGGCGACTGGGAGGTGAAGGGCCTCGCCTCAGATTTTTGATCCCTCCCGCGAAGCGGGGAGGGATAAGGGATCACTGCACGACCACCGTCGTACCGACGCCCACCCGTGCGTACAGGTCGAGGATATCCTGGTTGTACATACGGATGCAGCCGTAGGACACGAAGCCGCCGACCGATCCCGGCATGTTGGTGCCGTGGATCGCGTATTCGCCGCCGCTCAACGTGAGCGCCGCTTCGCCCATCGGATTGCGCGGGCTGCCACCTTTGATGAGGTCGGGAATCTTCGGCTTGTCGCGCTTGACCTCCTTGGGGGGCGCCCAGTCCGGCCGGCGGTATTTGCCGCTGATCGAGGTCGTCCCGTACCAACGCTTGCCCGCCTTGCCGACGCCGACGGGGTAGCGGATCGCCTTGCCGTCGCCGAGCACATAGTAGAGGCGGCGCTCGTTGCTCTTGACGATGATCGTGCCGGCCGAGCCTTCCTTGAAGCTCACGACCTCGCGCGCAGCCGCCGGCTGCGCCGCAAGGCCCGCGCCGGCCAGGATGGCAACGGAAAGAATGCCCGCCAACGGGCGAGAGCAGCTTGGCATGTTAACCCCCATTCCCGGCCGCCGCGCGTGCCCGCGCGCCGGCCATTCCAGACACGTGTTCCTTTCGGCGCGTGCTCCCACGCGTCGATCGGCAACGACATAGATTGACGGCAAAAAGGTTGACGATTCCAGACCTTCGGCGCGTGGCGGCGCCGATTTCCGGTCAGGTGTTGTTATCGGGCCACGCCTGTCTTCGCGCGCGAGCGCCCCCACCCCTGACCCCTCCCCGCCACCCCCCACTTTCGCGGGGGCTGAAGGCTTCTCGTGGGGGGAGGGGAACCTAGAGGCCGGCGCGCGTGGGTAAGTTAAGCGCTCCTACGGTTCTGGCGGTTGTTGACGAGGTCGTCGACCACGGCGGGATCCGCCAAGGTCGAGACGTCGCCGAGCGCGCCGTATTCGTCCTCGGCGATCTTGCGCAGGATGCGGCGCATGATCTTGCCCGAGCGCGTCTTGGGCAGGCCGGGCGCGAACTGAATGAGATCGGGCGAGGCGATCGGCCCGATCTCCTTGCGCACCCACCGCGTGAGCTCCGAGCGCAGGTCCTCGGTCGGGTGCTCGCCCGTCATCAGGGTGACGTAGGCATAGATGCCCTGGCCCTTGATGTCGTGCGGATAGCCGACGACCGCGGCTTCCGAGACCTTCGGATGCGCGACCAGCGCGCTCTCGACTTCGGCGGTGCCGAGCCGGTGGCCGGCCACGTTGATCACGTCATCGACCCGGCCGGTGATCCAGTAATAGCCGTCGGCGTCGCGCCGGCAGCCGTCGCCGGTGAAGTATTTGCCAGGATAGTTCTTGAAGTAGGTGTCGATGAGGCGCTGGTGGTCGCCGTAGATCGTGCGCATCTGGCCGGGCCAGGAATCGGCGATGCACAAGTTGCCCTGAGCTTCGCCCTCGAGTTCCTTGCCGTCCGCATCGACGATGACCGGCTGCACGCCGAAGAACGGCCGCGTGGCCGAGCCGGGCTTGAGGCGGATGGCGCCCGGCAGCGGCGTTATCAGAATCCCGCCGGTCTCGGTCTGCCACCACGTGTCGACGATCGGGCAGCGGCGCTCGCCGACGACGCGGTGATACCACTCCCACGCCTCCGGATTGATCGGCTCGCCGACGCTGCCGAGCAGGCGCAGCGACCGGCGGCTCGTCTTCTTCACCGGTTCCTCGCCCGCCTGCATCAGCGCGCGGATGGCGGTCGGCGCGGTGTAGAAGGTGTTGACCTTGTGTTTGTCCACGACCTCCCAGAAGCGCGACACGGTCGGATAATTCGGCACGCCTTCAAACATCAGCGTGGTGGCGCCGTTGGCGAGCGGACCGTAGACGATGTAACTGTGACCGGTCACCCAGCCCACGTCGGCGGTGCACCAGTAGATGTCGCCATCGTGATAATCGAACACGTATTGGTGCGTCATCGCCACGAACACGTGATAGCCGCCGGTCGTGTGCAGCACGCCCTTCGGCTTGCCGGTCGAGCCGGAGGTGTAGAGGATGAACAGCGGATCCTCGGCATTGAGTTCCTCGCATGGACAATCGGCCGAGGCCTTGCGCACCACCTCGTCGTAATAAACATCGCGCCCCGGCTGCATGTTCACCGGCGCGCCGGTGCGGCGCACGACGATCATGCAGGTGACGCCGCCCGCCTTCTCGGCGGCCGCGTCGGCGTTCGCCTTGAGCGGCACCTTGCGGCCGCCGCGCAGGCCTTCGTCGGCGGTGATGATCACCGGGGACTTCGCGTCCTCGAGGCGGCCAGCCAACGAATCGGGCGAGAAGCCACCGAACACGACCGAATGAATCGCGCCGATGCGCGCGCACGCCAGCATCGCGGCGGCAGCTTCGGGAATCATTGGCAGATAGATGGTGACGCGGTCGCCCTTTTTGACGCCGCGCGATTTGAGCACATTGGCGAGGCGGCACACTTCGGCGTGCAGCTCGCGATAGGTGATATGTGCGTCGTCCTTCGGGTCATCGCCTTCCCAGATGATGGCAACGCTGTCGCCGTGTTTGGCAAGATGACGGTCGAGACAATTGTAAGCGACGTTGGTGGTGCCGTCCTCGAACCATTTGATCGAGACGTTGTGCGGGTCGAACGATGTGTTCTTCACCTTGCTGTACGGCTTGAACCAATGCAGGCGCTTGCCTTCCTCGCCCCAGAAGCCGTCGGAGTCGGCAATCGAACGCGCGTACATCTCGCGATACTTGGCGTCGTCGACATAGGCGCGCCGGTGCCACTCCGCAGGGGCGTCGTAAACTTTCTCCGCAACCTTTTCAGTGACGGTCTCGTTCATGGGCCTCCTCCACGCCGGCGCGAGTGATCCACCGCGCGGGCGGCTGTGTTCATTGGCGCTATTATGCGCTTCAACGCGGCGCCGACAAGGCGCACCAGTGTCCCGATTCCGAAGTTCGCCAGGATTTGCAGCCGGCTCCGATGCGAACTTCGGAATCGAAGGACACTGGCAAGCTTATGATTCTAGTGCCGCTTTGAACCCGAAGTTCGCAATTGGACCCGCGGCAAATGCGTGCGAACTTCGGGTTCGCGGCACTAGTGTCACAGTTCGGTCGTGGAAGCCTTCGCTCAGCGCAGGCCGAACGCGCCGATGATCGCGCCCATGACGACGAGCACGAGGAGCCAATAGCCGGTGTCGATCACCGTAAGCATGATTTTGCGGTGTTGGAACGCGTAATTGGTTGCTGTCGTGGTCAGGACAAAGCCGAACCAGCAGGCGGCGCCGGCGATCACGCCGTCTTTTACGTTGAGCGTGCCGAGATGGCCGAGAATGCCGGCCAGCATCCACGCCATGATAAGTTCGGCGACGAACACGAGCACGAACGGCCCGAACGCCGCGGCGCTGCTGGCGGGCGGCTTCATGTCCGCCTTGATCTTTCCCTGCGCCGCGAGCCACGGCGTCGACAACGCCATGTACCACACGGCGCCCAGCACCCATGCCGCCACGGCGGCGACCAGCACGGCGAGATAATTGACTCCGACGAAGGCCATCGCATCCTCCCCTAAAGAAGCCGGCATCTTACCGCCAATCGGCAGGGCGCAGGAGAGGGATTTCCGTGCTATCTGTAAGCGTCACGTCGTGGCGAGGAACAATATGCCGGTCATAAATCCCGAGCGTCTGCTGGGCGACCTTTATGAGTTGCGCAAAATCGGCGCGTATAAGACCGGCGTACATCGGCCGACGCTTTCGCCCGAGGACGTGCAGTCGCGCCAGTGGCTTGCCGAGCGCATGCAGCGCGCCGGGCTTGAACCGGTGATCGACGGCATCGCCAACGTCGTCGGCTTTTCGCGCGTCTCCGGCCGCAAGATGCTCGCCGGCTCCCACATCGAAACGCAGAACCACGCCGGCTGGCTCGACGGTGCGCTCGGCGTCATCTACGCGCTCGAGGCGGCCCGAGCGTTCGCCGAGGACCCGGCGTGCTCCGGCCTCGGCGTCGATGTTGTTGCGTTCGCCGACGAGGAAGGACACTTCGGCAATTTCATGGGCAGCCGCTCGTTCGTCGGCGTGCTCGGCGAAGAGGACATCGACAAGGCGCGCGACCGCAGCAACGGAACGCCGTTGCGTGACGCGCTCGCCAAGGCCGGTTACGCCGGCCGCCCCCGCTTGCAGATCGATCCGTCGCGCTACGCCGGTTACTTCGAGGCACATATCGAGCAGGGCGACACGCTCGAGACCAGCGGTCTGCGCATCGGCGTCGTCACCGCCATCGTCTCCATCCGGCAGTATCGCATTCGCGTCACCGGCGAGCAGAACCACGCCGGCACCGCGTCGATGGCGCGCCGGCGCGACGCCGGCCTGTCGCTGGTGCGGCTGCTCGCCGCGATCGACCGGCGCTTTCCCGAGGTCGCGGGCGAGCGCAGCGTGTGGACCACAGGCCGCATCGTGCTCGACCCCGGCGACCCGAGCATCGTGCCTGGCGGCGCCGAGGCGCTGTTTCAGTTCCGCGACAGCGACCCGGCCGTGCTCGATCGCATGCATGCGGCGCTCGTCGAGCTTGTCGCGCAAGCGAACCGGGACGGACGCTGCCCGATCGAGCTGATTTCCATTTCAGCGAGCACGCCCGCCGTCATGGACGAGCGCTTGCAGGCCGCGCTCGACAAGGCCGCCGAACGCCACGCGCCCGGCAAGCACATCCGCATGCCGAGCGGGGCCGGGCACGACGCTCAATATCTCGCGCGGAAAATTCCCGCCGCCATGCTGTTCGTCCCCAGCATCGGCGGCATCAGCCATCACTGGACGGAGAACACCAGCGACGAGGACATCGTGCTCGGCGCGCGGGTATTTGTTGATGCGATCGCGGATGCGTTGAAAGGCGAATAGCGAATAGCGAATAGCGAATAGCGAATGGTGAGTGGTGAATGGTGAGTGTCGCGATTTACTATTCACCATTCACCATTGACCATTCACCACTCGCTATTCGCCTCCCCTACAGGTTGCCATTCTCATCCAGGAGTTTCCATTCTTCCTTCGTTACCGGCTGCACCGATAGGCGCGGCTGCTTGGCGAGAACCATGTCCTTGAGCCGCTTGTCCGCCTTCACGGCGGCGAGTGTCACCGGCCGCTTGAACGGCTTGAGTGCTTTGATGTCGACCGCCGTGAAAACGCCTTCCTTGTCGGTCGGATCGGGATAAGCCTCGCGGATCACCTCGGCGATGCCGACAACCTGCTTCTCATCGCCGGTGTGATAGAAGAAGGCACGGTCGCCTTTCTTCATCGCCTTCAGATACTCGCGGGCGCGAAAGTTGCGCACGCCGGTCCAGGCGTCGCCCTTGGCGCCTTTTTTCACCAGATCGTCCCAGGAGTATGAATCCGGTTCGGTTTTCAGCAACCAATAAGCCATGGCTCACACCTCCGCTCGCAACGGCCGCGTCAACAAAGATTCGATCGCGCCGTCGACGCCGATTTGGCCCTCCAGCATCGCCGCGACCGCGCTGGCGATCGGCATCTCGACCCCGCGCTCGATCGCCATCTCGACCAGCACCGAGGCCGTGAACATACCCTCGGCCAGCCGGCCGGCGCGATGGGCTTCTTCAACCGAGCGGCCCTGGCCGAGCGCCAGGCCGAGGGAAAAATTGCGCGACTGCGGGCTCAGACAACTGAGAATAAGGTCGCCGAGGCCGGAAAGGCCGGTGAGCGTTTCAGTGCGGGCGCCGAACGCGCGGCCGAACCGCGCCAGTTCGGCGAAGCCGCGGGTGGTGAGCGCGGCAAGCGCGCTGGTGCCGAGCTTCCGCCCGCCGACGATGCCGGCCGCAATGGCGAGAACGTTCTTGGCAGCGCCGCCGATTTCGACGCCGCGCACGTCGGTCGAATGATACGGCCGGAAGGTCGGCGAACTCACTGCGCGCGCCAGCGCCTGGGCCGCGGTTTCGTCCTGCGCCGCAAGGGTTACGGCGGTCGGCAGGCCCCGCGCCACGTCCTCGGCAAAGCCCGGCCCCGACAGGATCGCGGGCACCGCCTGCGGCAAACATTCGGCGATCACTTCGGTCATGAATTTTCGCGTGCCGCGCTCGATGCCCTTGGCACAGGCGACGACCGGCGTGCCCGCATGCACTGCCGTGGCGAGCGTTGCCACGCCGCGCGACTCCTGCGCCGGCACGGCGAGCAGCACGGCGTCAGCCGCGACCGCCTCGGCGATGCTGGAAGTCGGGACCACGCGCTCATCGAGGCGGAAGCCGGCCAGCCGGCGGCTTTCCCGGCTCACTGCCATGGCTGTGACTGCCGCCGGATCGCGCGCCCAGAGCGAAACGCGCGCGCCGCCGCGCGCGGCGACATTGGCGAGCGCCGTTCCCCACGCGCCCGCGCCCAACACGCCGATGTGGCGGAAGGTCGTCACGGCGTAAGCCCAGACGCGGTCAAACGATACAGCACATGCGGGCGCAACCGATGTCCAAGCGTGACTTTAGGATGCTCGAAGTCTCCCGCCGGATCGTGCACCATTCCGATGCGCGTCATCACCGCGCGCGAGCGAACATTTGCTGGAACCGTGTAGGCAACGATCTCACGCAAGCCGAGCACGTCGAATCCGAACCGGGCGGCGCCGCGCGCCGCCTCGGACGCGTAGCCATGACGCCAGTAGGGGCGGCCGAGCCGCCAGCCGATTTCGACCGCCGGAGTGAAATCGGCAACGAATTCAACCGGGAGCAAACCGACGAAACCAACAAATTCGGCAACTCCCGGAATCTCCACGGCCCAGAAGCCATATCCGTGCGCCGTTATGTGATCTGAGAATCGCGCGGCCGAGGCATCGCTCTGCGCTCGCGTCACTGGCGCTTCGAAATGCTCCATCACCTCGGGATCGGCATTCATCCGGGCAAAAGGCTCAAGATCGCTGGGACGCCAGGGGCGCAGGAGCGTTCGCGCGGTGCGGATCGAGTGCCCTTCATCGGTTTTGGCGAACGAGATCATCGGCCTGCCGTCGAGACGCGCATATCGAGCGGCCAGCGCGCACGCGGGCTCGCCGCAAGCGTGTCGGTCATGCCGCGCGCGAGGCGTTCGGCGCCGGCCCAGGCGATCATGGCGCCATTGTCGGTGCAAAGCGCCGGCGGCGGCACGATCAGCACGGTGCCGGACGCGATGGCGACCCGGTTGAGCGCGCGGCGGATAGCCTGGTTGGCGGCGACGCCGCCCGCGGCGACGAGCGCGGTCGGGCCGCCGTAGCGCTCGCGGAACAGCCGTAGCCCGGCGCTGACCCGATCGGACACCACGTCGACGATCGCCTGCTGGAACGAGGCGCACAGGTCGGCCACGTCCTGGTCCGACACCGGCGCAATTTTCTCCGCTTCGAGCCGAAGGGCCGTCTTGAGGCCGGACAACGAGAAATCCGGTTCGGCGCGGCCGAGCATCGGGCGCGGCAAGGTGAACCGCGCGCCGTCGCCTTGCGTGGCACGGCGCTCGACCTCCGGCCCACCGGGATAGGGAAGGCCCAAGAGCTTGCCGGTCTTGTCGAAGGCTTCGCCGATGGCGTCGTCGAGCGTCGTGCCGAGGCGCTCGTAACGGCCGACGTCGAGCACGGCAACAATCTGGGTATGGCCGCCCGAGGCGAGAAACAAACAAAAGGGAAACGACGCGCCGTCGGTGAGCCGTCCTGTAAGCGCATGCGCCTCCAAATGGTTGACCGCGACAAGCGGCTTCTCGGCGACGAGCGCGATGGCTTTGGCGGTGGTGAGCCCGACGATGACGCCGCCGATCAGCCCGGGACCGGCCGCGGCCGCGATGCCGGCCAGTGCGGAAAATTCCGTCTTCGCCTCTTTCATCGCGGTGGCGATGACGCGGTCGAGCACTTCCACGTGCGCGCGGGCGGCGATCTCCGGCACGACGCCGCCGAACGCCGCGTGTTCGGCGATTTGCGAGAGCACGACATTGGAGAGGATTTCGCCCAAGCCAGTGTCGTCGCGGCGCACGACCGCGGCCGCGGTCTCGTCGCAGGTCGTCTCGATGCCGAGCACGAGCATGGGAGAGGGTCTATAACAGCGCCATGGCGCAATCGTCGATCATGCTGCGCATCGGCACGCGCGGCAGCCCCCTGGCGCTGGCGCAGGCGCGCGCGGTGCGCGACCGCCTCGCCGCCGCGCATGGCTGGGCGCCGGACGCGATCGATATCAAGGCCATCCGCACCTCGGGCGACCGCATCCAGGATCGGCCGCTTGCCGACGCCGGCGGCAAAGGGCTGTTCACCAAGGAAATCGAGCAGGCCCTTCTCGACGGCGCCATTGAGCTTGCGGTGCATTCCGCGAAAGACATGTCGACCGCGCTTCCGGACGGCCTCGTAATCGCCTCCTGCCTGGAGCGCGAGGACGTGCGCGATGCCTTCATCAGCCGCAAGGCGGGCGATCTCTCAGGGTTGCCAGGCGGCAGCGTAGTCGGCACCTCGGCGCTGCGGCGCCAGGCACAAGTGCGCCGGCTGCGGCCGGACCTCGCCGTGGTCAATTTCCGCGGCAACGTCGAGACGCGGCTGCGCAAGCTCGAACAAGGCGCGGCCGACGCGACGCTTCTCGCGCTCGCCGGGCTCAAGCGGCTGGGGCTCGCGCGCGCGGCGACTGCCATCCTCTCTGTTGAAGAATTTCTTCCCGCTGTCGGTCAGGGGGCGATCGCAATTGAAACCCGCGCGGCGGACACGCGCGTGCGCGACCTCGTTACGGCGGTCGATCACGGCGAAACCAGCGCGGCGCTCACGGCGGAGCGCGCCTTCCTGGCGGTGCTCGACGGCTCGTGCCGCACGCCGATCGCCGGGCATGCGACCATCGCGGCGCAGGCGCTGCAATTCCGCGGGCTGATCCTGCGGCCGGACGGCAGCGAAGCGCACGAGACCGCATGCGCCGGATCGCGCGACGATGCGGCGGCGCTGGGCGCGGAAGCCGGGCGCGAACTCAAGCGTCTCGCGCCTCCCGATTTCTTTCTTGCCGGCTAATCGGTGCGTCTGCTCGTCACCCGGCCGCAGGACGATGGCGAGCGCACCGCCGCGGCGCTGCGCGCACGCGGGCACACCGTGATGCTCGCGCCGCTCCTGCACATCGTGCCGCTCGCCGCCGAGTTCGGCCCCGGGCCGTTCGCGGCCGTTCTGACAACGAGCGCCAACGCGGCGCGCGCGGTCGCGCGGCATGCGCGGATTGAAGAACTGCGGCGCGCGCCGCTCTACACCGTCGGCCGGCGCAGCGCCGAAGCCGCGAAATCCGCGGGATTCACGACGGTGCATTCCGCTGACGGCGATGCGCACGATTTGATCGAGTTGGTCGCGCGGGCACTGACGGGGGCGGTCGCCCCTTTGCTCTACCTCGCCGGGGAAGAGCGCAGTGTGGATCTCGGCGCAGAACTTGCGCGCCACGGCCTGCAGACGCGCACGGCCGTTGTGTATCGGGCAACCGCGGCCGAACGCTTGCCCCGTGAAGCAGAGCAAGCAATCGCTGCGGGCGAACTCGACGGCGTGCTGCATTACTCACACCGCAGCGCGGAGACGTTCGTGCGTTGTGCCGCCGCCGCTGGTCTGGGCCAAGAGTCTCTCGGCCTAGTTCATTTTTGTTTGTCGCTGCAGATCGCCGCACCCCTCGGCGACGCGGGCGCCACGCACGTCCGCATCGCGCCAAAGCCGGAGGAGGACGCGCTGTTCGAACTCATTGCCCAGCCGCGCCCGGCGCTGTAGGCAGGCGCCGCAGGAGAAGCGTGAATGAGCGACGAGCGCGAGGGAGCGGGAAGCGGGCGGCCGCCAAGCGGCCGCCGTCGCCGTCCGCCGCCCACCATCGAGGGCACGGCGAGCGAAATCGCGCGCGAACCGGTTATAGACGCGGTCGCAGAGTCGGCGGCCACTGCCGAGCCGGCGCCCAATCCCGAGTCCGCACCCGCCACGGAACCTGCGCCCGAAACCATCGCCGCCGCCGAAGAGTCCGCGCGCGAAGCGCCGCATCCGACGCCCGAGTCGGAACCCGCTGCCGGTCACCACAGCGAACCGCCGCGCCAACCGCCCCCACCGCCTCCGGCCGCCCGCGGCGACGCGCGACCATGGATAGCTGCCGCCATCGCCGGTGTCCTCTTCCTCACCATCATCGGCACGGCGCTCTGGCTGCTCAGCCAATATTTGAATCGTGACGCTTCGCTCGCCGGAAAGGTGGACGCGCTCGATACCCAGGTGCGCGGCCTTGCCGGAAAGCCCGCGCCCGCCGACGCCAAGGCGCTCGACGATTTACGCACGCGGGTCGACACGATCGACGCGAGCCTGCGTCGCGTCGACGATAGGCTCAATCGCGCCGAGAGTGCTCTCGCGACGCCACGCTCGGCGCCGACCGACCCGGCGGTACTCGCGCGGCTGTCGGCGGCTGAGAGCATGCAGCGCGCGCTCGGCGACACCCTCACGGACTTGCGTAAGCGCATCGAAGACAATGCGGCCGCCGCGCGCGACGCCCGCGACCGCGCCGATGCCGTCGGCAAGTCGAGCGGCGCGGACGCGAATGACGCCTTGCGCAAGGACAATGAGGCGCTCACGGCGCGGGTGGCCGCGCTTGAGCACGCGGAACACACGACCAATCAGCGCGTCGAACAAACGATGACCGGGGCCTCCGCCGATCGGGTGGTGCGGCTCGCGGTCGTGGCGGGTGCGCTGCGCACGGCAGTCGAACGCGGCGCGCCGTTCACGGCGGAGCTTGCCGCCGCCAAAGCACTTGGGGCCGACGCATCCGCCCTCGCGCCGCTCGAACCATTCGCAGCCGCCGGGGTGCCGAACGCGGATGTGCTGGCCCGCGATTTCGACAGGGCCGAATCCGCCATGAGCGCGGCGGCTGCGCCGCCCAGTCAGAACGGCGGCATTCTCGGCCGCCTCCAGGCCAATGCGGAGCGGCTGGTGCGCGTCCATCCGGTCGGCGATGTGCCCGGCGACGAGCCGGCCGCCGCCCTGGCGCGTGCCGGCGCGAAGGCGCACCGCGGCGATATCGCCGGAGCACTCGCCGAGGTGGAAAAACTGCCGCCGGCCGTGCAGGCTCCGGCGGCCGATTGGATTAAGGCTGCCAAGGCGCGTACCGCGGCGGTCGATGCCGCGCGGCGGCTGGCCGCCAACGCGGTGACCGGCCTCGGCAACACTTCACCTTAGCCTCGTTATCCAGTCGCATTCCGCGCGGAAACCCGGTACCCAGTTCCCTTCCAATGAATTGAACGTCCCGCCCCGATGATCCGCGTCGCCCTCTTCCTCGTCCTTATCGTCATCTTTGCGCTTGCCGCCGTGTGGCTCGCCGATCGTCCGGGCGACGTCGCGATCACCTGGCAGGGGATGCGCATCGAGACCTCCGTCATGGTGGCGGCGGTGGCGCTCGCGACCCTCATTGCCGTCGCGATCGCGCTTTGGGCGCTGCTGCGCGGGCTGATGCGGGCGCCGACACGGATGTCGACGTCGCTCGGGGAACGCCGGCGCCGGCGCGGCTTCAACGCGATCTCGCGCGGCCTCGTGGCGATCGGCGCCGGCGACGCACGCGCGGCGCACCGATTCGCGGCCGAGGCATTGCGCAACACCCCGGGCGAGCCGCTCGCGCTCTTGCTGACCGCCCAAACCGCCCAGCTCAACGGTGACCGCGGCGCGGCCGAGGCGGCGTTCCGCGCCATGGCCGCGCGGCCTGACACGCGGCTTCTCGCCCTGCACGGTCTCTACGTCGAAGCGCAGCGGCGCCACGACACCGCGGCCGCGCGGCAGTTTGCCGAGGAGGCGGCGCAGGCTGCGCCGGCGCTGCCATGGGCCGGCGAGGCGGTGCTCGAGTTCCGCTGCGCCGCCGCCGACTGGGACGGCGCGCTCGAATGCCTGGAAGCAAACCGCGCGAGCGGGCTCCTCGACAAGCCCGCGCACCGGCGTTTGCGTGCCGTGCTACTCACCGCCCGCGCGATGGCCGCACACGAGCACGACCGCGACCGCGCCAAGACGCTCGCGATCGAGGCCGCGCGCTTGGCGCCCGATCTCGTTCCGGCGGCGGTGCTCGCCGGGCGCCTGCTTGCGGAAAGCGGCGAGCCGCGCAAGGCGGGCAAGATCATCGAGACGGCGTGGCGGGCCAATCCGCATCCGGACCTCGCCGACGCCTATGCGCACGTGCGTATCTCGGACTCCGCGCGCGACCGCCTCAAGCGCATCCAGTCGCTGGTGCGCCAGCCGGAGGGGCACCTTGAAGGCGCGTTGGCGCTCGCTCGCGCGGCTCTCGATGCGCGTGAGCTGGGCGTCGCGCGCGCGGCGCTCGCGCCGCTCATCGCCGCTCCCACCCAGCGCGTCGCGATGCTGATGGCCGAACTCGAAGAACTCACCGGCGACGCGGGTCGCGCGCGTGAATGGATGGGGCGGGCGCTGCATGCGCGCCATGATCCGGCCTGGACCGCCGACGGTTTCGTGTCCGAGCGCTGGATGCCGGTCTCCCCGGTGAGCGGCCGGCTCGACGCCTTCCAGTGGAAGGTGCCGGTCGAGGAAGTGGTCGTCGAAGCCGGGATGATCGAAGGTCATGCCGCGCCGGCGATCGGAAGCAGCCCGCCGCCCGCGCCCGAGCCGCCGCCGCAGGAACCGCCGGCCGCGCCGCCGCCGCGGGTGCCGAATCTGCGCCGCGATGAGCCGGAGCCGCAGGCGCCGATCATTCCGCTGGTGCACGCGCCCGACGACCCCGGGCCCGAAGCGGAACGCGAGACGGAAGACGAGCGCGAGCCGCACGATGACGGCTGGCGCCGGCTGACCGCGATCTTCCGTTCGTGACCTCGTCCTCGTCGATAACCGATCCGGCGATTTACGAGCTGCAACGGCCGTTCGCGGACTGGATGCTGCGGGCCTTCCGGTTAGGCAATACGGCCGTCGATATTATGTTTTATGACGTGGGCGTGCTCAGCACAGAGCTGATCGCCAACGGCGAGACGGTCGTCACCGACGCATCGGCGAACACCGCTTCCGCGCCGCATCCGCTCAAATTTCTCGATCTCTCCGCACTGACAAATCCCAGCGGCAGCGTCATCGTCGTCGACGCCAACCTGCCGCCCTACGTGCGCCCGCCGTTTCGCGACATGAAAGCGTTCTTCGCTCATGCCAATGGCCCGGAAGGCGCGGGCCTGCGAACCCTTGCCATCACCGGCGTCGGCAGTTCGGCCTTTGGATCGGTGGCATTCGCCTGGGACGTTTCGACCGCCCTGGGCGAGCCGGTGGCCGCCATCGTTCCCGGATATGGCCTTGCGGATGTCGTCCCCCAAGCGCTCGGGGGTTGGTTCGCGTTCGGCGTTTACGATGCGATGCAGACCGCGACCCAGAATTTTCTCGCCCGCGTGGCGCCGCCCCTCGCCACCGTCGGCAAGGATCTCGCACTCTCGACACCCGACCACCAGCGTGCTTCGACTGGCGCGCCCGTGTTCCGCCATGGCAGCGCGGCCTCCGATGACGTCCACGCGATCCTTGAGCACGTGCCGGCCATCACGCGTCTCGTCGGCCACAGCAAAGGCGCGCTCGCCATCGAAAATGCGCTGCGCTCGCTGCCGGAGGCGCGCACCGAGACTCTCACCGTGCTGACGTTCG
>JAFAUQ010000257.1 GCA_019243195.1 Hyphomicrobiales bacterium
AGATCGCGGCAACGAGCAGCAGGTAGGCCGCCATGACCGGGATGTCGGCATTCTGCACGGCGATCAGAAACAACAGCCCCATGCCGGGCCACTGGAACACCGTCTCGGTGATGATGGCGAAGGCGATCACCGAGCCGAGTTGGAGCCCGACGATCGTAATGACCGGCACCAGCGTGTTTTTGAGCGCATGACCGAAATTGACGGCGCGCTCGCTCAACCCGCGTGCGCGGGCGAATTTGATGTAGTCGGTGCGCAGCACTTCGAGCATTTCCGATCGCACCAGGCGCATGATCAAGGTCAGTTGGAAAAGCCCGAGGGTCACCGCGGGCAGCACGATGGCGCGCAAGCCGGACGCCGTCAGCAGGCCGGTGGTCCAGAACCCGAGATGCACCACCTCGCCGCGCCCGAAGGACGGCAATACTCCGAGCGTCACGGCGAAGAGGAAAATGAGGAGAATGCCCGTGAGGAAAACCGGCAGCGAAATGCCGACGAGGGAAACAGTCAAGAAAACGGTGGAGAGCCAGGAGCCGCGGTGAAGTGCGGTATACACGCCCATCGGGATGCCGACCAAGAGCGCGAACAGCGCAGAAACGAAGGCAAGCTCGATGGTAGCCGGAAAACGCTCGCCGATGAGGGCCACCACCGGCTGCTTGAATTGGTAGGAAATCGCGAAATCGAGATGGAGCGCGTGCCAGATGAAACGGGCGAACTGAACGACGACGGGATCGTTGAGCCCCAACATCTCGCGCAGTTGGGCCCGCTCGGCGATGCTGGTATCGAGCCCGACCATCTGATTGATCGGGTCGCCGACGAAGCGGAACAAGGTGAACGCGATCAGCGCCACCACCAGCATGACCAGCAGGGCCTGAAGCGCGCGGCGGACGACAAAAGCAAGCATTCGCCGACCTTAATTGCGGCCGCCGCAAAGGCAGGCCGGGAAAAGCGGGCGTCCGGAGGCTATGCCGCCTCATTCCTTGCGGAACAAGTAGAACAGGATCGCATTGTTCGCGAGCTGCACCACGTTCATCTTCTTGGACACACCCCAGACCAGCGCCTGCTGGTGCAGCGGGATGTGCGAGACCTCCTCGTGAATGATGCGCATGGTCTCGGCGATCATGTCGTCGCGTTTTGTCAAATCGGTCTCGCGCAGGATCTTGCCCGCCAGGTCGTCGACTTGATGATTGCAATATCCGCCGAGATTGAACGGACCGCCGTTGCCCTTCTCGTCGCGGCAGCCGACGATATTGTTGAGCACGTTCCACCAGTCCAGCGAACCGGGCGTCCAGCCGAGGAGATAAAACGAGGTGTCGTAACCGCCGGTCGCCAGCACCTTGGCGAAGTATTTCGCCTTGGGCTGAGCCAGCAGATCGATCTTGACGCCGATGCGCGCGAGCATGGCCGCTACCGCCTGGCAGATCGCTTCGTCGTTGACGTAGCGGTCATTGGGGCAATCCATCGTCACTTCGAAGCCGTCCTTATAGCCGGCCTCGGCCATAAGCTTGCGGGCGGCCTCGGGATCATAGGGCCAGCGCTTGAACTCGGCCGAGCGCGAGTACAACAACGGCGACATCATCAATGCAGTCGGGGTCGCAAAGCCGCGCATCACACGCGATTTGATCGCCTCGATATCGATCGCCTGGTAGAAGGCCTTGCGCACCCGCACGTCCTTGAACGGGTTCTTTCCCTTGACGTTGGAGTGGAGCAGTTCGGGGCGCATCTGGTCGAAGCCGAGAAAGATGGTGCGCAGCTCCGGCGCGGACAGTACTTGCGCTGTCCCGCTGGCATTGACGCGCTGCACGTCCTGCAGCGGCACCGGGTCGACCCAATCGACGTCGCCGGAGAGCAGCGCGGCAACGCGCGTCGCATCGTTGGAAATTGTTGTGAAGTCCACTTCGTCGAAATTGTGCGCGGGCTTGCCCCACCAGCCGGGGTTCGGCTTGAACACCGTGCGCACGCCCGCCTGGTGGTCGGTGATCCGGAACGGGCCGGTGCCGTTGGCGTGGAGTGCCGCGTAGATCGCCTGCTGACCGGTCGCGGGCTGCGGCATGGTCGAGTTGTTTGCCTCCGCCCACTTCTTCGACATGATGTACCACGTGTCCCACTCGTAGTGCAGGATCGGGTTGGGCGCGGAGAGCACGAAGTCGACCGTGTAGTCGTCGACCTTGACCACCTTGGTGTCCGGTTGGAGGCGGGTCTTAAGGTCGGATCCGTTCGCCCGCACCCGTTCTGCCGAGAACACCACGTCGTCGGCCGTGAAATCCTCGCCGTTCTGAAACTTCACGCCTTTACGCAGATAGAACCGCCATCGGGTCGGTTCGATTATCTCCCAGCGCTCCGCCAACCCGGGAATGATGTCGAGATCTTTCTCGCGCTTGGTGAGCCCCTCATAGACGTTGGCGAGTACCCCGAGCGTAAAACCCTCATTGAGCGAATAGGGATCGAGCGACTTCAGATCGCCCTGGAAGGCAAATTTGAACGTTGCTGCGGACGCAGGCGCGACCAGCGCGGCCGCCAACCACAATGCGGTAACCGCGGTTCTCAGCTTCATCGCTCGCCTCGGTTTGTCAGGTCAGGCGGTCTTGTATTCTCTGTGGTGGGAAACTTACCCAGGGTTGGCCAGGGCGGTCCAGACAATAAAAGGCGCGGCAAACCCACAAACGCCGCGCCGGCGCGAGCGGCGCCGGCGCGGGTAACGGTGGCCTGTGGCGGATCCCGCAGTCCGAACGGACCGCGGGGGCGCGGCCGTAACGCTAATGCACGATCATCCCGGTGAAGATGTAGGCCTGCGCCATCACCAGGATGCCGACCAGGCAGGCGAGGGCGATCGAGTGCCAGAAGACGAAGCGCAGGATCGTACCCTCGTGTCCGAACCAGTTGGTTGCGGTCGAGGCAACGACGATCGACTGCGCGTCGATCATCTTGCCCATGACACCGCCCGAAGAATTCGCCGCGGACATCAGGATGGGCGAGAGGCCGAGCTGCTCGGACGTGATCCTCTGCAGGTTGCCGAACAGGATGTTTGAGGCGGTATCAGACCCGGTCAGCGCGACCCCGAGCCAGCCCAACAAGGTGCCGAAGAAGGGATAGAGCACGCCGGTTCCGGCGAAGGCGAGGCCGAGCGTGGCGTCAATGCCTGACAGTCGCGTCAGGGTACCGATGGCGAGCATCGCCGAGATGGTGATCAGCGAATAGGCGCACACCTTGATGGTGCGGCCATAGGCACCGATCAGTCGCCCGGGTGAGAACCCCATGATGAACCCGGAAATGATCGCCGCGATCAGCATCCCCGATCCCGTGTAGGAGAGCCACGTGAAGGAGAACACGGCTGCCTCGGGAGTGGGCTTCGATACCACCGGGGCCACTTTGTTGATCAGGTTGTGGAGTTCGGGGACCGGATAGTTCCAGGTGGTATACGGATTGACCAGCACCTTGAACCAACCCGTTCCCCATAGCAGCAGAACGGCGCACACGATGATCCATGGAGTCAACGAGGCCCAAACTTGGGCTCGCGAGGGTTTTTCTTGGGTGCTGGCCGGTAGCGGCGGGACGTCCTTTGCGGACTCATCGTGGCTGCGCAGGGCCGGCGACAGCCACAGCTCCTTCGGCTGCCAGATTTTGAGGAAGCCGATCAGACAGGCCATGGAGATGAGCGAAGCCCCGATGTCCACGATCCACGGATTGATGAAGTTGGAAATGATGAATTGCGGAATGGCGAACGAAACGCCGGTGACGAGGATTGCCGGCCAGATGTCCTTCATGCCGCGCCAACCGGCGAAGGCCCAGATCAACCAGAACGGCACGATCAAAGAGAAGAACGGCAGTTGCCTCCCCACCATCGCGCCGAGCAGATAGGGATCGAGCCCGGTGACGCTGGAAAGTCCGGCGATCGGCGTGCCGAGGGCCCCATAGGCAACCGGCGCCGTGTTGGCGATCAGCGAGAGACCTGACGCGGCCAGCGGCGAAAAGCCGAGCCCGATCAGGATTGCCCCGGTGACGGCGACCGGGGTCCCGAACCCGGATGCGCCCTCGAAGAAGGCGCCGAACGAAAAGGCGATGAGGAGCAGCTGCAGCCGCCGGTCCGTTGTCACGCCCCCGATTGTCTTCTGCAGAGTTTCGAAGACGCCCTTTTCTACCGTCAGCCGGTAAAGAAAGATGACGTTAAGCACGATCCAGCCGATCGGGAAGAAGCCGGTTACCGCGCCGAGTATCGTTGCACGCAACGACATGCCGGCCGGCATGGTGAAGATGAAAATAGCGACGCAGTTGGCGACGATCAGCGCCACGATGGCGGCGATGTGCGCCTTCACTTTGTTCGACGCGATAAGGACGAGCAGCGTGACGACCGGCAGCGCGGCCGCGATCGTTGAGAGCGTCGTGCTCCCCAATGGATTGTAGACTTGGTTCCACATGGCAGTTCCCCCTGGGCCCACTTTGTTCGATTACGTCCGGGGCGCCGTGGCGCGACTATGCGCGCCAGCGGCATGCGGCGGCGTTACCGGCCACCGCTTGTGAAACGGCCTGTTCTCCAACCGGCTGAATGTTTGCGTCCCCGGAACCGGGCATGATCGGTGGTTGCAGACCACGCCCCAGCCGCATGCTAATGTCGGCTGCGGCCGTAGGGCAAGGCCCGGCGGTCGTCGGTGTTGCAACCTGCGAAAAACCCGCGCGTATTGGCCTTCGCTGCCCGGCGTTCCCAACGGCGAGTGTGCGCGGCGGTACCGAATCAAGGAAGCTGCCATGGCGATTCCCGACCGCATCGCGGACCTGCAACCGGAGATCACGGCTTGGCGCCGCGACCTTCATTCCCACCCGGAGCTGCTGTTCGATGTGCACCGCACCGCGGGGATCGTTGCCGACAAGCTCAAAACGTTCGGCTGCGACGAGATCGTGACCGGCATCGGCCGAACCGGCGTCGTCGGCGTGATCCGCGGGCGCAAGCAGGGGGCGGCCGGCGGCGACCGCGTGATCGGTCTACGGGCGGATATGGACGCGCTGCCGATAGTGGAACAGACCAACCTGCCATATCGCTCCACAACTTCCGGGAAAATGCACGCCTGCGGCCACGACGGCCATACCTCGATGCTCCTGGGCGCCGCCAAGTATCTTGCCGAAACCCGCGATTTTGCCGGAACCGCGGTTGTCATCTTTCAGCCCGCGGAGGAGGGCGGCGGGGGCGGCCGTGAGATGGTCAAGGACGGGATCATGGAGCGGTTCGGCATCGAAGAAGTGTACGGCATGCACAATGCGCCCGGCCTGCCGGTCGGCGCATTCGCGATCCGTCCGGGCGCCATGCTGGCCGCCTCCGACCGCATTTTCATCGACATCGAGGGTCACGGCGGGCATGCGGCAAAGCCGCACAAATGCGTCGACACTGTCCTGGTCGGGGCCCAGATCGTCAATCAAATCCAATCGATTGTCGCCCGCAACGTCGATCCGATCGATTCCGCCGTGGTGTCGATTTGCGTATTCCAGGCAGGCGACACCGGCAACGTGATCCCGCAGACCGCCCAGTTGCGCGGGACCGCGCGCAGCCTAACGCCGGCCGTGCGCGACCGTCTCGAACAACGCCTGCACGAGATCGTGGAGGGGACGGCGCGCCTCTATGGCGCGACCGCAAAGCTCACTTACAACCGGGATTATCCCGTAACGCGCAACCACGAACGCCAGACCGCCTTCGCTGTTTCGGTTGCCGCCCAAGTCGCCGGGCGCGATCGGGTCGATGCGGCCACGGCGCCGGTGATGGGCGGTGAGGATTTTTCCTTCATGCTCGAGGCGCGGCCGGGCGCATTCATCTTCGTCGGCAACGGGGACTCGGCCGGCCTTCACCACCCGGCTTACGACTTTAATGATGCGGCCATTCCGACCGGCATCGCTTATTGGGCGCGGCTGGTGGAAACGGCGATGCCGGGGTGAGGCGCGGCGCGGGCGAGGGAGACGGACATGGAACAACCGGCGGAGTCTGATGTCCCGCTGCTGACGTTTTATCGGTTCATTTCAGAAGCGCGATTGCCGCAGCGCGCCGACCGTTCGGCCGGCGGATCGATTCCCACGCGCGGCTTTCGCTATTGCGAACCGGTGACGACCGCCTCGGCGTTTGGCTGGTACGTCTTTCCACCCATGAGCTTCAGCCTGATGTGGGACGGCGGCACCGACATCGTTTGGACGTTCAAAGGCGCGGACGGATGGTACAAGCTCGATGCGGCGCAGTTCCCGAATTTCGCCGAGCGTTTTGACAATATCGCGCCGCCCGACGTCCGGGGATTTTCGCCGCCATTCCTCGGTGCGATGACGGCGCCGGTCGGCGGCATCCAATTGTGGAGCGGGCTTGCGGCCCGCACGGCGCCCGGCTGGAGCCTTCTGGTGCGCCCGCCCGCCAATCTCGCGCGCAGTCAGAGCTACGAATGCTGGGAAGGCCTGATCGAAACGGATCGGTGGTTCGGGCCGCTGTTCACCAACATCCGGCTCACCCGCACCAACATGCCGATCGAGTTCGACGCCAACTTCCCGTACCTGCAGGTTCAGCCGATCCATCGCAGCAGCTATGGGGAGGCGCTCGATGCGGTGGACATCGTCACCGACCTTTCGGAACTTGCGCCGGAAGATTGGGATGCTTTCCGCGCCACGGTGGTCAAGCCGATCATGGCCAATCCGGAGCGCCAGCCCGGCCACTACGCCACGCAGGTGCGAAAACGCCGCAAGCACAAACAAAAAAGCGCGGAAGACGCGTCCTAAGCAGGCTAAAGCGTGATGGCTTTGCTTCGAATCGCCATCCCGCTTTAGGTTATTGCTGGAGCATGATATTTTGCGAAAACCGATACCCACTTTTCGGCGTCATGCTCTAGGGAGCGGTCTCGATCCGGTTGTCGGCCGGAGCCGGCTCCTTCATCGCATTTCGACGCGGCAGCATCTCAGCGAAGCGGCCCTCGACCGCACGCCAGAACGCCAAGTCATTGACCCGCGTGCCTTCGAGCGACGCGATCACGGCGGCCGCGAGGAAAGGAAGACTTTGCAGCACCAGCACGCCGGCGAACAGATAGATTTCCCTGATGCGTTCGAAGTTGGTTGCAACGAGCAGGATCGCGCCGAGGATCAGCAGGCCGCCGATAATCGCTTCCCAGAACGCCTGAAACTCGTGCGCCCGCCGAGCAATGCCGCCCTTTGCGGTGCGCACGAACGGCAGGTGGCTGCGGATGACGCCGTCCGCGACTGCCTTCGCCACCGTCCATTGCATCGACATGGCCGCAAACATCGCCCAGATGGTCTGGCCGGCCGGAATCGCGACGCGAAGCCGATAGGCCGCCGCGAAGTGAAGGACGGACAATAGGAACACGGCGACGATGGGCAGCGTGAGGACTTTGTCGGGAATGGCGGTGCCCGCGAAAGCGACAATCGGCACCCAGATCAGGTTGAACAACGCGACGAGCACGCCGACGCTTTCCGCGCCCAGCCAGTTGAGCCAGCCAACGGCGAAATCCCGGCGCTGCTCTTTGGTGAGCACGTTCGGACCGGGCAAAAACGAGCGCCAGTGTTTCTTGACGATCTGCGCTCCGCCGTATGCCCAGCGGTGGCGTTGCTTGCGGTACGCCTCGTAAGTGTCGGGCAGCAGACCCCAGCCGTAGCGACGGTTGGTGTAGCGCGTTTCCCAGCCCCGCTCCAGCATCGCCAAACCCATGTCGGTGTCTTCGACGATGGTGTCGCTCGACCAGCCGCCGACGTCGTCCAGAGCGGCGCGGCGGATCAGGCACATGGTGCCGTGCACGATGATTGCGTTGTTTTCGTTCCGCTGGATCATGCCGACGTCGAAGAAGCCGGCGTACTCGCCGTTCATTGCCCGGTGCATCACGCTGCGATCGCCGTCGCGGTGATCCTGGGGTGCCTGCACGAGACCGACCGCCGGATCGGCAAAGGCCGGGACGAGATCACGCAGCCATCCCGGATCAACGACGTAATCGGCGTCGATCAGGCCTATGATTTCGGCGTCTGTTGCCGTGTGGGTGAGGGCAAGCCGCAAGGCCCCCGCCTTGAATCCCGGCAACTCGTCGGCGCGCACGAACTTGAAGCGCTCGCCGAGCCCGGCGCAATGCTCTTCCACTGATCGCCACATCGCCGGGTCGGGGGTGTTGTTGATGACCAGAACGCATTCGAAATTCGGATAATCGAGCCGCCCCAGGGCATCGAGGGTCAGCTTGAGCATCTCGGGCGCCTCGCGGCACGCCGGGATATGCACCGAAACCTTGGGCACAAAGCTCTCGGGCACCAGCGGCGGACTTGCCAGAAGCCGTCGCGGCTTTCGCCCGAAAGCGATCATGGCGATCTCTTCGATGCGCGAGAGCGAGATCACCACCAAGGGCACGAGCAAGGCAACGCCCAGCATCAGCGCGAAGGCAGCGCCGAATACGAAATAATGGCCATTCCAATAGGCCAGCAGCGTCGCCCCCCAGGAGCCGACCACATGCACCGCGACGGCGAGCACGACCGCTTGGCCGAAGGTCGCGCCCGGGATGGTCAGGATCGGGAGAGAGAGCAGCAGCCCGATGAGCACGGCGACCGCGGCGAGCTTCCAATGATCGGCGTAAGCGATCGGACCGGTCCACTCGAACTTCGGCTGGCGCGCGGCATCGAATAATCCCCAGTAGGGGCCAACGCTGCCTTCATTGGTTTTCCAGGGCTGGTCGAAGGCTTCGATGATGTTGTAGTCGATCCCGCGATTTTCGGCCTGGGCGGCGAAATCGCGCACGACCGCCGCCTGTTGGACGGTTCCCGGATTGGCATCGCCGCGGTTGTACCCGGCGCTCGGCCAACCAAACTCGGCGATCACCACGCGCTTGCCCGGGAACGCGCGACGCAATTCCTCGTAGCGCAGCATCGCCTCATCGACCGCCTCGCGGTCGGAGACTTTGTTCCAGTAGGGCAGGATGTGCGCGGCGATGTAGTCGACCGCGTTGACGAGCTCCGGATGGGTCTTCCAAGCGGAGAAGATTTCTCCCGTTGTTACAGGTACTTGGACTTCCCGCTTTACCCGCTGAATGAGCTTGATGAGATCATCGACGCCCTTCTGTCCGCGATAGGTACCCTTCTTCTTCAGGTCGTCGATCTGGTCCTGATCGAGGTAGATCCCGGTGTAAATCGTCTCGTTGCCGACCACGACGCCGATGATGTTGCGGTGTTTCCTCGCGAGCTCGATCGCACCTTTGATCTCGGCTTCGTTACGGTCTTGAATCTTTTTGCGTTCCGTCTCGTCCCGTGCCGTTGTTTCATCGGTAAGCCAAGCACCCACCGTCACCTTGAGGCCGAACTCATCCGCGATCGCCGGCACGAGCTTCATGCCGCCGGTCGACGAGTAGGTCCGGATCGCATGAGCATAGGGAGCGATGACCTTCAGGTCGGAACGGATCTGCTCCGCGGTGACCGGATGATCGTCGTCATAAGGACGTGAGGTGGATGGCGGCGTGTAGGACACGCTCGCGAGCGTGCCCTCGAAGGCCGGGGCGGGGGTGAGTTGATGGCCGAGAAGCCATAGGCCCGTGTGCACGCACGCAACCAGCGCGATGGCGAATGCGGGGATGCGCATGGACGCAACCGGATGGGGCGGAGACCAGAGACCGGAACCCGTCCCCTGGGTTCGATCACGATGATACAGTTTGACGTACACCGGCACGCACCGGTGTTCAACGTCTTTGCATCAGGTACTGATGACAGTTTTGCGGCACAAGAGCGGCGGTTAATTAAATTTCAGCAAATCATTGGCTGGACGGCGCTGGCGGAGTTCCGTTGGCGGGCGCGGCAATGACGGGAGGCAGGGTCGGGGTGAGCCAGCAGGCTGCGACCCGCATGCCGATGCTGTCGGTCGACTTCTTGTCGATCTCCCCTTGGCGCACCACGCAGCGGAACGCCTGTTGCAGATGGTCGCCGGGACAGCCGAACCGGTCGTATAATTCGAGCTGGCGTAACGCGGTGTCGAGGTCGTCACGCCACAGCAGGTTCACGACCCGGCGGCCGGTCCACATACATTCCGGCTGTCCGGCGGCGCCAGGAAGGACCTTGGCGGCCTCGGCAAAGTCGTCGACCTTCTTCTTTTCTTCCTTGGCCGCCTCGGCCGGCGGACTTGCCGGCGGCTTTTGAGCCTGCTCCGGCGGCTTCTGCTCTGGCGCGTTCTGTCCCCATGCCCCGGGCACGGCCCCAACAAACAGCGCGGCAGCAAGGAACGCTGCGCGGGAACGCCGATGGAACGCGAACATGAAAGCCCGGATGACGCAGGGATGACGGAGCTGACGCGAACTCAATGCAACACCCGAATAGGTCATCTTTGGGGCACTTGAGATCACCGCCGCTGCAATGACGGAAGTCCCGTCCTTTGTCCAGCACTTGTAGAGATTTTCGTTAGCGGGCTAAGGCTTGCCATGGCTTCTCCCGCGCGCTCATGGGGCATCGCCTTGGTGCTTTTTGTTCCGATTGCGGCCGCCATCGTCGCGACGTGGTGGTGGCTGGGCGCTCCCGTTGCGCTGCCGGCCTCGCCGCTGGGCGTTGGGGAGAAACTCTACTGTATGTCCTATTCGCCGTTCCGCGGCAGGCAGACGCCGTTCGATCGAACGCTGCGGATCGACCCGGGCCAAATCGAGGACGACCTCGCCCGGCTCGCCGCGGTGACCGATTGCGTGCGCACCTACTCCACCGATCTCGGTCTCGATCAGGTGGCCGGGATCGCCGAGCGCCACGGGCTTAAGGTGATCCAGGGCATTTGGCTCGGCCGCGAGCGGGAGCGCAACCGTGTCGAAATCGAAACCGCCATCGCGCTCGCCGCGCGTTATCCCGGAACGGTCCGCGCATTTGTGGCCGGCAACGAGGTGTTGCTGCGCGGCGAGCTTTCCGCAGCCGACCTCGCTGGATTGATCCAGGAGGTCAAAGCCCGGGTCGCGGTGCCGGTGACCTACGCGGAAGTGTGGGAGTTCTGGCTGCGCAATCGTCCGGTTGCCGACTCGGTCGACTTCGTGACGATCCATATCCTGCCGTATTGGGAGGACATCCCGATTCCGGCGGATCAAGCCGCGTCTCATGTTGCCGATCTCCGCAGGATGATGGCCGCGGCTTTTCCCGGAAAGGAAATCCTGCTCGGCGAAGTCGGATGGCCGAGCGCCGGACGCATGCGTGAAGGTGCGCTGCCGTCGCCGGTTAACCAAGCGCGCGTGATCGAGGATGTGCTGGCGGTCGCCAAGCGCGATGGGTTCCACGCGAACGTCATCGAGGCGTTCGACCAGCCCTGGAAGCGGCAGCTCGAGGGCACCGTGGGCGGGCACTGGGGGCTTCTGAGCGGGCAAAGCCGCGCACCAAAATTCGCCTGGGGCGTGCCTCTATCAAATCATCCGGACTGGCCGTGGCAGGCGGCTGTCGGCGTGTTGCTGGCCGCTGTGATTTTGGTCGCGGCCGCCGCCGCATCGCGAACTTCCAAAGCGCCGCCCACGCGCAAGCAGTGGTTCGGCATCGCGGCGATGGCGCTCGTGCCCGGCGTTCTGATCGGTTGGGCGTTTGCGAACGTACCACTGGAAAGCCTCGGCCTCGGCGGTTGGACCCATTCCCTGGTAATGCTCGCGGTGGGGCTGACATCGCCCGTCGCCGGCGCGGCCGCGCTCACGCGCAACGTTCCGGTTCCGTCGTTTTCAGAAGTCATCGGACCTCGTAAAAACGAGGCGCCTTCGCGTGCCGGCTTGGCGTTTGGCATTTCCTGGGTCGTGCTGTGCGCGGTCGCCGCCGAGGTGGCGCTCGGGCTAGCCTTCGATCCGCGCTATCGCGACTTTCCTTTCGCGCCGCTGGGAGCGGCGGCGGCACCGTTTCTGATCCTCACGTTTGTCGGGGCTGCTGCTCGGCGCCGCGAACTGGCGGAAATCGTCATGGCCGCGGTGCTTGCCGCGTCGAGCCTCTATATCGTTTGGAACGAAGGCCCCGCCAATTGGCAATCGCTGAGCCTGTGCGGTGTGTTTGCTGCCATCGTCATCGCGCTGCTGCGGCCGCGGGCCGAGCCAAGCTCAAAATGAGCAGCGCAACCGCGATCCCCGACAGCACCACGTTATAGAGCACGATGCCGAGCGCCGCCGCGACGAGGCCGAGCGCAAATAGCGCCACCCGCGGACGCCAGAGGTTAACCGCCGCCGCGGCGAGCGCGAGCGCACCAAAGCCTGTGTGCTGAAAAATCGCGATGGTCGCGCTGCGCATCCTGCACAACAGCGTCGGAAGGCCGGCATCACAGGCAAGCCCCGTCGGCGTGTGCTGAATCACGCTGTAGCGCATGTAGAACGCGTATCCGAGCGCGAGCAGCCCGAGCGCAATAACCGCGACCCATCGGCCTCCGCTCGGGCGAAATAGGGCCGGCCTTGCTGCGTCCATGCCGCAAGCTAAAGCATGATCCCGAAAAGTGGAAACCGGTTTTCGGAAAAGATCATGCTCCAAGAAGAAGTTAGAGCGTGATGACGGTTTGCAGAAAAGTCATCACGATCAACGGCCCGGCGGCCCGAGTCCGTAATGCCAGCACCAGGAGCTAATTCAGCGCCAGCCGCTGACCATCGAATACGGCGGGAGCGCAGGTGAGTCCCGCATCGGCGAGCGCAGCGCACAGCTTTGCCGCCACCCCGGCGTTGGCCAGCGGCCCGGCGACAAGCCGTAGTTCGAGCGTGCCCGGCTTGGCACCGTCGCGCACCGCCACCACCGGCCGCAGGCCCTCAAGGAGAGGCGCCTGGGTTCCTTTGAGCGAGGTCCACAGGTTGCGCAATCCCTCGACCGTTGCGGCGGCGCCGAGATCGATGCCGAACTCGGTGCGTGTCGCCGTCGATCCGCTGGCGGCGGCATCGGGGGTGATCGGTACCAACCCGGTCGGCCGGCTGGGTGCGGAAGCTTGCGGCACCCGGGCGATGGTGGTCGTCGGGGCGGCAACCACCGCCGGAGGAGCGGCGGCGGCCGGCGGTGCCGGAGCAAGGCTTGGCGGTAGGGGCGAGGCGGCGGGATTGCGGGCCTCTGATTGCCGGCTGGGAATAGCACCGGTGACGTCATCGAGATTCCGTTCGAGCGCACTGACCCGGACAGCAAGCCGATCGCGATCGGCGATCAGGACCCGCACGGCATCGGCAAGCCGGCGGGTCTCGTTATCTGAAGCGGGCGACGGCGCCTCGCGCGCAGCCATCGCCGACTCGCCCGAAGCCAGGCGACGGGCGCCCGTTTCGGTATAACCGGCGACCAGGGCCGCCGAGACGGAAAGGGTCGTGAGACCGCCCCAGGCACCGAGCCGCCAGGCTTTGCGCGCGATCGTGGACCGCGCCTCCTCGTCATCACGCCCGCGCCTCGCCATCGCCGTCATCCTTAGTGTCCCGATTCCGAAGTTCGCCCGAGTTCGCAGCACGCTCTGATGCGAACTTCGGAATCGAAGGACACTAAAAAACCTATGATTCTAGTGCCGCCTTGAACCCGAAGTTCGCAACCGAACTCGCGGCTGCACTGTGCGAACTTCGGGTTCGCGGCACTAGGGGACGAATCATTCTGAAAACGTTAGCAGAATCCAGCGATCCTGACGCGCGTGCGTCGAAGACGGTTGGGCTTCCACCCCCGGGCGTCTGCCGTTATGAGCGCCCCATCGTCTTCGAAGGATTTTGATGCCCGATCGAACCTGCCTCGCCATCGTGCTCGCAGCCGGGGAGGGCACGCGCATGCGCTCGCTCCGGCCAAAGGTGCTGCACGGGCTCGGCGGCAAGCCTCTGCTCGCCCACGCGCTCGCTCCCATCGTCGAGGCCGGTGCGGTTGCGGTGGTGGTCGGCCCCGGCCAAGAGGCAGTGGCGGTTGAGGCGCGGAGGCTCCGGCCGGAGGCCGACATCTTTGTCCAGGCGGAGCGCCGCGGCACCGCGCATGCGGTGCTCGCCGCCGCGCCGGCGATCGCCCGCGGCTATGACGATCTGCTGGTGGTGTTTGCCGATACGCCGTTCGTGACCGGAGCAACGCTCGAGGGCCTGCGCAAACCTCTCGGAAATGGAAGCACAATCGCGGTCCTTGGATTCCGTGCCGCCGATCCCACCGGCTACGGCCGGCTCATCGTCGAAGGCAAGAAGCTTCTGGACATTCGCGAAGAGCGCGACGCGAACGCGGCAGAGCGTACCATCAAGCTGTGCAACGCCGGCGTCATGGCGATCGACGGGCGTCGCGCGCTCGACCTCTTGCGCGGGATCGACGACCGCAACAGCAAACGCGAATTTTATCTCAGCGATGCCGTGAAGATTGCCCGCGCCAAGGGCTTCGACGCGGTGGCGCTGGAAACCGAGGAGGACGAAGTGCGCGGCATCAACACGCGGGCGCAGCTCGCGGAAGCAGAGGGCGTGCTGCAGCAACGGCTGCGCGCGGCCGCCATGGAAGGCGGGGCGACGCTGGTCGCACCGGACACCGTGTTTCTGGCCGCCGATACTAAACTCGGACGCGACGTCACCGTTGAGCCCTACGTGGTGTTCGGTCGCGGAGTCGTGGTGGAGGAGGGCGCCGTCATCCGCTCGTTCTCGCACATCGAGGAAGCCCACATCGGCAAAGGAGCGTCGGTCGGTCCATTTGCGCGGCTGCGCCCCGGTGCGCGGATGGG
>JAFAUQ010000278.1 GCA_019243195.1 Hyphomicrobiales bacterium
ACAAGCGGGGCTGCTCGCGCTTCACACAGCCTGGCTTGACGCGAGATACTCCCGATGAGGAAACCACCGACTGGAGAGCCGCATGCGGGAAAACCGCCCGTGCGGTTCGGAGGGCGGGGAGAGCTAAACTCTTCCCGACCCCTATCGTAGGAGAGGACTGCGCTCGTCAATTCATCCAGAATGGGCGCCAGGTGGCGGCGACCGGGGCCGGCGTGGGCTCCGGCGGCACGACCTCGACCGGGGCGGAGCGCGGGTGCGCGTGTGCAACCGCGTCATGATGCGACCCCATCGGCAGCACCACCACCTTGGTGCCGACGTTCACGCGGCCGTAGAGATCGGTCACGTCCTCGTTGACCATGCGGATGCAGCCGCTCGACACCTGATGGCCGATCGTGTCCGGCGCGTTGGTGCCGTGGATGCGATAGATGGTCTCGCCGAGATACATGGCGCGCGCGCCGAGCGGATTGCCGGGGCCGCCGGCCATGAAGCGCGGCAGATACGGCTGGCGGCGCAGCATCTCGGGCGGCGGGGTCCAGTCCGGCCATTCCTGCTTGCGCGTGATGGTCTGGGTGCCGGCCCAAGTGAAGCCTTCGCGGCCGACGCCGATGCCGTAGCGCATCGCCTTGCCGCCGCCGAGCACGAGGTAGAGGTAGGTGTGCGGCGTATCGATCACGATCGTGCCGGGCGCCTCGGTGGTGGCGTAGGCAACCACCTGACGGCGAAGGTTCGCGGGCAGCTCGGCGGAGTTGGCCGGCTCCTCGGCGGGAGTTGCCTCGCGCGTCACCTGCTCGGAAGGCGTCGCCGTGTGGAACGGCAGGTCCAGGAACGGGAACGGTCCGGCGAAGGCGGCGCTCGACCACAACGCGGCGAGCGCAACTGCGGTGCGGGTGGCAGTTCGGGCAAAATTGATCATGGCGTCCCCCTGTATCTGCCCATTGGTCGCGTGAACGGCCGAACAGGTTCAAAGGTTCCGCCCCGGAACCAATGACGTTTTGACCGCATTGTTGGCCGGCAGAAACCGGGGGCAGGACGCAAGGCAATAGCGGATGAGGTTTAGCGCCCGCTTTACGCGCGGCGTTTTTGCGGCGAATTGCGGGCGCGGCTTGGTCTTTGGTCAGCGCACCCTCGACGCAGTCGGCCGAAATTGATTCAAATTGTTTCCATTGTCATTGCGAGGCCCGCAGGGCCGAAGCAATCCAGGACTATACGTGACGCCCTGGATTGCTTCGCCGCCAAGCGGCGGCTCGCAATGACGGGGCCTCACTGGCTCGGCGGCGGGGGCGGCGTCGTGTTCTTGAAACTCGGCCGCTCAGCGTGTTTGGCGAAATAGGCGGAGAGATTCTCGCTCTTCTTGAACATCTCGCTGCTCTCCGGCGGACGCTGAATGTAGGCGAGGATCGGCAGCAGGTTGATGTCGGCCAAGGTGAAGCTCGAGCCGGCAAGATAGCCTGTGCCGGCGACCGCCTTGTCGAGCACGTCAAACTGCTGCTGCATCGCCGGCAGCGCCGCGTCGATGGCCTTGCGGTCCGGCTTGCCGTCGGCGCCTTTCGGGAAGAGATACGACAGCAAATACTGGCGGATCATCGTCGGGTCGATCGTGGTGTTGACGATCGAGACCCATTGCTCGACATGCGCCGCCCGCGCCGGATCCTCGGGGATAACCTTGGGACCGCCGAAGGTGCGGTCGAGATAGGTCGCGATCGCCTTCGACTCGCACAATTCCACGTCGCCGTGGCGCATGCCCGGCACCTTGCCGAACGGATCCACCGCGTTGATCTCCGCCGAATGCGGCCGCGCCGCCGTGAGTTCGTACGACACGCCTTTCTCCTCGCACGTCATGCGCACCACGCGCACGAAGGTCGACTGCGGCATTCCGATGATTTCGACTTTTGCCATGGTATCCTCCTCGTCGTTATGTTTTCTGCTCGCGTTCCTTGTGCCAGCCCACGACCGCGTCCGGCACCGCATCGGTCGAGGCGAAATAGGGCTTGAGGTCGATCAGCGGCGTGCCGTCGAGGCAGTCGAGGCCGACGACCGTGAGGCGGTTCCCCTCGACCCGTACGAGCCGCACCACGCTGGCCGCGATCGGGTTCGGGCGCGCGGGCGAGCGCAACGCGAAGGTGCCGCGGGTGCGGCCGTAGCTGCGCGGCACCTGGAGCACGAGATCGCGCCGCGAGCGGTCCATCCAGTAGAGCACCAGCAGGTGACTGCACGACTCGATGTCGGCGAGCCCGGGCGCGAAGCGTGCGTCGACTTCGATCGCGCACTCGGCGTCGGACTCGCGTGCGTTCTTCGGGCACTGCTCACGCCGCGTCCACGGCGTCCGGATGCGGCCGATGAAGTAGACGCCGGCGTCGAACGCCGCCGGCAAGTCCGTCTTCAGCTCGCCAGGGCGAATGCCGAAAGCGTCGTCGTCCATGTGGGCCCCTCGGATGCGGTCAGCGTAGGCCAAGTGCCGCCAGCCGCGAAAGGGTGACCGGAGTTACAAAGGCCCGGTGGTTGCGGCCCACGAAGGGGGAGAAAGTGGCGTGCTGCCCACCCTTGCAGGGAACCATTTTACCGTATAAAGATATCTTTATATGACTTCGGGCAGACTGCCTGACGCCGATTTTTCGGGGGTCCGGCGGCCCCATTGGGAAATATCCCACGATGGCTTCATCCGTTCACCTGCCCTTCAACGCGCTCCACGGCGCCCTCAAGGCGGCCGGTGAGGGAACGCGCCTGCGCATCCTCGCGCTGCTCGCCGAGGCCGAGCTGACCGTCTCCGATCTGACCGAAATCCTGCGCCAGTCGCAGCCGCGCATTTCCCGTCACCTGCGGCTTCTCACCGAGGCCGGGCTGGTTGAGCGCTTCCGCGAGGGCAGTTGGGCGTTCTTCCGTCTCGCCGACCACAGCGGGGCGGGCGAGTTGGCCCATGCTCTCGTCGCCCGCGTCGTCCCAGGTGACCCCGTGGTTACCCGCGATCGCGAACGTCTCACCGCGGTGCGTTCCGCCCGCGCTGCCGCCGCGCAGGCCTATTTCCGCACGCACGCCGCCGAGTGGGACCGCATCCGCCGCCTGCACGCCGCTGACGAAGCGGTCGAAGCCGCCATCCGTGCGGCGCTCGCCGAACGGCCGTTCCGTTCGCTCCTCGACCTCGGTACCGGCACCGGCCGCATGCTCGAACTCTTCGGCCCTGACACCGAGCGCGGCCTCGGCATTGATCTTTCCCTCGACATGCTGACCGTCGCCCGCGCGCGGCTCGAGCGCGCGAAGCTGCGTCACTGCAGCGTGCGCCAGGGCGACATCTACGATCTCTCGCTCCCGCGCGACTCTTTCGACGTCGTCATCGTGCACCAGGTGCTGCACTTCCTCCACGACGGGGCGCGCGCGGTGCGCGAGGCCGCGCGGGTGCTGCGTCCGGAGGGCCGGCTCCTCGTCATCGACTTCGCCCCGCACGATCTCGAGTTCCTCCGCGAGGAGCACGCGCACCTGCGTCTCGGCTTTGCGGCCGAGACGGTCGAGCAATGGATGCGAGCCGCGGGACTAGAGATGGTGCTCCACCGCGTCGTGCCGCCCGAGCCCGGCAGCGAGGGCAAGATCGCCGTGTCGCTGTGGCTCGCGCGCGATCCGCGCATTGCGTTTGCCGACACCGCCCGGGAGGTCGCCTGATGGACGCGCCCGTGCCGCGCCGCAGCCGCTTCGCCGGCGGACCCGGCGGAGGCATCCGCGTTTCCTTCGAGTTCTTCCCGCCCAAGACCGCGGAGATGGAGCGCACCCTGTGGGAATCGATCGAACGGTTGGCGCCGCTCGCGCCCGCGTTCGTTTCGGTGACCTACGGGGCCGGCGGCTCGACCCGCGAGCGCACCCACGCCACCGTCAAGCGCATCCTCGCGGAAACGTCGTTGGTGCCGGCCGCGCATCTGACCTGCGTCGCCGCGACGCGTGAGGAAATCGACGAGGTGATCCGCGCCTATTACGCGGCCGGCGTGCGCCACATCGTTTCCTTGCGCGGCGATCCGACCGGCGGCGCCGGCGAGCGCTACGCGCCGCATCCCGGCGGCTACGCCAATGGCGCCGATCTCGCCGCGGGCATCCGCCGCATCGCCGACGTTGAAGTCTCGGTCTCCGCCTATCCGGAGAAGCATCCCGACAGCCCGACCGTCGACGCCGACATCGACATGCTCAAGGCCAAGGTCGATGCCGGCGCGACCCGCGCCATCACGCAATTCTTTTTCGAGAACGACCTCTACTTCCGCTACCTCGAGCGCGTGCGCGCACGCGGCATCGCCATCCCGATCGTGCCCGGAATCCTGCCGGTGCAGAATTTCAAGCAAACGAAGGGCTTCGCGCAGCGCTGCGGCGCTTCGGTGCCGCGCTGGCTCGCCGAGCGCTTCGACGGCCTCGAAGAAGACGTGGCCACGCGCAAGCTGATCGCCGCCGCGGTCGCCGCCGAGCAGGTGCTCGACTTGGTCGACCAGGGCGTGAGCGATTTTCACTTCTACACCATGAACCGCGCCGACCTCGTCTACGCCGTCTGCCATTTGCTCGGGCTCCGACCTACCACTTCGAACGCAGAGGGGGAGGGTCAAGGTGTGCCCAAGGTCACCGCTCGAGGAGTGGCGTGAGGGCGGTGCAGCAAGCGACTCCCTCTCCCCGGAGGGGCTAGCTTGGGCACACAACGCACACATCTTGGGGCAGTTGGACACTGATCAAAAGTGCCAGAAAGCTCGATGGGTCTTGGATTTCTTACGAGTCGCGCCATACAGAAACCGTCCCAAACCATGGCTTTGCTAAGTCCTTGAAA
>JAFAUQ010000011.1 GCA_019243195.1 Hyphomicrobiales bacterium
TCCATCCGCCTCGACCCGCACCGCCATGCCGGCGCCGATGAGGCTGAGTCGTTGCGGGCGAATGCGGCCGAGCAAAAGGTTTGCAACCGAGATGCCGACTTCGGCCTTGGGTGCGACCGCGACGATGGCGCCGCGCTCGTCGCGCACGAGCACGTCGCGCAGCCGCACCGCCATGCGGCCTTGTTCCGTGCGCTCGATTTGCGTGCCGCCGACTTCGACCCGGTTATGCCCGCCGAGTCGCTCCTCGATCGCCGCGGTGAGCCACGGCGTGAGCATGTCGAGCGAGAGCGGCCCGCTTGCGAGCCGCAGCCACAGGATCGAGACCGCAATGACGAAAAGGCAGCCGGCGACGCCGAGCGCGAATGCGATTTTGATCAAGCGTCCGCGGGGGCCGGTGAGCAGATGGTGCAGCCGCTCATGGGTGTCGGCGGAATGGACGGTTGTCGTAACCGCGCCGAAGGCCGCGTGCGCCGCCTCGAAGGCCGCGTGCGCGTAGCCGCGCAGCGCTTCCCACGAACGCTGCACGACGCCGGTGCCGAGGCCCGGAATACTGCGCGTGTCCCACATACCCGGTCGGGCGTCCCCTCGCTCGCCGCGCCTGTCCGTCCGGTGCGCCCTGTGCCTTTTAGGCGGCCGATTCGGCGCCTGAAGCGCTCGAACCGCCGGCAGCCTCCCCCTATACTCCGGTCCCCACATTGGCTCTGCGAAAGCGACGAAAGGAAGGCATATGGCGGAGACGCCCGCGGTCGGCGCCAAGGCGCCGGACTTCAGCCTCGCCGGCGCTGACGGCGTCAAGGTGTCGCTCAAGGACTTCCGCGGCAAGAAACTTGTTCTCTACTTCTATCCGAAGGCGGATACGCCGGGCTGCACCCGCGAAGCGATCGCCTTCAATGGCCTCAAGTCCGCCTTCACCAAGGCCGAGACTGCGATCCTCGGGGTGTCCGCCGACCCGGTGAAGGCGCAGGACGCCTTCAAGCGCAAGCATAAGCTCGCGATCCCGCTCGCGTCGGACGAAAGCCACAACATGCTCGCGGACTATGGCGTGTGGGGCGA
This sequence comes from Hyphomicrobiales bacterium, assembly GCA_019243195.1. GTDB lineage: Bacteria > Pseudomonadota > Alphaproteobacteria > Rhizobiales > Xanthobacteraceae > AP-16. The sequence goes on from JAFAUQ010000011.1 coordinate 1,054, forward strand.
GAAATCGATGTACGGCCGCACCTTCATGGGGATTACCCGCGCGACTTTCCTGATCGGCGCGGACGGGCGGATCGCCCGCGTGTGGCCGAAGGTCAAGGTCGATGGTCACGCCGAAGAGGTGCTCGCCGCCGCCAAGGCGCTGTAACCGCTCGCAAACCTTTCCACAAAATTGCACCGCGACTCTTTGTCGAAAATTAACCATGACACGGTGAAATCGGGCGATCGCGTCGGACCCTCTCGCGGCCGTCGCCGGAGCGCCGATGTCCGACCGAGTTCCGTCCCACCTGCGTGAGCCTCATCGCAAACCGTCGGGCGCCGGCCACGGGGGGCCTCGCCCGAGCGCGGCTGCCGCCTGGACGCTCGGCCATGGCGGGCGCCAGGTGCGGCTTGGGCCGCTCGCGTTCTGGAGCGCCGTCGGCGCGCTGGTGGTGATGACCGCGTGGTCGCTCGGCACCGCGAGCTACTTCGCGTTCCGCGAGGATCTGCTCACCCGGCTCATCTCGCGCCAGGCGCAGATGCAATACGGTTACGAAGACCGCATCGCCGACTTGCGCGCCCAGGTCGACCGGCTGGCGAGCCGTCAGCTGCTCGATCAGGAGCAATACGAGCAGAAGCTCGAGCATTTGGTGCGGCGCGAGGCGGTTTTGGAGTCGCGTGCGTCGGCGTTTTCCGGCCTGCCCGACCAGACGCCGACCGGCTCGGTGCGGCCGAGCAACCGGCCGCAGATCACGGGCGAGAAGCCGGTTCCGACCCTCAAGCCTTCGCCCATCAACGACACCGTCATCTACGCCGCGCCGCGTGCGCGCGACGCACGGCTCGAGCCGCGCGAGGCCGGCATCGAGGCGACGCTGGCGCGTCTGCAGAGCGCGCTCGATCGCGTGGAAGCGCGCCAGCAGACGGCGCTCAACACGCTGGAAGAAAATTACGACGCCAAGGCAAAGCACATCCGGCGCGTGCTGGGCGAACTCGGCGTCGACCTCGGCAAGCTGCCGCTCGCTTCCCCGCGGGCGATGGGGGGCCCGTTCGTGCCGGTGAAGATGACGCCGGAAAACGTGGCGTTCGAACGTCAGTTGCTGCGCATCAGCACGGCGCGCACCCAGATGGATCGGCTCACGCGCGCGCTCAATGTCGTGCCGGTGCGCAAGCCGGTGCCGGGCGAAATCGATACCACGTCGGGCTTCGGCATGCGCGTCGATCCGTTCCTGCACATCCCGGCGATGCACACCGGCCTCGACTTCCGCGGCGAGACCGGCGAGGCGATCCGCGCCACCGCGGCCGGGACCGTGACGCACACGGGCTGGAGCGGCGGCTACGGCAAGATGGTCGAGATCGACCACGGCAACGGGCTCTCGACCCGCTACGGCCACCTCTCCCAAATCGACGTCGAAGCGGGCCAGAGCGTGCGCAGCGGACAGGTCGTCGGCCGCATGGGCTCGACCGGCCGCTCCACCGGGCCGCACTTGCATTATGAAACGCGGATCAACGGCGAAGCGGTCGACCCGCAGCGCTTCCTGCGCGCCGGCTTGCGCTTGAGCGGCGTTATTTGAAGACGCGAATAGCGAATAGCGAATAGTGAGTGGCGAATGGTGAGTGGTAAGCAGGCCGCTGACCCCTTACCATTCGCCACTCACCATTCACCATTCGCCCATGAAGAGCATCACCCGCCGCAAGTTGATCAATCTTGTCGGCAAGGCCGGCGGTTATACCGCGGTCTACAACACCATGGCGGCGATGGGACTGTTGCCGGTCCCCGCCTATGCCGGCCCGCCGCAGCTCGCGCCCGAGTCGGGCCGCGGCGTGCGCGTCGTCATCCTCGGCGCCGGCATGGCCGGGCTCACCGCAGCCTATGAGCTCGGCAAGGCCGGTTACGAATGCGTCGTGCTCGAAGCGCGTAACCGGCCCGGCGGGCGCGCGTGGACCCTGCGCGGCGGCGACCGCGTGGAAGAGACCGACAGCGTGCAGACGGTCGAATGGGATCGCGGCGAGCATCTCTATTTCAATCCCGGACCGGCCCGCCTGCCCCAGCATCACGCCGCGATCCTCGGCTACTGCCGCGCGTTCGGCGTACCGCTCGAAGTGATCGTCAACGACAATCGCAACGCGCTGCTGCAACACGACCTCGCATTCGACGGCAAGCCGGTGCGCCAGCGCCAAGTGCGCGGCGACATCGCCGGCCACCTCGCCGAGCTGCTCGCCAAGGCGCTCGACAAGGGCGCGCTGGATGAGACGATCGGCGATCTCGACAAGGAGAAGCTGCTGGCGTTCGTGCGCGGGTTCGGTGCGCTCGGTAAGGATTTCGTCTACCGCGGCTCGCCTCGCGCCGGGTACGAGGTGCTGCCGGGCGCCGGTCTCGAGTTTGGCACGTTAAGATCGCCGCTGGCGCTCAAAACACTGACGCAAAGTCCGTTCTGGCAGCTGACGGCAAGCTTCCCAGACGGGTTCACGCAGGCCGCGACCATGCTCCAGCCGGTCGGCGGCATGGACCGGATCGCCGCCGCTTTCGCGCAGCGGGTCGAGAGCGTGATCAAATACAACGCGGTGGTGACGCGGGTTGCCCGCGCGGGCGAGAGCGGCGCGCGCGTTGTCTATCGGGACCGCAACGCTACCGAGACGGCGGTGGAAGCCCCGTTCGTGCTGATCACGTTGCCGCTGTCGGCGTTGCGCCGTGTGCAGGTCGATTTCTCCCCGCCCTATCAGGCCGCGGCCGCCGCCGGCGCGAACGACTACATGTCTTCCGGCAAGGTCGGCTTTTATGCCGCGCGCCGCTTCTGGGAAGAGGACGAGCAAATCTACGGCGGCATCTCCTGGACTACCCAGGACATCACGCAAGTCTGGTATCCCTCGACGAATTTTCACGGACACGACGGCATTCTGCTCGGCGCCTACACCTGGACTCATCAGATCGGCGAGCGTTTCGCCGCGCAGCCGCCGGCCGAACGCCTGCGCCGCGCCATCGAACAAGGCGCGAAGCTGCATCCGCAATATCCCACCGAGGTCGCGCACGGAATTTCGGTCGCCTGGAGCAAGATGCCGTTCTCCGACGGCGCCTGGTGCGAATGGAGCGAGGAGAACAGGCGCAACGCCTATCCGGTGCTGCTCGAGCCGGACGGGCCGTTCTTTCTCGCCGGCGAGCACCTGAGCAACGTACCGGCCTGGCAGGAAGGCGCGATTTTGTCGGCGCACAAGGCGGTGACGGCGATCGCAGAGCGGGCCGCAGCACGCAAGATTTAGCGCGCTTACTCTCATCTCGTCATGCCCGCGAAAGCGGGCATCCAGTAATCGGTGACGGTGAAGTATGAGTCGCGAGCGGTCATTCTGGGTATACATCCTTGCCAGTAGAATCGGAGGAACGCTTTACATTGGTGTGACCAATGATCTCGTCCGACGCGTCTACGAACATCGCTCCAAGTTCGTCCCCGGATTTACCAGAAAATATGGCGTCGATCGGCTGATTTATTTCGAACAATTCAGCACCGCCGAGACGGCGATTGAGAGGGAAAAGAAATTGAACAAGTGGAATCGCCAATGGAAGATTCAGCTCATCGAGAAAACTAATCCCAATTGGGACGACCTTTACGAGGGAATAGCCTCGGGTCACATAACAGATAGCCTAACGTATTAATCCTTCTATCACAATTTCTGGGTCAGAGTTACTGGATGCCCGCTTTTGCGGGCATGACGAGGTCAGAGTTTGCGCAGGCAGGACGAGAGCGAAGAGTTACTCCACGTCCTCGACTGCCTCCGGGGCGCCGCCGAAGGCGCGCTGCGCCAGCGTGGCCTCCATGAATTGATCGAGGTCGCCGTCGAGCACCCCTTGCGTATCCGAGGTCGAGATGCCGGTGCGCAAATCTTTGACCATCTGGTAAGGCTGGAGCACGTAGGAGCGAATCTGGTGACCCCAGCCGATGTCGGTCTTGGCCGCCTGCTCGGCCGCGGCCTGCTCCTCGCGTTTCTTTAATTCCAACTCATAAAGCCGCGCGCGCAGCATGTCCCAGGCCTGCGCGCGGTTGCGGTGCTGCGAGCGGTCGTTCTGGCACACCACGACGATGTTGGTCGGCATATGCGTAAGCCTGATCGCCGACTCGGTCTTGTTCACGTGCTGCCCGCCGGCGCCGCCCGAGCGCATGGTGTCGACGCGCACGTCGGATTCCTTGATGTCGACCTTGATGCGGTCGTCGACCACCGGATAGGCGGTGATGCTGGCAAACGACGTGTGTCGCCGCGCGTTGGAATCGAACGGCGAGATGCGCACCAGGCGGTGCACGCCGTCCTCGGTCTTGAGCCAGCCGTAGGCGTTGCGCCCTTTGATGCGGATGGTCGCCGATTTGATGCCCGCTTCTTCGCCCGGCGTCTCTTCCAGATATTCGATCTTGTGGCCGTGCTGCTCGGCCCAGCGCACGTACATGCGCAACAGCATGTTCGCCCAGTCCTGGCTTTCGGTGCCGCCGGCTCCGGCGTGAACCTCGAGGAAGCTGTCGTTGCCGTCCGCTTCACCCGAGAGCAGCGCCTCGAGCACGCGTCGCTCGCCGCCGCTCTTGAGTTTCTTGAGCGCGGCCTCCGCCTCGGCGACGACCTTGGCGTCCTTCTCGGCTTCGCCGAGCTCGATCATGGTGATCTGGTCGTCGAGCTCCTGCTCGATGCGGCCGATCGAGCCGAGGCTGTCTTCGAGCGCGGTGCGCTCCTGCATGACGCGCTGGGCGCGCGCCTGGTCGTTCCACAGGTTCGGGTCTTCCGCCTGGCGGTTCAGTTCGGCGAGCCGCTTCTGTGACTTGTCGACGTCAAAGATGCCTCCTCAGCAGCCCGATGGACTGCCTGATCGCATCGATATCGCTTTGCGTTTCTGGGCGCATGGTTTGGCTGCTGCGAGTCAAAATGCGCGCCTGATGTAGCGGTCCGCGGGTGCAGCCGCAATGCGCCGGAGCATGATCCCGAAAAGTGGGAACCGGTTGTCGGAAAAGATCACGCTCCGAGAAAAAGCGGTTTAGTACAATCCCGTGCCGGAACGCACGTTGCGGTCGGCTTCCGGCGACACGCTCACCGGCGTGCCGTCCGGGCTGGCGTAGCCCACGGCCGAATAGCCGTCGGGCGGCGCCGTGCCGGGCTTGAACGCCTCGACGATCACCTTCGTGCTGTTCGGCCCGGCGCGCAGCCCGGTGTTGAGATCGACGCGGATGAGCTTGATGCCCGGCGGCGGGGCGAACGGCACGCCCGGCTTGTCGGCGAGCGCGGCCTTGAGGAAGTCCTTGACGATCGGCGCCGCGGTGTGACCGCCGGTCGCGTCACGGCCGAGTGTGCGCGGCTTGTCGTAGCCGATATAGCAGCCGACCGTGAGATTGGGCGTGAAGCCGACGAACCACGTGTCCTTGTCGTCGTTGGTAGTGCCGGTCTTGCCGGCAACCGGCTTGCCGACCTCGTGCACTACGAATCCGGTACCGCGCTGCACTACGCCCTCCATGATCGAGGTGACCTGATAGGCGGTCATCGGGTCGATCACCTGCTCGCGCCGGTCGACCAGGCTCGGCTCGGGCTGGCTATCCCATTTCTCCGCATCGCAGCCGCGGCACTCACGCGAGTCGTGGCGATAGATCGTCTTGCCGTAACGGTCCTGGATGCGGTCGATCAGCGTCGCGGTGATACGCCGGCCGCCGTTGGCGAACATGGAATAGGCCGTTGCCATGCGCATCACCGTTGTCTCGCCGGCGCCGAGTGCGAAGGACAGATAGGGCGGCAGGTCGTCGTAGACGCCGAAGCGCTTGGCATATTCGGTGATCAGCGGCATGCCGATGTCCTGCGCGAGCCGCACGGTCATCGCATTGCGCGAATGCTCGATGCCGAAGCGCAGGGTCTGCGGGCCGAAAAATTTGCTGCGTTCGTAGTTCTCCGGCCGCCACGGCGGCAGCCCCGGTCCCTGGTCGATTTCGACCGGCGCATCCATCACGATCGAAGACGGCGTGTAGCCGTTGTCGATCGCGGCGGCATAGACGAACGGCTTGAACGAAGAGCCCGGCTGGCGCAGCGCCTGGGTGGCGCGGTTGAACTGACTCTGATCGTAGGAGAAGCCGCCGACGAGCGCGAGCACGCGGCCGGTCTGCGGATCCATTGCGACGAGGCCGCCCGATACTTCGGGAAGCTGGTGCAGGCGGAAGTGGTTCGGGTCCTTGCCGCCCGGCTCCACGTAGACGACATCGCCCGGCTGAAGCACCTGGCTCACCTTGGTGACCGCCTTGAAGCGCTCGGAACCGGCGGCGGGCTTGGCCCATTTGAGCCCGTCGAGCGGAATGATCCCGACCTGGCGCTCCTTCGACACCGACCCTCCCGGCTCGCGCGGCGGCTGCAGCCCGATGCGCGCGGCCTGGTCGCCGCTGTCGAGCACCACGGCGAGCCGCCACGGCGCGATGTCGGAAAGCGCGCGCACCTCGACGAGCTTGACACCCCAGTCGCCGCTCAGGTCGATCTTCGTGACCGGCCCGCGCCAGCCCTTCGACTCGTCGAAGCGCACGAGGCCATCGTCGAGCGCCTTGCGCGCCATCACTTGCAGCTTCGGATCGAGCGTGGTGCGCACGGAGAGCCCGCCCTCGTAGAGCTTGGTCTCCCCGTATTTGTCGTAAATCTCGCGCCGCACTTCCTCGGCAAAATACTCGGCGGCGAAGATATGCGCGCCGGTCGGGCGCGGCGTGACGTTGAGCGGCTCTTTCTTGGCTTTCTCGCCGTCCTGCGGACTGATGTAGCGGTCCTCGACCAGGCGGTCGATCACGTAGTTGCGCCGCTCGATCGCGCGTTCGCGCGCACGGAACGGATGATAGTTGTTGGGCGCCTTGGGCAGTCCGGCGAGATAAGCGGCCTCGGCGATCGTGAGCTGATCGACCGACTTGTCGAAATAAAGCAGCGAGGCGGCGGCGATGCCGTACGCGCCCATCCCCAGATAGATTTCGTTGAGATAGAGCTCGAGGATCTTCTGTTTGGAATAGGTGCGCTCGATGCGCATCGCCAGCAGCGCTTCCTTGACCTTGCGGTCGAGCGAGACCTCGGTCGTCAGCAGAAAGTTCTTCGCCACCTGCTGGGTGATCGTGGAGGCGCCTTGCGGGCGCTTGTTGCTGCCGAAGTTCTCGACGAACACGAGCGCCGCGCGCGCGATGCCGGTGACGTCGATGCCGCCGTGCTCGTAGAAATTCTTGTCCTCCGCCGCGATGAAGGAGTTGATCACGAGCTTGGGGATCGCCTGGATCGGGAGGAAAAGGCGGCGCTCGCGCGCATATTCGGCAAGCAGCGAGCCGTCCGCCGCATGCACGCGGGTCATCACCGGCGGCTCATAATCCTGCAGCTGCGAATATTCCGGCAAGCCCTTGGAGAAATGCCAAAACAGCCCGGCGGCGGCGGCCACGCCGACGAGAAAGAGGATCGTTCCGACCGTGAACAGGAAGCCCAAGAAGCGCAACAGCCGCTTCATCCGAACCGCCCTCTCCCCACGGCTGCCCCTGCCGCGACGAATCCGGTGTTATCGACGCCGCAATACCCGCTGGCTTACAGATGCAGTTGCACGCGGAAAACCGTCCCCGGCCCTCCCGCACCGCACCCTCCGTGGTCGCCCCCTTTTATGGTCGAAGTGAGGCCGCCTAGTGCTGCCAACACTCAGTTAGACCCCGGCGCAGGGGCGGATCCGGCGATCCGGGTGGCGAAAAACGTCGCAATCGCCTGTACCATCGAATCCGCGACCCGTGCCCGCCACGCGTCCGACGTCAGGAGCTTGAGATCCTGCGGGTTGGTCACGAATCCGAGTTCGACGAGGACCGAGGGAACGTCCGGGGCGGTGAGCACGCGAAAACCCGCCGCTTTGAGCGGGCGCTCGTTCAGGCGCGCCGAGGTCTTGATTTCGGAAACCATCCCGCGGGCGAAGTGCATTGAAAACGACTTGGTTTCCCGCTGCGCCAAATCGATGAGAATGTCGGTCACGTCGTCCGGCTCGGCGCTCAGATCGACGCCGGCGATCAGGTCGGCGCGGTTCTCGGCATCGGCAAGCCGCGCCGCCTCGGTGTCGGAAGCGGTTTCCGAGAGCGTGTAGACCGTCGCGCCGTGCCCCTTGGTGTCGCGGTGCGCGAGCGCGTCGGCGTGGATCGAGATCAGCAGGGCCGCCTGATTGGTGCGCGCGAACCGCACCCGATCGGATAGCGGCACGAAATGATCGTCGCTGCGGGTCATCGCCACCCGGTATTTGCCGGTCTTTTCCAGCTTGTCGCGGAGCTTGAGCGCAAAATCGAGCACGATCGTTTTTTCGTTGTCGCCGGTCGACGGCGCGATCGTGCCGCTGTCGAGGCCGCCGTGGCCGGGATCGAGGACCACCAGCGGCCGCGGATCGGTAGTCTTTGCCACCGGTTCCCGCTCGGCGCGATTGGCCGACGTCGAGGCGCGGCGCGCCTGGTTTTCGATTGCGAGGTTGCGCATGAAGCTGTCGCGGTCGGCCGCGACGAGATCGACCACAAGCCGCGCCGGCTGGCCATCGACGGGATCGAGCACGAAGGCCTTATCGACGCGCACCGGGCCGGTGACGTCGAGGACGATGCGCGAGCCGCCTTGCATGACGAGGCCGAAGCGGAACGCCTTGACGAGGCCACGGCCGGTTTCGCCCGCCTTGGCGGGCAGGCGGAAGACGAGCTGCGGCACGTCGACGACGACCCGGTACGGATCGGCAAGCGTGAAGGCCGCAAGGTCGATGCCGCGGCTTAGATCGGCGACGAATCGCGTGCGCGTCTCGTCGCCCATGAGTCGCGCTTCGCTGACGACCGGATAATCTTCCGACGGCGTCCGCGCGGCGGAACGGTCGAGGGCCGCGGCCGGCAAAAAACCCGCGGCGAACAGCGCCCCGCAGATCGCGGCGAGCAAGCACTTATGTGCGCGAAAACTCACCGATTCTCACCTGTTCCTCTTATATTTACTCCAATAGGCGGGCGTGGTTAATCGCCATTTAAGAGGTTTTCACGGGTTGTTCGGGGCCTCCGTGTGGCGCGGTATCATCACACGGTAAGAAGCCCGCCTTGCCAAGGTTGGCTCGGAGCCGTAAGAAGGTTGTCGCTGACGGTTCAGTATCCGGATTTGCCGCGTTTGGGCATCCGGCCCGCCAAAATCTCGCTCGCAAACAGGACATTTTGGGAGAGCGGGACGCGGGCGGCCTTCGGCCCACTCGCCGGGCGCGTTGCGCTGGCGGGAAGCCGAACCGGCTGATGCCCCTGGAGGACGACCGGAAGGTGCGCGACCGACTTGTTTCCGGTGCGCGCGCGGCGCAACCGAGCGCCATGGCCATCAGCGTGAAGCGAATCGCGGCGGCACCCTTGCCGTCCGTCACAGGTCAAAGGCCATGGGCCAACCGCACGAGAGTCTTCGTCCGCATCGCAGACGCGCAAGCAAAGCGCCGCGCGAGGCGGGTTCGACCCTCGCTGCGCCGCCCCGCTCGGCCCCCGATCATCTAATCCACCCCGTCCATCGTTTCGGCGCGCGCCGCAAGGCGCTGCCCTGCGCGGCCTTGCCCGCGCCAGGGGCGCGCCGCAGGAAGAGTTGTCAATGGCCAACAAAATGCTCATCGACGCGACGCACCCGGAGGAAACCCGGGTGGTGGTCGTGCGCGGAAATCGCGTTGAGGAATTCGACTTCGAGTCGGCAAATCGCCGTCAGCTGAGGGGCAATATCTATCTTGCCAAGGTGACCCGGGTCGAACCGTCGCTGCAAGCGGCGTTCATCGACTACGGCGGCAACCGCCACGGGTTCCTGGCCTTCAGCGAAATCCATCCGGACTATTATCAGATACCGGTCGCCGACCGGCAGGCGCTGATCGCCGAGGAGGAGCGCGCGCATCGCGCCGCCGAGGACGAAGTCGAGCGTCGCGCCGGCCGCCGTCACGAGCCGCGCGCCGCGCGCCGCCACGACGAAGCGCGCCACGCACCGGTCGAGCCGGTCGCCGACGAGACGGGCGAGGCGCCCCTCGCGCTTGAGCAGGATGCGGCGCCCGCACCGCACGAGGAGGAGGCGCCCGCGAGCGAGCCGTGGCTCGCGCCGGAGACGCCGGCCGAAGCGAGCGATGCCCCCGCCGCGCCGGCGCAGGAGGAAAGCGAGACGTCCGCGCCGGCGGAAGAATCCGCTCTCGATGAGCCTGAGTCGCCGGCCGCGCCGGCTGAAGCCGTGGCGGGCGAGACGGCGGAAACAGAGACCGCCGAGCCAGTCGACGCGGTTGTCGAAAGCGCAGCCGAGGGCAACGGCCAAGCCGCCGCCCGCGTCGATGACGTAGACGGCGAAGAGGAAGAAATCGTCGAATCGGTCGGCGGCGGCGATGCCATGGAAGAAGTGCCGGAGCGCATGCCGCGGCTGCGCCGGCAGTACAAAATTCAAGAAGTCATCAAGCGCCGGCAGATCATGCTGGTGCAGGTGGTCAAGGAGGAGCGCGGCACCAAAGGCGCGGCGCTCACGACTTATCTGTCGCTCGCCGGCCGCTACTCGGTGCTCATGCCGAATACCGCGCGCGGCGGCGGCATCAGCCGCAAGATCACCAACGCCCAGGACCGCAAACGCCTCAAGTCAGTTGCCCAGGAACTCGAGGTGCCGGACGGCATGGGGGTCATTCTGCGCACTGCCGGTGCCAACCGCACCAAGGCGGAGATCAAGCGCGATTTCGAATATCTGATCCGCCTGTGGGAGACGGTGCGTGATCTCACGCTCAAATCGACCGCGCCCACGCTGGTCTATGAGGAAGGTTCGCTGATCAAGCGTTCGATCCGCGACCTCTATAACAAGGACATCGAGGAGGTGGTGGTCGCGGGCGAGGAGGCGCACCGCGAGGCGAAGGAATTCATGCGCATGCTCATGCCGAGCCATGCGAAGAACGTGAAGCCCTATCGAGACACCCAGCCGATCTTCACGCGCTACGGCATCGAGAGCCAGCTCGACGCCATGTTCTCGCCGATCGTGCAGCTGCGCTCGGGCGGCTACGTGGTGCTCAACCAGACCGAGGCGCTCGTTTCGATCGACGTGAACTCCGGCCGCGCCACCCGCGAGCATCACATCGAGGACACCGCGCTCAAGACGAACCTGGAGGCGGCCGAGGAGATCGCGCGCCAGCTGCGGCTGCGCGACCTCGCCGGGCTGATCGTCATCGACTTCATCGACATGGACGAGAAACGCAACAACCGCGCCGTCGAGCGCCGGCTCAAGGAGTGCCTCAAGCACGACCGCGCGCGTATCCAGGTCGGGCGCATCTCGCACTTCGGCCTGTTGGAAATGTCGCGCCAGCGCATCCGCACCGGCGTGTTGGAAAGCTCCACCGAGAAATGCCCGGTCTGCGGCGGCACCGGCCACATGCGCTCGGTCTCCTCGGTGGCGCTGCAATTGCTGCGCTCGCTCGAGGAAACGCTGATCAAGGGCGCGACCCATAATCTCGTCGTGCGCACCCGCAGCGAAGTCGCAATCTACGTGCTCAATCACAAGCGCGCGCACCTGCGCGATCTCGAGCAGCGCTTCCGCGTGACGATCACGATCAATGCCGACGCGGCCATCGCCGGCCAGCAGTCCTTTGTCATCGACAAGGGGGAGCAGGTGCACACGCTCGAGGCCGCGCGCGCGATTGCGATCCAGCCGACGACCGTGCTGCCCGACCACGAGGAGCACGAGGAAGAAACCGCGGAAGCGGCCGAGGAAACGGAGATCGACCACGACGAGGAGGAGGAGGAGGCCGAGGCGGACGGCGGCGGGGCCGAGTTCGAAGCGCGGCCCGACGTGATGCAAGGCGAGCCGCGCCATGCCGAGCACGCGGACGGCGGACGGCGACGGCGACGGCGGCGACGCCGCGGTGGCGCCGGCCGGCGCGAGGGTGGCGAGCAGCCCTACGAGACAGGTCCGCGGCCGGAACATGATGCCTTCGCGGCGCAGCCCGAAGAGCGCGGCGGCGAAAGCTTTAGCTCTCCGCGCGAGCGATCGGGCGAAGCCTTCGGGGACAGCGACCACCGACGCCGGCGGCGCGGACGCCGCGGCGGACGCCGGCGGCGCGGGCGCGAGGGCGAGCCGTTCGAGGCGGCGCCTCCCTTCGATGCGGAACTCGACAGCGCGGTCGCCGACTTCGACCGGCCGCCGGCTCCCGCACACCAGCCGTATTCCGAACTCCCGCCGAGCGAGGACGCTCCTGCTCCATCGCACGCACCATCGGTCGAGGCCGAGGCGCCGCGGGTTGAGCCGGAGCCGCCTGTAGCGGAGCGCGAGCCGCCCGCTGCCGAGCCCGAGCTACCCGCCGCGGAGCCCGAGCCGCCGCGCCGACGCTCGACCGTGCGCGAACGCGCGCCGTTCTTCTTCGCTGGCGAGCGGCCGGCGGAATCCACCGCGCCGGAAGCGTCATCCCCTGAGCCTGCGCCGGAGCCGGCGGGTTCAAGCCCGGCCCCGGAACCTGCCGCAGAGAATCCCGAGCGCGAGGCGGAAGCATCAAACCAGCCGCGCCGCACCGGCTGGTGGTCGCGCCGCTTTGCCGGCGGCAAAGGGTAAAGGAGCCTATCTCGGGATTCGATGGGAGGCTGCGTTGCGGCGCGAAGGTCGGATGACAGGAGAAAAGCGAAGCCGATACCGGGGAGTATCGGCGAGCTTTTCGACGCATCAGGCGGGCTTCGCGCCGCAACCCTTCGGGCCGGCCGCTTTTGGCCGCCCGGTTCGTCGCCGATCTTGTCCGTACTCCCCGGTACGGCCTACGATCGGCTCCTGCCGGATCGGCCAAAAGCGGTCGGCGCAGCCCCCATCCAATCCCGAGATAGGCTCCTAGAATGCATAGCGCCTGGGTCGATGCGGACGCCCAGGCGCTCGTTGCGAGCTACGCGCAACACAACGTCACGGAAGACTTGGCGCTGCGCGTCTATACCACGCGCCTGCTCGGGCAAAACCCGCAGCTCGTGCTGCATGGCGGCGGCAACACGTCGGTCAAAACCTATCTACCCGATCTCCTCGGCGAGGAGACCGAAGTGCTCTGCGTCAAGGGCAGCGGCTGGGACATGGGCTCGATCGAACCTGCCGGCCTGCCGGCGGTGCGGCTTAATCAACTGCGCAAGCTGCGCAATCTTGCCGCGCTCGGCGATGAGGACATGGTGCGCCTGCAGCGCGCCAACCTGATCGACCCGATGGCGCCAACTCCTTCGGTCGAGACGCTGCTGCACGCGTTCGTGCCGGCGAAATACGTCGACCACACCCATTCGACCGCCGTGCTCAGCCTGGTCGATCAGGCGAACGGGCCGGAGCTGTGCGCGGAAGTCTACGACGGCCGGCTCGGCATCGTGCCTTATCTGATGCCCGGCTTCGCCTTGGCGAAGAAATCAGCCGAGGTTTACGAGGCCGCGCCCGCCGTCGAGGGGCTCATCCTCATCAAGCACGGCATTTTCACTTTCGGAGAAAGCGCGCGCGAAGCCTACGAGCGCATGATCGATATGGTGAGCCTCGCCGAGGCGCGGCTCAAACGCGGCCGCAAATCGGCGTTCGCGCCGATCCGCCTGCCCCAGCGCAGCGCGCCTTACGCCGAGGTGGCGCCGATCGTGCGCGGCGCCTGCAGCCTCAAGGACGCGAAGGTCGAGGGCGCGTGGCGCCGCCTCGTGCTCGAACGCCGGGCGAGCCCCGCCGTTCTCGATTTCGTCAACGGCGCCGAGGTCGCGCGCTACAGCCAGGCCGGCGTCGTCACGCCCGACCACACCATCCGCACCAAAAACTGGCCGCTCGTGCTCCCGCCCCCCGAGGACGGCAAGCTCGACGCATTCAAGGCGGCAGTGGCTGCGGCCGCCCGGGAATTTGCCGCGCGCTACCGCGATTATTTCGCGCGCAACAACACGCGCTGCGGCGGCGCGAAACGCATGCTCGATCCGCTGCCGCGCGTCGTGCTGGTGCCGGGGCTCGGCCTCATCGGGCTCGGCCGGAGCAAGAAAGACGCGCGCATTGCCGCCGACCTTGCCGAGGCGGCGATCGAAACCATCGCCGACGCCGAGGCGATCGGCCGGTTCGAGTCGATTTCCGAAGCCGACATGTTCGACGTGGAGTACTGGTCGCTCGAACAGGCAAAGCTCGGCAAGGAGCCGGAGAAGCCGCTCGCCGGCCAGATCGCCGTGATCACCGGCGCCGCCGGCGCCATCGGCAGCGCCACCGGCCGCGCGTTCGCGGCAGCCGGCGCCGAAGTGGCGCTGCTCGACATCGACGCGGCGGGCGCTCAGGCGCGCGCCCGCGCAATCGGCGGTGCCGCGCTGGCGGTTTCCTGCGACGTGACCGACGCGGCGGCGGTGCGCGCCGCCTTCGATCAGGTGGTCGAGGCGCTCGGCGGCGTCGATATCGTCGTTTCCAACGCCGGCGCCGCCTGGCAGGGCCGCATCGGCGAAGTCGACCAGGCGGTGCTGCGGCAAAGTTTTGAGATCAATTTCTTCGCCCATCAGCACGTGGCGCAGAACGCGGTGCGCGTCATGCTCGCGCAGGGGACCGGGGGCGTCTTGCTGTTCAACGTCTCCAAACAGGCGGTCAATCCAGGCGTAAACTTCGGTCCCTACGGCCTGCCCAAGGCGACGACGCTCTTCCTGGTGCGCCAATACGCGCTCGACTACGGCTCAGACGGCATCCGCGCCAACGCGGTCAACGCCGACCGCATCCGCTCCGGCCTGCTCACGACCGAATTCATCGCCGAGCGCGCGAAGGCGCGGAATGTGAGCGAGCAAAATTACATGGCCGGCAACCTGCTCGGCCGCGAAGTCACCGCCGACGACGTGGCGCAGGCGTTCCTGCACCAGGCGCTCGAACTCAAAACCACCGCCGACGTCACCACCGTCGACGGCGGCAACATCGCCGCGGCGCTGCGGTAAACGGCGAAATCCGTAGGGTGGGCTAAGGCGGAGCGGAGCGACGCCGTGCCCACGCGTGGTTGATGGTGTCTCAGACGGCGCCATTCAGACCTTATATCTTGCTTTGTACGCTCCTGCGTGCGAGTGTGTACATCTGCACACGAATTGGGAAACGGACATGTCAGCAAATACAACTTTAACCGTGCGAATTTCCTCTAAGACCAAGGATCAACTTGGCCGCTTGGCCCGGCGGACAAGCCGCACGAAATCCTTTCTGGCCGGGCGCGCCATCGCCGATTACGTCGAGCGCGAAATCGAGATCGTAGAGGGAATCAGACGCGGGATCGAAGATATTGAGGCAGGTCGGACAATTCCGCACGATAAGGTGATGCGCCGCGTACGGACTAGAATTGCCCGTGCAGCCAAGAAAAAGGCAAGGGCGTGAGATTCGTCGAGTGGTCACGTACCGCGCAATATGACTTGGAACGACTGATCGATTACATCGCGATAGATAATCCGCCCGCCGCAAACCGAGTGGCTGAGCGGATCGATCGTGCCGCCCGCTTCTTGGGAGACATCGCTACCGGCCGGACAGGCCGGGTGACCGGCACCTATGAAAAAATTGTTCCCGGTCTGCCTTACATCCTTGCATATCGCATAGTGCAGCGCCGCGACGGCGGCGAAGCGATCGTCATCGTGCGGGTAATCCATGGAGCTCGAAAGTGGCTGGCGGAGAAATGGCCCGATTGATCTACTCTGCGCAGCGTAGGCGAGCATGCAAATGAATATCACCATCGACCAAATCACCGCTCCCACGCCGGAGCTGCGCGCCCTCATCGGCGAACTCGATGCCGTGCTCAACGCCGCCTACGAGCCGCACCAGCGCCACGGCTTGAATATCGCGCAGCTGTTCGAGCCACACGTGCGTTTCTTCGTGGCACGGCTCGACGGCGCCGCGGTCGCGTGCGGCGGCGTTGCGCTGTTCGACGGCTACGCCGAGGTCAAACGCATGTACACGCGGCCGTCCTTGCGCGGGCGCGGCGTCGCAAAAGCAGTGCTGCGCCGGCTCGAGGAAGAAGCGCGCGCTGCCGGGAAAACCATGCTCCGGCTGGAAACGGGTCTGCACCAGGCGGAAGCCGTCGGCCTTTATCGCCGCGCCGGATTTATCAGCTGCGGCGCATTTGGCGACTACGCGCAAATGCCGGCCCGCGACATCGAGACAAGCCTGTTCTTCGAGAAGCGGCTGCCTGCGGCGGCTCAACAAACACGACCGTCACCCTGAAGGAGCGCTCGCGAAGGGTGGAAGCGAGCGCGGTGCTTGTGGCCCTCCTTGGAGACGGCCGCTCGCGGCCGCGAGCGGCCTCCTCAGGATGACGGCATTGTTTGTTGCAAGCCGCATTCAAATCCGGCGCAGCCAGCCGCCGATCCGCTCCACCGCCTCGCGCATGTCGGAGGCGGAGCCGGCGTAGCAGAAGCGGATGAAATTCGCGCCGCGCACCGGATCGAAATCGATGCCGGGCGTGGCGGCGACGCCCGCCTCCTCCAGCATGCGTTTGGCGAAAGCGAAGCTGTCGTTCGAGAAGCGCGACACGTCGGCATAGAGATAGAAGGCGCCGTCGACCGGCAGGAATTTGTCGAGGCCGGCGCCGGGCAGTCCTTCGACCAATATCCGCCGGTTCTCCTCATAGCCGTGCTTGACCGCCTCCATCTCCTCGCGCCCGTCGAAGGCCGCGAGCGCCGCGACCTGCGAGAGCGTCGGGACGGAAATCGCGAGATTCTGCTGCAGCCGCTCGACCGGCCGAACCAGATCCTGCGGCACCACCATCCAGCCGATACGCCAGCCGGTCATGCAAAAATATTTGGAGAAGGAATTGATGATGACGGCGTTCTCGGACAGGCGGGCGGCGGTCTCGGCCGCAAAGGCATAATCGAGGCCGTGATAGATTTCATCGGAGATGAAGCGGATGCCTTCCGCCTCTGCGGCGGCAACGAGCGCGGCGAGCGCCTCGCCACGGATCATGGTGCCGGTCGGATTGGCCGGACTGGCGACGAGCACGCCGTCGACCGGTTTTTTGCGATGCGCCGCCATGAGCGCTTCGACCGTGATCGCCCAGCGGGTCGCGCCGGAGGTGTCGAGGAGCGCCGGCTCGCAGCCGAGCGCGGTCAAGATGTGCCGGTAGGGCGGATACCCTGGATTGGCGAGGGCGACCCGCGCGCCCGGCTCTAACAATGAGAGGAACGCGAGGATGAAGCCTGCCGAGGAGCCGGTCGTGATGACGATCCGCTCGAGAGCAATCGAGACGCCGTAACGCTCGGCGTAATGGCGCGCGATGCGCGCGCGCAGCGCCGGAATACCGAGCGCCTCGGTGTAGTCGATGCGGCCGGTGTCGAGCGCCGCATGCGCCGCCGCGATCGCCGCCTTTGGGGCGGGCGCCGCCGGCTGGCCGACCTCCATGTGCACAACCCGGCCGCCCGCCGCCTCGATGCGCGCGGCCGCCGCCATCACGTCCATCACCATGAACGGAGGGACGCCGCTACGCGCCGACGGTTTGATCAGGCGCCGTGCCGCGTCGAGCATCAGGATTGTGGCCTCGCTGCTGCCGTATTCGGCCTCTTTGGTGGCGCCAGGATGACTATTCGAGACGTGATCGCCATTGCATTGACCGGGGGTAGCGGCCTTTCTAGTTTGCCCGCGATATGCTGCGAGAGCCGCACATAGAGCCGCACATCATGAGCGCGAGGGTTAACAGGCTGCGGCGGCCGACGCCAGCGCTGCGCCTCGTGGCGATTGTTGTCTCGATCGCGCTTGCGCTCGCCGGCATGCCGATGCGGGTGCAGGCGCAGGCCAACCTGCCGCTCATCCGCGACGCGGAAATCGAGCAATTGCTGCGCGAATATACCGCGCCGGTCCTGCGAGTCGCCGGACTCGCGCAGCAGAACGTGCATGTCGTGATCATCAACGAACGGGCCTTCAACGCGTTTGTCGTCGACGGCAAGCGCATCTTCATCAACGTCGGCGCCCTGATGGACGCAAAGACCCCGAACGAGATCATCGGCGTGCTCGCGCACGAGACCGGACACATCGCTGGCGGGCATCTGACGCGTCTGCGCGAGGAACTCGCCCACGCGCAGACCGCCACGATCATTGCGATGCTCATCGGTGTCGGCGCGGCCATCGCGAGTTCGCGCGCGGGCGGCGCGAACTCCGGCGCCGGCAGCATCGGCGGCGCCGCGCTCACCGCGCCGCAGAGCATCATCGAGCGCAACCTTCTCTCCTACGTGCGCGCCCAGGAGGAGCAGGCGGACAAGGCCGGCGTGAAATTTCTCACCATGACCCAACAATCGCCCAAGGGCATGTACGACACCTTCAAGCGCTTTGCCGACAAGATCGAGTTCCAGACCAAATACATCGACCCTTATCTGCAGACGCACCCGATGCCGAAGGAGCGCATGGAGGCGCTCGCGGAAATTGCCAAGAGCAGCCCCTATTGGGACAAGAAGGATCCACCCGAGTTGCAGGCGCGCCACGACATGATGCGCGCGAAGCTCTCCGGATTCCTCGAGCGGCCCGACACGGTGGCCCACCGTTATCCGGCGAGCGACACGAGTCTGCCGGCCCGCTATGCCCGGGCGATCTCGGCCTATCGCTACGGCGATATCCATTCCGCCCTGAGCCAGATCGACGCGCTCATCCATGCCCAGCCCAACAACCCGTATTTCCACGAGCTTAAGGGCCAGGCACTGCTCGAGGGCGGGCATCCGGCGGAAGCGGTCGCGCCACTGCGGCGCGCCGGCGCGCTCGCCCCAAACGCCATGCTCATCCGCATCATGCTCGGCCAGGCGCTCGTCGCCACCAACCAGGTGAAGGACGCCGAGGAAGCGATCCCGCTGTTGCGTACGGCGGTCATACGCGAGCCTGAGATGGCGGACGGCTACAGCCAGCTCGCCATGGCCTACGGCCGCAAGGGCGATCTTGCCGAAGCCGATCTCGCCGCCGCCCAGGCGGCCTTTGCGAGCGGCGACTACCGCACCGCCCGTGACCTTGCCACCCGCGCCAAAACGCGCTTCCCCACCGGTTCCCCCGGGTGGGTTCGCGCCGACGACATTGTGACCTATAAACCCCCACCCGGCGCCACGCGCCACAATTGACAATTAAGGAACCCGCGATGCGCCTTTTGCTCCGCTCGACCGCAGCCGTCCTTTGCCTTGCCGCCATAGCCGGCGCGCCCGCACGCGCGCAAAGCTTCAACGACGCCCAGCGCGGCGAGATCGAACGCATCGTCAAGGACTATCTCGTCGCCCATCCGGAGGTGCTGCAGGAGGCGATGAGCGAACT
Source organism: Hyphomicrobiales bacterium (assembly GCA_019243195.1). Classification (GTDB taxonomy): domain Bacteria; phylum Pseudomonadota; class Alphaproteobacteria; order Rhizobiales; family Xanthobacteraceae; genus AP-16. The sequence goes on from JAFAUQ010000011.1 coordinate 20,212, forward strand.
CGAGAAGCGGCAGAGCGCGGCCGAGCTGGAGAAGCAGGTCGCCGGCGTCAAGCAAAACAAGGAAGTGCTGTTCAATTCCACGCATCAGGTGACGCTCGGCAATCCCAAGGGGGACGTCACCATGGTCGAGTTCTTCGATTACAACTGCGGCTACTGCAAGAAGGCGATGGGCGATATGCTCACCTTGCTCGAGACCGACCCGAAGCTGAAGGTCGTGCTCAAGGAATATCCCGTGCTCGGGCCGGGCTCGCTCGAAGCCGCGCAGGTCGCCGTTGCCGCGCGCATGCAGGACAAGACCGGCAAGAAGTACCTCGACTTCCATCAACGCCTGCTCGGCGGCCATGGCACGGCCGACAAGGCGCGCGCACTCGCGGCCGCCAAGGACGCCGGTTTCGACATGGCGCGCCTCGAAAAGGATATGGCGAGCGACGAGGTGCGCGAGACGCTCAAGGAGAACATGAAGGTCGCCGACGCCATCGGGCTCAACGGCACGCCGAGCTACATCATCGGCTCCGACGTGGTGATCGGCGCGCAGGGCTACGACGTCCTCAAGGAAAAGGTCGACGCGGCGCGGAAGTAACGCGGACGACAGAGGACGGACGACAGAGGACAGATGGGATAAAACCCACTACTCTTATCCGTCCTCCGTCGTCTGTCCTCCGTCTTCTGGTTGCCGTCATGGCCGACAAAATGATTTATGTGCTCAACGGCCCCAACCTCAATCTGCTGGGGACGCGTGAGCCGGACAAATACGGACACACGACGCTTTCCGACGTCGAACGCCTGTGCCGCGAGGCGGCCAAGCGCTTCGGCCTCGACGTCGAGTTCCGCCAGTCGAACCACGAGGGCGTGCTGGTCGATTGGATTCAGGAGGCGCGCGAGAAGGCGGTCGGCGTCGTCCTCAACCCGGCGGGTTATACGACGACGTCGGTCGCAATCCTCGACGCCATTATCGCCGTCGGTATCCCGGTGATCGAAGTGCACATCACCAACATCCACGCGCGGGAGGAATTCCGTCACCATTCTTACATCTCGAAGGTGGCGCGCGGGGTGATCTGTGGGTTCGGCGTTACCGGCTACACGCTCGCCATCAGCGGGCTCGCCGCGATGGTCGGCGCCGCGCAGAAAGGCTGACCGCGTGGCACGCGGGCCCGAGCAAGATCAACCGCCCGGACGCAGGATTGCCATCGATCAGGATGCGATCCGCGAGCTCACCGCCCTGCTCGACGAACTGGGTCTGACCGAGATCGAGGTCGAGCAGGACGGGCAGCGCGTGCGGGTGGCACGGCAGGCGGCCGGCGCCCTGGCCCTCACCCCGCTGGGTCGCACGGGGATCGAGTCGCCGGCCACCGTGGCGATCGCCGGCCCATCCGTGGTGGCCGGCATGATCGATGCCGCGGCGCACCCGGGCCTCGTGCCCTCGCCGATGGTCGGCACCGCCTACCGCGCTCCCGAACCGGGCGCGAAGCCCTTCGTCGATGTCGGCAGCACGGTCTCGGCCGGGGACACGTTGCTGATCGTCGAGGCGATGAAAACGCTCAACCAGATCCCCGCCCCGCGCGCCGGCACGGTGACGCAGATCCTGTTCGAGGACGGTCAGCCGGTCGAGTACGGCGAGCCGCTGATGATCGTCGAATGAGGCTGACGAGAGCCGTCACCCCGGGGCCCGAGCGGAGCGAGGGAGCCCGGGGCCCATGAACACGGACCGAGTAGATTCTGCACCGCCCGGTGTGCATGGATTCCGGGCTCGCGCCTTCGGCGCGCCCCGGAATGACGGCCGATGGTTCGAGTAAATGTTCGACAAAATTCTCATCGCCAACCGCGGTGAAATCGCGCTGCGCGTGCTGCGCGCGTGCAAGGAACTCGGCATCCCCGCGGTTGCCGTGCACTCGACCGCTGACGCCGACGCCATGCACGTGCGGCTCGCCGACGAGAGCGTGTGCATCGGGCCGCCGCCGTCACGCGAGAGCTATCTCAACGTGCCCGCCCTGCTCACCGCCTGCGAGATCACCGGCGCCGACGCGGTGCATCCCGGCTACGGGTTTTTGTCGGAGAATGCGCGCTTCGCCGAAATCCTGCGCGAGCACAACTTGCAATTCATCGGCCCGACCGCCGAGCACATCCGCTTGATGGGCGACAAGATCGAGGCGAAGCGAACCGCGGCGAGATCGCGTTGCGGGTACTGCGAGCATGCAAGGAGCTCGGCATCCCGACCGTTGCGGTGCATTCGACCGCCGACGCCGACGCCATGCACGTGCGGCTTGCGGACGAAAGCGTGTGCATCGGCCCGCCGCCCGCGAAAGACTCCTACCTCTACGTCCCTGCGCTGCTATCGGCGTGCGAAATCACCGGCGCCGACGCCGTCCATCCCGGTTACGGCTTTCTCTCCG
>JAFAUQ010000161.1 GCA_019243195.1 Hyphomicrobiales bacterium
CGGCGGTCGAGACGGAGGACGACGCGCTTCCGCTGCGGCGCAGCGAGAAAGCGGAGCGCCATTGTAAACAACAATGAAAATGCAATGGCGCTGACGGCGCGCGTTTGCGACAAGCAACGCGCGAGTTGTTTGAAATCGTTGAAGAAATAATGGGCGCGCGGCGGAGAGTGCACCGCAGCACGAACAATGGATCGTGCGAAAATAACAATGGCGAAGCAATCGAACAACAAAACGGAACAATACCCCATGGAACTTTTCGCGCGCCGCTTCAGCGCCCCCTGCCTATCCCAGCACCAGGAGGGCACTCTTATTACTTTTTGTTGCTTGCAGATCGTTGCTGATTCTGCAGTTGAGGCACAGGCGGTGCAGCACGCTCCACCTCTCCCCGCCTGCGGGGAGAGGTCGACCGCCGAAGCGCAGCTAAGGCGGTCGGGTGAGGGGGACTATCAGCAGCGCGACGCCAGTGGAGAGCCCCGCTCACCCGGCCGCTACGCGGCCGACCTCTCCCCGCAAGCGGGGAGAGGTGGAGCAAGCGGCCCCGGCGGGACTTATTACTCTTTGTTGCTTGCAGATCGTTGCTGATTCGTCAGTTGGAGGCAGCTAGTTTCAGAAAACGCCGAGGTGCTGGTGCAGGTCGATGTTGTCGCTGCGCAGCTTGGCCGCGGTCGCGGCCACCGCGACCTTGCCGCTGTTGAGGATGACCATGTCGTCGGCGATGTCGAAGACGAGCTTCGGGCTCTGCTCCACCAGCACGATCGAGAGCCCGCTCTCCTTGAGCCGGCGAATGGTCGCCATCACTTCGGCGACGATCTGCGGCGCGAGGCCCTCGGACGGCTCGTCCATCAGCAGCACGCGCGGATTGGACATCAGCGCGCGGCCGATCGCCAGCATCTGCTGCTCGCCGCCGGAGAGATAGCCGGCGAGTTGCGTGCGGCGCTCGTTGAGCCGCGGGAACATGGCGAACACGGTGTCGGCGGTCCACGGCGCGTGCCGGGCGCCGGGGAGCACGCCGCGCGCGGCGACCATGAGGTTCTCGCGCACTGTGAGGCTCCTGAACACGCGGCGGCCTTGCGGCACTAGCGCGACGCCGCGCATGGCGATCATTTCCGGCGCCAGCCGCGTCACCGGCGCGCCGAACACTTCGACGCTGCCGGCGCGCGGCGGCAGCAGGCCGACGCTGACGTTCATGCAGGTCGATTTGCCGGCGCCGTTGCGCCCCAGCAGGCCGAGCAGCCGTCCTTCGCCGAGCTCGAACGACACCTTCTGCAGGACGTGGCTGTCGCCGTAGAAGGCGTCGATGTCGGCGAGCCGCAGCGCGCTATTCGCCAAGGTAAACCTCCCGCGTGCGCGGATCGGCCACCACTTCGGCGCGGGTGCCCTCGACGATCACCTCGCCGAAGTGCATGAGCGTGATGCGGTCCGCAAGGTCGAGCGCGGTGTCCATGTCGTGCTCGATCATCACGATTGTCACGTCGCGCGGGATGGCGACGAGCAGTTTTCGCACATCGCTGCGCTCGTCGATCGAGAGGCCGGCGAACGGCTCGTCGAGCAGGAGCACCTTCGGATTCTGCGCCAGCGCCATGGCGATTTCGACCCGCCGCTTTTCGCCATACGAGGTCTCGGCCAGCGGCCGGTCGGCGATGTGAGCGAGGCCGACGCGTTCGAGCGCGGCGCGCCCCGCCGCCACCAGGTGCTGCTGACGATGCAGCGCGATCACCGGATTCCAGCGCAGCGGTGAAAGCCCGAGCAGCGCCAAGGTGACGTTGCGCAGGATCGTGTCGCGCGCAAACAGCGTGATGATCTGATAGGTGCGGGCGAGGCCGAGGTGAGCGCGGTTGCGGCTGGCGAGGCGGGTAATGTCGCGGCCGAACAACACCACCGATCCGCCGTCCGGCGCAATTTCGCCGGTGATCAGGTTGAACAAGGTGGTCTTGCCGGCGCCATTCGGGCCGATGATCAACCGGCGTTCGCCCGGCTCGACCGCGAGGTTGACATTCGCGGTGACCTGCAGGCCGCCGAACGATTTGCTCAACCCCGTGACGGCGAGCGCGGTCATGGCTTCGGCCCCGCGAGCGGCGACGGCGTTGCGAGTTTCGACCGCCTGACCGTGCGCCAGGCCGTGCGCGCGAGGCGTACAACGCCGGGCACCAGGCCTTCCGGCATGAACACGACGATGGCGACGAAAATCGCGCCGAGCAGGAAGTTCCAGCGCTCCACATAGGCGCTCGCGACGTTCTTGATGATGACGACGAGCGCCGCGCCGACGATCGGGCCGAGCAGCGTGCCGGCGCCGCCGGAGATCACCATCAGCAAGGCTTCCGCCGAAGCGGCGAGCGCAACCGCCTGCGGGCTGATGAACTGATTGTAATAGACGAACAGGATGCCGGCGACCGAGGTGAGAAACCCGGAGAACATGAAAGCCCAGAAGCGGATCATCCACACGTGATAGCCGAGCGCCGTCATGCGGCGCGGCTGGTCGCGGGTGCCGCGCAGCGCGGCGCCGAACGGCGAGCGCACGAAGATCGCGACCGCGGCGACGGCGATCAGAAAAACGATGAGGGTAGCGCCGTAGAAGCCGCGCGCCGAGGCGAGTGAAATTCCGAACGGCGCCGGCCGGGTCGCCACGTTGATGCCGTTGTCGCCGTTGGTCACGCTGATCCAGCGATACGCCAGCCCCAGAGAATTTCGCCGAGCGCGAGCGTGATCATGATGAAGCTGATGCCGGTGGCGCGCAGCGAGAGCGCGGCGAAGCCCGCGGTGACCACGAGCGCGATCGCGAGCCCGGCGACAATGGCGACGGCGTGTCCGTGGCCGGCGGCGAGCAGATAAGCGACCGCGTAGCTCGCCACCCCGAACAGTCCGGCGTGGCCGAGCGAGACCAGGCCGGCATAACCCACCAATACGCTGATCCCCAACGCGAACACGGCGTAGAGCAGGATCTGGCTTGCGATGTTGACGTAATAGATTTCCGCGGTCGCGTACGGCACGGCGACGAGAGCGAGGACCGCCATGC
>JAFAUQ010000194.1 GCA_019243195.1 Hyphomicrobiales bacterium
GCTGCATGTCGTGGCCGAGGCCCAGAAGAAGGGTGGCGCCTGCGCCTTCGTCGATGCCGAGCATGCGCTCGATCCGGCCTATGCCAAGAAACTCGGCGTCGACATCGACAACCTGCTGATCTCCCAGCCCGACGCCGGCGAGCAGGCGCTCGAGATCGCCGATACGCTCGTGCGCTCGGGCGCGATCGACGTGCTGGTGATCGATTCGGTCGCCGCGCTCGTGCCGCGCGCCGAACTCGAAGGCGAGATGGGCGAGAGCCAGCCCGGCATGCAAGCGCGGCTGATGAGCCAGGCGCTGCGCAAGCTCACCGCCTCGATTTCGCGCTCCAACACCATGGTGATCTTCATCAACCAGATCCGCATGAAGATCGGCGTGATGTACGGCTCGCCGGAGACGACGAGCGGCGGCAACGCACTCAAGTTCTACGCCTCGGTGCGCCTCGACATCCGCCGTGTCGGCGCGATCAAGGACCGCGACGAGGTGGTCGGCAACCAGACCCGCGTCAAGGTCGTCAAGAACAAGCTCGCGCCGCCGTTCAAACAGGTGGAATTCGACATCATGTACGGCGAAGGCGTGTCCAAGGCGGGCGAAATTCTCGACCTCGGGGTCAAGGCCGGCGTGGTGGAAAAATCCGGCGCTTGGTTCTCCTACGACAGCCAGCGCATCGGCCAGGGCCGCGAGAACGCCAAGCTGTTCCTCAAGCAGAACCCGGACATCGCCGCGCGCATCGAGGCGGCGATCCGCCAGAACGCCGGGCTCATCGCCGACCAGATCCTCGCCGATCCCAACGGCGGCGAGGAGGACGAAGCCGCCGAGGACTGACGCAGGCCTCGCCTCCTGCTGTCACGTTGCAGCGGAGGCCGTCGTTCTCGGTTGTGCCACATCGCCCCCTCTCCCCGCAGGGCCCCCGCAGGGAGAGGGACGGGGTAAGGGGGTTCCAAACCCGACAAGGCAATTCGGCCGCTGAATTTTCAGTGCTGACGCGCAGGCCAAGCATGTCCTGTGGCAGGCTGTCGCAGTCGCTTGAATATTTAAATTTTCGCGTATATTCTTTCGGGTATGATATATCAATGGTCTCGTCGCGCTGTCGAGCCGCTCTGGCCGTTCAGCCGAATGCACCCATGCCAAGCGAGCAATCTGAGCGCCGCATCAGACGCGCGCGCCGTGTGCGGTGCAGCAGAGAACGACCTCGCTATTGTAAACAACAATGCCAATACAATGAGCGGAGGGGACGAGAATGCGGCGAGAAAGGATCGGACTTCGTTGCGATCATTGGCAAAAAGCGGCGCCGCTGCATTGCAACAGGAACAATGGATGCGGCGGCCGGAATCAATGCCGAAACTATCGAACAACAATCCGGAACAACACCCCAGGGAACCGCAGCGTGCCGCCGCGCGCGGCAGCCGCGCCATCGGCGAGCGGCGCCAGCGCTTGCAGATCGTTGCTGATTCAGCGCTACGCGCAATGCCGGCGGGCAGGGAGGACGCGGCGGTTCATTGTTAAAGTCTGCAGATCCCTGTTAATTCAGCGGCTGCCGTCATTGCGAGGCGCCCCGCAGGGGCGACGAAGCAATCCAGGAGCCACGGGCGCACCCGCGTGTCGCCCTGGATCGCTTCGCTCCGCTCGCGATGACGCTTCCGCCGTTCCTGGACTCCCCCCAGGGCCGCCGTTACAAGTCCTACCATCAGGCCCGCCGTCATTCGGATCGGCTGAGGCTTAGTGCGGGATCGCGCATGAGCAAGCAAAACGCGCGGCCGCGGCGGTGGATCCCATGAGCGGCCTCAACGAAATCCGGTCGGCGTTCCTCGATTATTTCGCCAAGCACGGCCACACGGTCGTGCCGTCGTCCCCGCTCGTGCCGCGCAACGACCCGACCTTGCTGTTCACCAACGCCGGCATGGTGCAGTTCAAGAACGTCTTCACCGGCCTCGAAAAGCGTCCCTATGCGCGCGCGGTGACCGCGCAGAAATGCGTGCGCGCCGGCGGCAAGCACAACGACCTCGACAACGTCGGCTATACCGCGCGCCACCACACCTTTTTCGAGATGCTCGGGAATTTCTCGTTCGGCGATTATTTCAAGGACCGCGCGATCGAGCTGGCCTGGAACCTCGTCACCAAGGAGTTCGGCCTCGCCAAGGAGCGGCTGTGGGCGACCGTCTATATCGACGACGACGAGGCCTTCGGCCTGTGGAAGAAGATCGCCGGGCTGCCGGAGGAGCGCATCGTGCGCATCGCCGGCGCCGACAATTTCTGGGCGATGGGCGAGACCGGCCCGTGCGGCCCGTGCTCGGAAATCTTCTACGACCAGGGACCCTCGGTCGCCGGCGGGCCGCCCGGCTCGCCCGAGGAGGACGGCGACCGCTACCTCGAATTTTGGAACCTGGTGTTCATGCAGTTCGAGCAGGTCGATCAATCGACCCGCCTCGCGCTGCCGCGCCCCTCGATCGACACCGGCCTGGGGCTCGAGCGCATGACCGCGATCCTCCAGGGCGTCACCAACAACTACGACATCGATCTCTTCCGCGCGATCATCCACGTGGTGGCGGAATTGACCGGCGTCGATGCGCGCGGGCCGCAGCAGGCCTCGCACCGGGTGATCGCCGACCACCTGCGCGCGTCGGCCTTCCTCATCGCCGACGGCGTGCTGCCCTCGAACGAGGGCCGCGGCTACGTGCTCCGCCGCATCATGCGCCGCGCCATGCGCCACGCCGAGTTGCTCGGCGCGCGCGAGCCGCTGATGTGGAAACTGGTGCCGACGCTGGTGCGCGAGATGGGCCAGGCCTATCAGGAGCTGGTGCGCGCCGAGGCGCTGATCACCGAAACGCTCAAGCTCGAAGAGACGCGCTTCCGCGCCACCTTGGCGCGCGGCCTTGGCATTCTCGATGAAGCGAGCCGGAGCCTGAAGAAAGGCGACATCTTCGATGGCGAGACCGCCTTCACCCTCTACGACACCTACGGCTTTCCCCTCGATCTCACCCAGGATGCCCTTAAACCGCGCGGTATCGGCGTCGATCTTTCCGCCTTCGATGACGCCATGGAGCGCCAGCGCGAGAAGGCGCGCGCGGCCTGGGCCGGCTCGGGCGAAGCGGCGACCCAGGCGGTGTGGTTTGCCCTGCGTGAGAAGGCCGGCGCGACCGAGTTCCTCGGCTACGAGACCGAGACCGCAGAAGGCGTGGTCAAGGCGCTGGTCAAGGACGGCGCCGAAGTCACCGAGCTGAAAAAAGGCGAGAGCGGCGCCGTGGTGCTCAACCAGACGCCGTTCTACGGCGAATCCGGCGGGCAGGTGGGCGACACCGGCGTGATGACCGGCGAGGGCGTGCGCTTCCGCGTTACCGACACTCAGAAGAACGCGGGTGACGTCTTCGTTCACTCAGGGACGGTCGAGGCGGGCACGCTCAAGCGCGACCTGCCGCTCTCGCTTGCAGTCGACCATGCGCGGCGCAGCGACATCCGCCGCAACCATTCCGCCACCCATCTGCTGCACGAGGCGCTGCGCCAAGTGCTGGGCGATCACGTGGCGCAGAAAGGCTCGCTGGTCGCCCCCGACCGGCTGCGCTTCGACTTCTCCCACCCCAAGCCGATGAACGATGAGGAGATCGCGCGGGTCGAGGATCTCGCCAACGATCGCGTGCTCGAAAACGCGCCCGTGGTCACGCGGCTGATGGCCGTGGACGAGGCGATCGCCTCGGGGGCGCGCGCGCTCTTCGGCGAAAAATACGGCGATGAGGTGCGCGTCGTCGCCATGGGCGACGGCGGCAACGCCATGGGCTGGTCCGTCGAACTATGCGGCGGCACGCACGTGCGGCGCACCGGCGACATCGGCCTCGTCTCGATCATCGAGGAGGCCGCGGTGGGCGCCGGCGTGCGCCGCATCGAGGCGCTCACCGGCAATTACGCGCGCAGGAATGCCAACGAATTGCGCGATGTCACCCGCGCGGTGGCGGCCGAGCTCAAGGCGCCGGTCGGTGAAGTCGCGGCGCGCGCCGGAGCGCTCATCGAAGAGCGGCGGCGGCTCGAGCGCGAGCTGTCCGAGGCCAAGCGCAAGCTTGCGCTCGGCGGCGGCGCGGCGGCGGGCGACGGCGCCGCCAACATCGTCAACGTCAACGGCACGAAATTCTTTCGCCTCGCCGTCACCGGTTTGGCAAACAACGAGCTCAAGTCGTTGGCGGACGAAGGAAAAGCCAAGGTCGGCTCGGGCGTGGTCGCGGTCGCCAATACGGCGCCGGACGGCAAGGCCGGGCTCGTCGTCGGCGTCACCGACGATCTCACCAAACGCTTCAACGCGGTCGAGCTGGTGCGCACCGGCGCCGCGGCGCTGGGCGGCAAGGGCGGGGGCGGGCGCCCCGACATGGCGCAGGCCGGCGGCCCCGACGGCACCAAGACCTCCGCCGCGCTCGACGCGATAGCGCAGGCGCTCGGCGCGGCGTAAGATTATCCAATCGTAGGGTGGGCTAAGGGCGCGCCGGCTCGCGCAAGCGAGCGGCGCGAACGTGCCCACCAACGACGGCTTGCAAACAAATGGTGGGCACGGTCTCCGGCGCTGCGCGCCGTTCGCCCTTAGCCCACCCTACAAACAATAAACAAACAAATAATGGGGAGACGTCCAATGACTGCAAACACACGCCCGCCCGAGCCCGTCGCCGGCAACGGCCTGATCGACCGCCGCGCGCTCATCGGCCGCGGCATTGCGTTCGCCGGCGCCGTGACCGGGGTCGGCGCGACCGGCGCCTCGGCCGAGCCGCTCGCGGACGCGCCGTGGAGCCGCGAAATGGGCGCGGTCACGCCGGCGCTGCAGACGCCGTCGCGCTTCGAGAAGCACGTGGTGCGCACGCTCTCCAATCCCGACGACGAATTTCGCAATTCGCACGCGCGCACGCCGCACCACCTGCTCAACGGCACGGTCACGCCCAACAGCCTGCACTTCTCGATCAATCATTCCGGCCTGCCCGACATCGATCCCGAGCAGCACCGGCTCGCCGTCCACGGCCTCGTCAAACAGCCGATGGTCTACACGGTCGAAGCGCTGTCGCGTTGTCCGATGGTCTCGCGCATGGCGTTTCTCGAATGCGGCGGCAACAGCGCGCCTATGTTCTCCAACGAGCCGCTGCAGGCGAGCGTGCAGGCACTGCACGGGCTCGTCTCCTGCGCCGAGTGGACCGGGGTGCGGCTCTCGACCTTGCTCGAGGAGACCGGCGTCGATCCCACGGCGAAGTGGCTCATCGCCGAGGGCGCGGATTCCCACGCGCTGTCGCGCAGCGTGCCGCTCAAGAAGGCGTTCGACGACGCGATGATTGCGCTCTATCAGAACGGCGAGCGGCTGATGCCCGGCAACGGCTATCCCATGCGCCTGCTGCTGCCCGGCTACGAAGGCAACATGAACGTCAAGTTCCTGCGCCGCCTCAAGCTCGTCGATGCCCCCGCCATGAGCATGTACGAGGCGCGCACCTATTCGCAGCTCCTCCCGGACGGCAAGGCCTACCGGTTTTATTTCCTCCAGGAGGTCAAGTCGTTCATCACCCATCCCTCGTTCGGCCACAGCCTCAAGGGACCGGGCTTCTACGAGATTTCCGGCATCGCCTATTCCGGCGCCGGCCGCATCGCCAAGGTCATGGTGTCGGCGGACGGCGGCCGGAGCTTCGCCGAGGCGGCGCTGCAGGAGCCGGTGCTGCCCAAGGCGTTCACCCGCTTCCGCATGCCGTGGCGCTGGGACGGCCAGCCGGTGGTGCTGCAAAGTCGCGCGTGGGACGAGGGCGGCAACGTGCAGCCCACCCGCGCCGAGTTCGTGGCGCTGCGCGGCGAGACGAAAACGCCGCCGCCGCTGCTCGGCTTCCCCAACCAGCACTACAACGCGCTCACCAGCTGGGCGATCGACGCGAACGGGGGGATCGGCGGCGGCAAGATCGACCGCATCGAGGCGGTCAAGACTATCGGCAACTTCTACGGCCACGCAACGACGGTGTTCGACTACATCCGCCGCGCGATGCCGTTCAACGAGCCGCGCACGCTCTCAAACGACGAAGTGTACGCCGTGACCGCCTATCTGCTCGCCGCCAACAAGATCATCGGCGAGAATGACGTGATGGACGCGCAGACGCTCCCGAAGGTGCAGATGCCCAACCGCGACAACTTCATCATCCGCTTCCCCGACAGGATATGACTATCAGGTATCGGCAATCAGGTATCAGGGATCAGAGTGGCGAGAAATTTCGTCTGATCTCTGATCGCTGACCCCTGATCCCTGATCAAGCCATCGCCCGTTTCAAATTCTCATCGACCTTGTCGAGGAAGCCGGTAGTCGAGAGCCATTTCTGGTCGGCGCCGACGAGGAGCGCGAGATCCTTGGTCATGTCGCCGGCTTCGACCGTGTCGATGCACACTTTTTCCAAGGTGGACGCGAACTTCGCGAGCGCCGGGTTGTCGTCGAGCTTGGCGCGGTGGGAAAGCCCGCGCGTCCAGGCGAAGATCGAGGCGATCGAGTTGGTCGAGGTCTCCTGGCCCTTCTGATGCTGGCGATAGTGGCGCGTGACCGTGCCGTGCGCGGCCTCCGCCTCGCAGGTCTTGCCGTCCGGCGTGAGCAGCACCGAGGTCATCAGGCCGAGCGAGCCGTAGCCCTGCGCGACCGTGTCCGACTGCACGTCGCCATCGTAATTCTTGCACGCCCACACGTAACCGCCCGACCACTTGAGCGCCGCCGCCACCATGTCGTCGATCAGGCGATGCTCGTAGGTGAGCTCCTTCTTGTCGAACTCGGGCTTGAACTCCTTGTCGAACACGTCCTGGAAAATATCCTTGAAGCGGCCGTCGTAGACCTTGAGGATCGTGTTCTTGGTGGAGAGATAGACCGGATAGCCGCGCGACAGACCGTAGTTGAACGAGGCGCGGGCGAAATCGCGGATCGAGTTATCGAGATTATACATCGCCATGGTGACGCCGCCGCCGGGCGCGTCGAACACCTTGCGCTCGATCTTCTTGCCGTCTTCGCCGGTGAAGGTAAGCGTGATCGTGCCCTTGCCGGGAAAGATGAAGTCGGTCGCGCGATACTGGTCGGCATAGGCGTGGCGGCCGATGATGATCGGCTTGGTCCACCCCGGCACTAGGCGCGGCACGTTCTTGCAGATGATCGGCTCGCGGAAGATGGTGCCGCCGAGGATGTTGCGGATGGTGCCGTTGGGCGAGGGATACATTTTCTTGAGGCTGAACTCCTTCACCCGCGCCTCGTCGGCGGTGATGGTGGCGCATTTGACGCCGACGCCGACGCGCTTGATCGCCTCCGCCGCATCGACGGTGACCTTGTCGTCGGTCGCGTCGCGGTGCTCCATGCCGAGATCGAAATAGATCAGTTCGACGTCGAGATAGGGATGGATCAGCTTGTCTTTGATCAGCTGCCAAATGATGCGGGTCATCTCGTCGCCGTCGAGTTCGACGACCGGGTTCTTGACCTTGATTTTCGCCATGGAGGAAGGAGCCTTGCGCTTGGGTTCGCGGGGGCCGCCGGACGGCTGCGGCACGCGCGCCCCCCGCTTCGGCGGCGCCGTATAGCACCGTGCTTCCGCGGTGGGCAATGACGCGATAAAGCGGCTACATCGCGCGTGTTTGCTCATGGGAAAGGTGATGCCCGGCGCCGGAACCGACAGGACGAAAACCGCGCCGGCGTTCGCCGGCCCGATCGTCGTTCTGGTCGAGCCGCAGCTCGGCGAGAACATCGGCACGACTGCGCGCGCCATGGCGAACTTCGGCTTGACCCGCCTGCGCCTCGTCAAGCCGCGCGACCAATGGCCCAACCCGCGCGCGCGTGCGGCGGCTTCGGGCGCCGACGAAATCCTCGACGAAGCGCAGCTCTATGACACGCTCGAAGCGGCGATTGGCGACTGCGAGCTCGTGCTCGCCACCACCGCCCGTGCGCACGATCAGGCGAAGCCGGTGATCGATGCGCAAGAGGCAGCGCGGCTGATGCAGCCGCATCTTTCCGCCGGCGGCAATGTCGCGGTCGTCTTCGGGCGCGAGCGCAACGGGCTCGAGAACGACGAGGTGGGACTAGCCGACCGCATCGTCACCTTGCCGGTCAATCCCGCGTTCGCCTCGCTCAACCTCGCGCAGGCGGTGGTGATCATCGCTTACGAATGGTTCAACGCCGCGACCGGCGGCCCGCTGCCGTTCGCCATGCCGCAGAAATCCGCGCCGGCGCCGCGCGAGCAGTTGCTCGCATTCTTTGCTGACCTCGAGCGCGAGTTGGAGCGGGTCGAGTTCTTTCGTCCGCCCGAGAAGCGCGAGACCATGCAGATCAATTTGCGCAACATTTTTCTGCGCATGGCGCCGACCCAGCAGGACATCCAGACGCTGCACGGGGTGGTGCGCGCGATCGCCGAGGGCCGCAAGGGTCCGGCGCGCGGCGGCATCCTCGATGGCGAGGAGGCGCAACTGCTCCGCACGCTGCTCGCCGAGCACGGCAGCGCGCGCGTGCCCTCCGAGCGCTCGCCGGTGCGCGGCCTTTCCCGTCTGCTTCGCCGCAATCCGACCGATGCCGAGCGCGCGCTGTGGAACGCGCTCGTCAACGACCGGCGCTTTGCCGGCCGCGGCTTCAAGCGCCAGGTGCCGGTCGGCCCGCACATAACCGATTTCGTGTCGTTCCCGCTGCGTGTCGTCATCGATCTCGTGCCGCCCGACGAGAGCGAAGCGGCGGAAACGACGCGGGCCGAACGGCGCGCCTGGCTCGACGAGCGCGGCTATCAGGTGATGGACGTGAGCGCGCAGGAAATCGAGGCCGATGTCGGCAAGGTGCTCGACCGCCTCGATGAGCACATCACGATGATGTAGCCCGTCAGCCGGCCGCCTTCACCTGCGCGATCGCCTGCGCCAAGAACTCGTCCATGTGGCGGCGGATCTGGTGGTCGGACTGCGCCACGCCCTTGGCGTCGAAATCCTTGCGCAGCTTCGCGAACACCCCGGTGCCCTCGATGTCGGCGAGCACCACCTCGCGCGCATAGGCCTCCGCCTCGGCGCCGGTGAGCCCGAGCTTCTCCGCAGCCCATCCCCCGAGCATGCGGTTGCGCCGCGCGGTCGCCTTGAACTTGAGCTCCTCGTCGTGCGCAAACCTCTTCTCGAAGCCTTCCTCGCGCTTGTCGAAGCTGGTCATGGCGGCCCTCGCAATGGTGCGGGAATGGACCTTGCATATCCGCGGAAAGTGGCCAAATCAACGCCATCCACCGCCGCCGCCATCGTGCACCGCGCTACGGGCGGCGTCATTGTGCTTCGTACCCCGATCGGCTAGGTTTCCGGGCCGGTTGGACAGCACCTTCCAGCGCGAGTCGTGCCGCCCCCGCCGCCGCGGACCGCGTACCACAGGAGCCACGGCAAGATGGATTTCCTCAAGCCACGGTATACGCCGATGAGCCGTCGCCGCCGTATCTATGAAGGCAAGGCGAAGGTCCTTTACGAGGGCCCGGAGCCCGGCACCCTGATCCAGCACTTCAAGGACGACGCCACCGCCTTCAACGCGAAGAAGCACCAGGTGATCGAAGGCAAGGGCGTGCTCAACAACCGGATTTCCGAATACGTATTCCAGCACCTGAACAATATCGGGGTGCCGACCCACTTCATCCGCCGGCTCAACATGCGCGAGCAGTTGATCCGGGAGGTCGAAATCATCCCGCTGGTGGTGGTGGTGCGCAATGTCGCGGCGGGCTCGCTCGCCCAGCGCCTCGGCATGGAAGAAGGCACGCAGCTGCCGCGCTCAATCATCGAGTTCTATTACAAGAACGACGGCCTCGGCGACCCGATGGTCTCGGAGGAGCACATCACCGCCTTTGGCTGGGCGACGCCGCAGGAAATCGACGACATCATGGCGCTCGCCATCCGGGTCAACGACTTCCTTTCCGGCGTCTTCCTCGGCGTCGGCATCCGCCTCGTCGACTTCAAGATGGAGTGCGGGCGGCTGTGGGAAAACGACATGATGCGGATCGTCGTCGCCGACGAGATTTCCCCGGATTCGTGCCGGCTGTGGGACATGAAGTCGAACGAGAAGCTCGACATGGACCGCTTCCGCCGCGACCTCGGCGGTCTGCTCGAAGCCTATACGGAAGTCGCCAAGCGCCTCGGCATCATGAGCGAGAACGAGCGCCCGCAGGGCTCGGGCCCGGTGCTGGTGAAGGGATGAGCGTCATCCCTCCCCGCGTAGCGGGGGAGGGTGCTCGCGTTAGCGAGCCGGGTGGGGGGCGACCACCCAGATTTCGCCGGTATGCGTATTCACCCCACCCGCCGGCCTTCGGCCGGCGACCTCCCCTTTCAGGGGAGGTATAAGCAAGGGCCTGCGATGAAAGCCCGCGTCACCGTCACCCTCAAGCCGGGCGTGCTCGATCCCCAGGGCAAGGCGATCGAAGGCGCGCTCAAGTCGCTCGGGGTCACCGGGGTCGCGAGCGTGCGGCAGGGCAAGGTATTCGACATCGAGATCGACAGTGTCGACGCGGCGCGCGCCGAGGCGGCCCTCAAAGCGGCGGCCGACAAGCTCCTCGCCAACGTCATCATCGAGAATTACCAGGTCGAGGTGCTGCGATGAGGAGCCCGCCATGAGGGCGGCCGTCGTCGTCTTTCCCGGCATCAACCGCGAGCGCGACATGGCGCGCGCGCTCACACTGATCGCCGGGCGCGCGCCCACGATGGTCTGGCACGCCGATACGGCGCTGCCCGAAGGCACCGACTTGGTGGTGCTGCCGGGCGGCTTCTCCTACGGCGATTATCTGCGCTGCGGGGCGATCGCGTCGCGCGCACCCATCATGGAAGCGGTGCGCGACCACGCGGAGAAGGGTGGCCTCGTGCTCGGCGTGTGCAACGGCTTCCAGATCCTGTGCGAGGCGGGCCTGCTGCCGGGCGCGCTGCTGCGCAACGCCGGCCTCAAGTTCATCTGCCGCGACGTGCACCTGCGGGTCGAGCGTTCCGACACGCCCTTCACCCGCGGCTACAACGCCGGGCAGGTGATCCGCGTGCCGACCGCCCACGGGGAAGGCAACTACTTCGCCAGCCCGGAGACCTTGGCCGAGCTCGAGGCGGAAGGGCGGGTGCTGTTCCGCTACACCGATGCTGAAGGCCAGGTCGCCGAACGCGCCAACGTCAATGGCGCCTCGAACGCCATCGCCGGCGTGCTTTCGCAAAAGCACAACGTGCTCGGCCTCATGCCGCATCCGGAGAATCACGTCGAGACGATCATGGGCTCGACCGACGGGCGCGGCCTCTTCGCCGGCCTCGTCGATCACTTCGTCCAGGCGGCCTGACGCTGTGCCTGGAAGCGCGTTAGCCGTTGATGTAACAGCGGCTGCGATGATCCCCAACGAGCCGAAGATCAGCCCCGAGCTTGTCGCCGAGCACGGCCTCACGCCCGAGGAATACCAGCGCATCCTCACGCTGATCGGCCGCGAGCCGACGCTCACCGAGCTCGGCATTTTCTCGGCCATGTGGAACGAGCATTGCTCGTACAAATCATCGAAGGTTCATCTACGCACGCTGCCGACCGAAGCGCCCTGGGTGATCCAGGGGCCGGGCGAGAACGCGGGCGTCATCTCGATCGGCGACGGGCTTGCCGTCGTGTTCAAGATGGAGAGCCACAACCACCCGAGCTACATCGAGCCCTATCAGGGCGCGGCAACCGGGGTCGGCGGCATCCTGCGCGACGTCTTCACCATGGGGGCGCGGCCGATCGCCTGCCTCAACTCCCTGCGCTTCGGCGATCCGGCGCACCCGAAGACCCGGCACCTCGTCGCCGGAGTTGTCGCCGGCATCGGCGGTTACGGCAACAGCTTTGGCGTGCCGACGGTGGGCGGCTCGGTCGGTTTTCACACCCGCTACGACGGCAATTGCCTCGTCAATGCGATGGCGGTCGGGCTTGCCGAGGAAGACAAGATTTTCTACGCCAAAGCCACCGGCGTCGGGCACCCGATCGTCTACCTCGGCTCGAAGACCGGGCGCGACGGCATCCACGGCGCCACCATGGCGTCGGCCGAGTTCGGCGCCGGCACCGAGGAGAAGCGCCCGACCGTGCAGGTGGGCGATCCGTTCTCCGAGAAGCTGCTGCTCGAGGCGTGCCTCGAGATCATGGCAGCGGGATGCGTCATCGCCATCCAGGACATGGGCGCGGCGGGGCTTACCTGCTCGGCGGTCGAGATGGGCGCCAAGGGCGACCTCGGCGTCACCCTCGACCTCGACAAGGTGCCGGTGCGCGAGACCGGCATGACCGCCTACGAGATGATGCTCTCCGAGAGCCAGGAGCGCATGCTCATGGTGCTCCGCCCGGAGAAAGAGGCGGAGGCCGAGGCGATCTTCCGCAAGTGGGGGCTCGACTTCGCAGTGGTGGGCGAGACGACCGACACCAAGCGTTTCGTCGTGCGCTGGCAGGGCGAGAGCGTCGCCGACCTGCCGATCAAGGAGCTGGGCGATGAAGCGCCGGTCTACCAGCGGCCGTTCACGCAGACGCCGAAGCCGCCGCGCGTCAATCCGAAGGAGATCAAGCATCCGCTGAAAATTTCCGAGGCGCTCGAGCAGATGATCGCGTTGCCCGACCTGTGTTCCAAGCGTTGGGTGTGGGAACAATACGACCACGTCATTCTCGGCAATACGTTCCAGCGCCCAGGCGGCGACGCCGCGGTGCTGCGCGTCAATGACGGCCCCAAGGGCCTTGCGCTCACGACCGACGTGACGCCGCGCTATTGCGAGGCGGACCCGTTCGAGGGCGGCAAGCAGGCGGTGGCGGAAGCCTGGCGCAACCTCGCCGCGGTTGGCGCGCGGCCGCTCGCCGTGACCGACAATCTCAACTTCGGCAATCCGGAACGGCCCGAGATCATGGGGCAGTTCGTCGGAGCCATCCACGGCATTGCCCAGGCCTGCAAGGCGCTCGACTTCCCGGTCGTCTCCGGCAACGTGAGCCTCTACAACGAGACCAACGGCCGCGCGATCCTGCCCACGCCAACGATCGGTGGCGTAGGGGTACTCGACGACTTCACCAAATCGGCCAGCCTCGCCTTCAAGGCGGCGGAGGAGATCATCCTGCTGATCGGGGAGACCCAGGGCTGGCTCGGCCAGTCGCTCTATCTGCGCGACGTGTGCGGCCGGGAGGAGGGCGCCCCGCCGCCGGTCGATCTCGCCGCCGAGCGGCGCAACGGCGACCTCGTGCGCGCGCTGATCGGCGAGGGGATCGCCACGGCGGTGCACGACATATCCGATGGCGGCCTGATGGTGGCGCTCGCCGAGATGGCAATGGCTTCGGGCATCGGCGCGCGGCTTTACGCGGCGCCGATCGCGGTCGAGCCGCATGCCTTCTGGTTCGGGGAGGACCAGGCCCGCTACGTTGTCACGGTGCGGGCGGCCGACGCGGAGGCGACGATCGCCCGCGCCAAGGCTGCCGGCGTGCCGGTGCGGCGCGTCGGTTCGACTGCCGGAAACGCATTGACGCTTCCGGGCGAAGCGCCGATTCTGTTAAAGCAGCTGCGCGACCGCTTCGAAGGCTGGTTACCGGCCTACATGGCGGGTGAGGTAATTTAAGGGGCGTGCCAGGCGATACGGAGACGATTGCCATGGCGATGGCGGCGAACGAGATCGAGCGGCTGATCAAGGCGCGTATTCCGGACGCGGCGGTCACAATTCGCGACTTGGCCGGCGACGGCGATCACTATGCGGCGACGGTGATTTCCGAATCGTTTCGCGGCAAGTCGCGGGTGCAGCAGCACCAGCTGGTCTATGAGGCGCTGCGCGGGCAGATGGGCGGGGTGCTCCACGCGCTCGCGCTCCAGACCGGGGTGCCGGACGCCTGATTCGTTCCTATATGTGTGGTTGGATTGACGAACCGGACATGGGTCTTGGGCTCTGGCCGGCAATCGGGTAGATTAAGGCGCAACGCGAGCGGGCAACGAGGGCATGAACCATGGGCATCGAGCAGTTCATCGACAACGAGGTCAAGGGCAACGACGTGGTGGTGTTCATGAAGGGCACGCCGCAGTTCCCGCAGTGCGGCTTCTCCGGGCAGGTCGTGCAGATCCTCGATTACATCGGC
>JAFAUQ010000229.1 GCA_019243195.1 Hyphomicrobiales bacterium
TGCGCTGCCGCGCGCCGCTGACGCGCCGGCCTTCGTCGTCGCCAACCACCCGGTGCCGGCAACCACAAACCGGCTCGGCGTCAAGGGGTGCGGCGAGGCCGGCTGCGCCGGCGCGCTCACCTCGGTCATGAACGCGGTGGTCGACGCGCTCGCCGAGGAAGGCGTGCGCAACATCGACATGCCGGTGACGCCGGAGAAGGTGTGGCGCGCGCTGCAGATGGTGCGTGCCCCGGATGCGGTGCAGCGCGGAGCGTAGCGTAGCGGTGCACCGCTGATCCGGGGCCCAGCTTTGTCACAATTTTCTGGACCCCGGGTCTGCACCGCGGCACTCCGTGCCGCGGTGCGCCCGGGGAACGCCTCACTTTCCGAACGCGCCGCGCAGCGTCTGGGTGCGGCGCGTGGCCTCCGCCATCAGGAAGGCGATGTCCGACTGCGTGGTGACGAACTGCACGCCGCCGCGAATGAAGCGCGTCTGCCGCTCGATGTCGCGGTCGCCGCCCAGCCCTGAGAATTTGCCGTTGGCCTTGGCGGCAGCCATCACCTTCTCGACCGCTGCAATCATGATCGGATCGCCGAACGCGCCCGGTTTGCCCATGTCGGAGAGCAGGTCGTTGCAGCCGACGTGCAGCACGTCGATGCCGTCGACCTTGGCGATCTCCTCGACGTTGCTCAGGCCCTCGACGGTCTCGATCATGCAGACGAGCAGCGTCGCGTTGTTGAGCACCTGCAAGGTCTCGGTCAGCGGCGCGGTCTTGAAGTCGAGCGCCGGATAGAGTCCGCCGACCGAGCGCCGGCCGATCGGCGC
The DNA here is from genome assembly GCA_019243195.1 of Hyphomicrobiales bacterium. Classification (GTDB taxonomy): domain Bacteria; phylum Pseudomonadota; class Alphaproteobacteria; order Rhizobiales; family Xanthobacteraceae; genus AP-16. Next base: position 806 of record JAFAUQ010000229.1, read on the forward strand.
GAATTTGCAGGTCGCGACGGCGGTCTGCGCGTCCGCGACCGTGTTCACGTCCGGCACCACGATGCCGGTCGCGCCGCAATCGAGCATCAGCGCGATGTCGGGGTCGTGGCAGCTGCGCACGCGCACCAGCGGGGCGACGCCGACGCCGAGCGCGGCCTGCGCGATATGGCCGCTGGGCTCGGGCGAGTAGATGGCGTGCTGCACATCGAGAAAGATGAAGTCGTGGCCGGTGGTCTTGGCGATGCGCGCGATATCGCCGGAACGGCCGAGCCGTACCAACATGCCGAGCGCCACGTCGCCCGCACGCATGCGCTCGAGGGCGGGATTGCGCAGCTCCACGGATGGCATGTTTGCTCCTAAGCGTCATTGCGAGGAGCGGAGCGACGAAGCAATCCAGGCAAGAGGTCGTGGCCTGGATTGCTTCGGCACTACGTGCCTCGCAATGACAACGGTTTACGGGCGGTCGTTTTCCGCTTGCCCCGGTTCCGACAACGCGGCGACCAAATGATCGAGCCGGTGGCCGGCGCGCTTGAGCTTGGCGGTGAGGTAGCGGCGGTTGTCGGCGTTGATCGGCGTGTAGAGCGGCAATCGCCCGATCACCTCGATGCCGGCGGTGGTCAAGCTGTGGAGCTTCGCCGGATTGTTGGTCAACAGCCGCACGCGGGTGCAGCCGAGCATCTCGAGCATTCGCGCCGCGACGCCGTAATCGCGCTCGTCGTCGTCGAAACCGAGCGTGGTGTTCGCATCGACGGTGTCGAGTCCATCGTCCTGGAGCTGATAGGCGCGCATCTTGTTGACGAGCCCGACGCCGCGTCCTTCCTGCTCCAGATAGAGGATCACCCCGCCACCGGCCTCGTCGAGCCGCGCCAGCGCAAGCTTGAGCTGATCGCCGCAGTCGCAGCGGCGCGAACCGAATACGTCACCGGTGAGGCAGGCCGAATGCAGCCGTACCGGCACCGGCTTGGAGAAATCCGGTTTGCCGACCACGACCGCGACAGAGCTGCCGCCGATCGCGTCGCGGAACACGACGAAGCGGGCGGCATGCACGCCATGCAGCGGCACCTGCGCCTCGCTCGCAATGGTGAGCGACTGCAGCACACTGCGCCGGAACCGGCCGATTGCATCGCTGTCGATTGCCACGAGCGGCGGAGAGACCACCGCCGAGCCGGGATCGACCACGGCCATGAGCAACGCCGGCAGGCGCTGGGCGAATTTGGCGAGTTCGATCGCAGCTTTGGCCGCGGCGCCGGCCGGCTCCGCGGAGCGCGGCCGCGCTTTGACGTCGGTGACGAGCGCCTCGATGGTTTCGATGTCCTCGCTGCCGGACAGCGGGATCGCCACCGGCTCCGAACCCTCGAGGCCGAGGGCGCGGGCGCGACGCGCGCTGATGACGAGGCGCGGCAAGGCCGGCGCCGCGAATGCCTTGAAGGCGGCGAGCCGGCGCGTCCCAAGGCCATCGACCGGCAGGGCTACGATCGAATCTCCGGAAGCGGTAATCCGCACCGGACGCCCGCCGCGAAACTCGGCAAGCCCTCGCTCGACTTCAACCTGACCAGGCGCCCCGAACAAACTTGAAGCTACGCTCGCGTCCCCGTTGCGCATTTACTGCTGTTCCACGCCTGGACTTGTGACAGGATGAGAACGCCCGGAACGAGGTAGGTGTTCCGTTCCGCCCACCGGTAAGAACACCAATGTACCAGACCTTCATGCGTTCCGTCTGCAAAAAGAATCAAACGGTTAGTGACGGAACCATGAACGCGCATTCATTGGCCGCGGGCGCTGGGTCGGACGCCTGGGCCGGGGTGCCTGCGGCCTTTCGGGAGGGGGGACCGTTACCGGCACCCTGGCACGAGTTCTTCGGCCCGTTGCGGACGGGCTTGCGAGACGAACTCATGGTCGTGGGTCAGCTCGGCCAGTCCCTCGACGGCCGGATCGCCACCAACACCGGGCATTCCCAGTACATCAACTGCGCGGCAGGGCTTGACCACCTCCACCGGCTGCGCGCCCTCATGGACGCGGTGGTGATCGGCATTGGCACGGTGCTCGCCGATAACCCGCAATTGACCGTGCGGCGGGTTGCCGGCCCCAACCCCGCGCGGGTCATCCTCGACCCGCACGGCCGCCTGCCGCCGGACGCCCGGGTGCTCACGGCGGACGGAGCGCGACGGGTGGTGGTGACTACGCCGGAAGCTGCTTGCGCCGTCGCGGATCAAATCGAGGTGGTCCGCTTGGCGGCGGATAAGGGGCACATCGCACCCGCGACGGTGCTCGCTGCCCTCGCCGCCCGCGGGCTGCACCGCATCCTGATCGAAGGCGGCGCGCGCACCGTCTCCGGGTTCATGTCGGCCGGGTGCCTCGACCGGCTTCATGTGATGGTGGCGCCGATCATCCTCGGCACCGGCCGGGCGGGTATTTCGCTCGCGCCGATCGACCGCGTCGATCACGCGCTGCGGCCGCCGACGCGCGCCTATCCGATCGGCGAGGACGTGCTCTTCGACTGCGATCTTTCCGCGGCGCGCGTGCCGATCGGGCGGGCAAAGATATCGACGTGACCGACCGTGATGGTCGAGCGGCCGGCGGCGAGCAAATCGCGCCGCCGCGTGAGCCACGCCGCCGCGTCGGGCAAGGACACGGCGCCGATTTCGCGGGCCGCACCGGCCCAGCCGGCGAGCATGTCGCGCTGAATGTCGCGATCGCGCGGCAAGAGCTGCCAGTCCGAGCGGCCATGCACGACGGCATAGCCCGCCCGCTCGAAGGCCGCGATCGCCGCCTCCGCCGCGCGCGGCCCGAGCGCCGGACCGAAGCCTTTGTCGGTTTGTTGATGGAGATTGACGGCGGCAATGACCGCGGAGTCGAGTGGATCGACCGGATCGAACACAACGCGGCCGTCGTAGTTGAGCGCGGCATAGAACGGCAGGCGCCGGGCGGCAACTTCGGTGACGAGGCGTTCGAGCCAATCGGCCGACACAAGATCGAGCAGCGCCGATGCGGTCACCAGATTGACCGGCCCGTCGAGCGCCGCTTCGAGATCGCGCGTTAGGTCCACCGGAATGCGCGTAACCGCAACGCCCGGGACCGCTTTGCCGGCAGCAGCGCGCGCCAGAAGACTCAAATCATTGTCGACCAATCGCCAATCCTGGCGCGGCGGCAATCGCGGGGCGAGCGCGCGCAAGGTCGAACCGATGCCGCAAGCGAGGTCGACGACGCCGATTGCATCGCCCGCCGTCACGGCGGCAGCCGCGACGGATTCGAGGACGTCGCGATTGCGCGCCCGCCCGTCGTAGGGCTCCCGCCGGGCGAGCCACTCGGCGGAAAAACCGCTCATCGGGCCTTCTCGAGCGCGCGAGAGAACAGCACTGCCGATTCCGTCCAGGTCGGGAGTTGCGCGGCGGCGGCACGCGCCGCTACGGCGAGCCGCCCCCGCTCGCGCGGGTCGGTTATCAGACGGTAGAGCGCCGCCGCAAGGGCGGGCACGTTATCGGGCGGAACGAGAATGCCGGCGTCGGGCGGCACGGCCTCGGGAATCGCGCCGGCGTCGCTCCCGATCACCGGCAGCCCGCGTGCGAGCGCGGCCGCAAACGCCATGCCGTAGCCCTCATAGCGCGACGGCAGCACGAACAGGTCGGCGCCGTCGTAGAGCGCGTCGAGCCGATCGTCGCTGACAGCACCTGCGACCGTGACGCGCTGGACGAGACCAAAACGCGCGATGTCCGCCTCGAGACTATGTGCGGTGGCGGGATCTCGCGTGCGGTCGCCCGCGATAGTGAGACGCCACGGCAGCTCACGCAAAGTCGCAAGCGCGGCGATCAATACGTCGTAGCCCTTGCGCGGCACCAACGCCCCAACTGAGAGCAAGGCGAGCGGCCCGTTGCCGCCGCTACCGCGCGCGGCCGGCGCTTTGTCATTACCCGGCGGCGCAACGATCAGCCGGCGCTCGGGCACGCGATAGTGGGACATCAAGACCCGTGCGGTCATCTGGCTGGTCGTCACAACGCGGCCGGGTGCGGATAACGCCGTGCGTTCGAGCATTTGGAATGTCGCCGCCTCCGCCCGCGTGAGGCCGGGTTCGAGGGCGAGTGGGTGGTGGACCAGGGCGACGAGCTTGCGCCGAAGCGCCAATCGCCTTGCGTCGAAACTCATGACGCCGAAGGCGAGCCCGTCGATGACCAGCGGCATTCCGTGCGGAATGGCCAGGAGCGTCTTTATCGCGGCCGAGCGCGCCTGCGAACTCGGACGGGGGAACTCATTACCGAGGTCGATCACATCGACGTTCCAGCCAAGCTTTCTCAGTTCGTCGATGATGCGCCGGTCGTAGGCGTACCCGCCGGTCGGAGTATCGAGATCGCCTGGGACCGCGAACGCCAGCCGTTTCACCACAACGGCGCCTCGTACCACGCGCGCGCCGACGGCGACTCCGCGACCGTGACGCGGATCGCATCAAGCTCGCGTCCATCGCGGCCCAGCCCGCCCTTGCGCGCAGCCTCCGCCATGCCATCGAAAACGTGTTTGGTGAGAAACTCGGTCGTCGTATTGATGCCCTTAAACTGCGGCATGGCGTCGAGATTCTGATACTTGAGTGGATCGAGCACTGCCTTGAGCACCTCGTGCGCTCGGCCGATATCGACCACGATACCGTTGTCATCGAGCCGCTCGGAAAGGAACGCCACCCGCACCACGAAGGTCGCGCCGTGCAGCCCCTGCGCCGGCCCGAAAACCGCGCCGCGGAACGAATGAGCGATCATGATCTGGTCGGAAACTTCGACGGCGTACACGGCACCCCCTCTGTTTGCTTTTCCTCACCCGGCCGGGTGCGCAGGTCAAGCAACTCAATAATCGATCATCGGGCAAAGCACATCGGCTTCGGGCGCCAGGAGCCGCGGCAGCTGCTGCGGCAGATCGCGGAACGGCGTCCCGTCGTTGAGAAGCGCATCAAGCGCCGGCTCGGCAAGCAGTTCGATCGCGGTCGCGAGACGGCGGGCGTGTGTGAACTCCGCGCGCCGAGACGGCGCGACCTTGCCCACCTGGCTGGAGATCAATCGTAGCCGCCGGCTGTGAAAAGCGCCGCCGAGGGGCACCGGCACGTCACCCGCGCCATACCAGCTCAGCTCGACGATGCTCGACTCATCGCCCGCCAATCCGAGGGCGGTGGCAAGCCCCGCCGCGCTCGCGCTGGTGTGGAAGACGAAGTCACAATCGCGCGGTGCCTCCGCCGGCAAGGCAAACCCGACCCCCAGATGTTTGGCGAGGGCGGCGCGTGAAGGCAGCAGATCGACCAACGTCACCTGCGTTTTAGGCATGCGGCCGCATAGCCATGCCACCAGGGCGCCGACAACACCCGCTCCGACGACCGCGATCCGGCCCGACGGCCCGGGCGCCGCGTCCCAGGTCGCGTTGAGCGCGGTCTCCATGTTCGGCGCGAGCACCGCGCGGCGCGGCGGTACGCCGTCCGGCACCGGAGTTACCGCACTCGCCGGAAGCACGAAGCGACTCTGGTGCGGATGGAGAGCGAAGACGGTACGGCCGACGAAGTCTTTCGGCCCCGCCTCGACGCGCCCAACGGTCGCGTAGCCATATTTCACCGGGAAGGGAAAATCGCCGCCCATGTTGGGGCCGCGCATACGCCCGTATTCGCTTGGCGGCACGCGGCCTGACAGCACGAGCCGTTCGGTGCCGCGGCTGACCGCGCCATGCAGCGCGCGCACCAGAACGTCGCCCGGTCCCGGCGCCGGCACGGTTTCGCGGCGCATCTCGGCACGGCCGGGCGCCACGTACCACAGTCCCTCGGCGTCCTCGCCCAACCGACTGTTAGCCACCCCACCTATCCTAAATTGGACTTGAGGCTCAGCCGCCCGCTATATCGTGATACGGATCGAAAAGGCAGAGAGCGGGACGGTTACGTGACCGAGCGGGGGATTGCGGTTGACCTGAGGCCGGCCCGCACCGGCCTTTCGATGACCGGGCGGCGGGTGCTGTTTTTCACGCTCGTCATCGCGACCATCACGGGCGTGCTGGGGCTCACGGCCTTCGCGTTGTCGGGGGACGGGCTCAGCACTCTCGACTTTCTCATCATCGTGTTGTTCGCCGCGACTTTGCCGTGGTCGGTGATCGGCTTCTGGAACGCCACGATCGGCTTTTTCATCATGCGCTTTGCGCGGGACCCGGTCGCGGCCGTCCTGCCCGCGGCGCGCAGCGTCAGCGGCAAGGAGCCGATCACCGCCTCGACCGCGATCCTGCTGTGCATCCGCAACGAGAGCCCTGAGCGGGTGATTCGTAACATCGAGCCGCTCATGGCCGATTTGGCGGCGGGCGGCGTGGGCGAGCGCTTCCATCTCTATGTGCTCAGCGACACGGACCAGGCGGCGATCGCGGCACAGGAGGATGCGAGCTTTGCTGCGCTCGCCAAACAATGGGAAGGCCGCTTGGCGCTGACCTATCGCCGCCGCGCCGACAATGTGGGTTTCAAAGCCGGCAACGTATGGGACTTTTGCGAACGCTGGGGCGAGCGACACGACCTCGCGATCACCCTCGACGCGGACAGCTTCATGCCCGCCGCCGCGATCCTGCGGCTCGTGCGCATCATGCAGGCGGACGCCAACATCGGCATCCTGCAGGGCTTGGTGGTGGGACTGCCGTCGACCAGCGCATTCGCGCGCATCTTCCAGTTCGGCATGCGGCTCGGCATGCGCTCCTGGACCATCGGCAGCGCCTGGTGGCAGGGCGACTGCGGACCCTACTGGGGCCACAACGCCGCCGTACGGCTCAAGCCCTTCATCGCCCACTGCCGGCTGCCCGAAATCGAGCGGCGCGGCCCGCTTGGCGGCCCGATTCTCAGTCACGATCATCTCGAAGCGGTGCTGATGCGCCGCGCCGGCTATGAGGTGCGCGCACTCCCCGAGGAAGAATTGGGCTGGGAGGAAAATCCGCCGACCTTGCTCGAGTTCATCCGGCGCGATCTGCGGTGGTGCCAGGGCAACATGCAGTACTGGCCGTTCCTCCGCCTGCCGGGCTTGTTGCCGGTGAGCCGGTTTCAGATCGCCTTCGCGCTGATCTGGTTCCTCGCCTCACCGGCATGGATCGGGCTTCTCCTCGTCATCACGGCAGCGGTCGCGCTCAAAGGGCCGGCGCAGTTTGTGCGGCCTGGCACGGGCCATCTGCTGCTTGTTGTGATCTTGGTCATGTGGTTCGCGCCGAAGCTTGCAACCGTGCTCGACGTGCTGTCGCGCGCCGACGCGCGTCGCGCGTTCGGCGGCACCGCGCGTTTCCTGTCGAGCGTGGTCGTCGAGACCATGTTCTTTTTGTTGCTCTCGCCCATCATGTGGGTCGGCCACACGATGTTCCTCGGCGGGCTGCTGTTCGGCCGCACCATCGGCTGGATCGGGCAGACGCGCGACGATCACGCGGTACCGCTCTCGCTCGCGGTCCATAATCTTTGGCCGCAGGCGCTGCTCGGGATTGCGACGGTCGCCGTTCTCGCCGTCACGGCCCCGAGCGCGATCCCTTACGCGCTGTTCATCGCCGGCGGGCCGCTGCTCGCGATTCCGCTTGCGGTGATCACGGCGCAACCGGCGGCCGCGCGCCTGCTGCTGCGCCTCGGCATCGGCCGCCTGCCGGAAGAGACGGCGCCGCCGCCGCCATTGCGCGCGCTCGCGCTGCCGGCCGTCGAGGCGGCGCGCCCTCGCTAGTGCCGCGAACCCGAAGTTCGCACCACAATAGCCGCGAGTCCGAATGCGAACTTCGGGTTCAAAGCGGCACTAGAGTCATGGAGTTGCTAGTGTCCTTCGATTCCGAAGTTCGCATCAGGACGTGCCGCGAGGGCATGCGAACTTCGGAATCGGGACACTAGCCTTGAAGCGCCTCTCCGATCGTTGGCGCACTGCGCGCGGGGTCGTGCGGTCGCTGCGCATTTACTACGGCAACCGGGAGCGGCGCGCGGCCATGGAGCGGCTCTACCGCCGCTTCGTAAATCCGGGCGACCTGGTGTTCGACGTCGGCGCTCATGTGGGCGACCGCGTCGCGACGTTCCGGCGGCTGGGTGCACGCGTCGTCGCCATCGAGCCGCAACCGGCGCTGCGGACGACACTCAAACTGCTGCGCCGGTGGGATCGCGAACTGGTCATCGAGCCGGTCGCGCTTGGGCGCGCTGAAGGCACGGTCGAACTGAAACTCAACCGCGACAACCCGACGGTCTCGACCGCGTCGCCGGATTTCATCCGTGCCGCTGCCGGCGCACCCGGCTGGGAAGCACAGGCGTGGACGACAAGCATCGTGGTGCCGATGACGACGCTCGATGCGCTCATCGTCCGCCACGGCACGCCGGCGTTCATCAAGATCGACGTTGAGGGGTTCGAGGCGGAAGTGCTGGCCGGGCTATCGCGGCCGGTGGCCGCTCTCTCGTTCGAGTTCACTACGATCCAGCGCCACGTCGCGGCCGCCGCAATCGACCGCTGCGTTGCGCTCGGCTACGCCTCGTTCAACGCGGCACTGGGCGAGAGTCAGACCCTCGTGCACGAAGCGTGGCTTACCGCACCACAGATCGCGCAATGGCTCGCGGATCTCCCCAACGCGGCCAATTCCGGCGACGTGTATGCGATTATCTCGTAGCCCGGATGAGCGAAGCGAAATCCGGGGATTTATCACAATCCAAACTTTTGCATGAGCTCTGCAAGCGCGCCGGCGAATGGATGAAAGGTGAACCGCACGACGTGACGTCCGGCCGGCACGGCGACTGCGCGGAACAGCACGTCGGCTTTAAGAATTTCGGCCGACATGCCGTCCACGTCGGCGCGCCACCAGGGATGCCACACGTCGGTGAGCACGAGCAGCGCAGCGGAAGGCGAATCGGTTTCGATTGTCACTTCGGTGTTGGCGTAGCGAATAATACGCGCCGTACCGACTGCCTCCGTTGGTAACCCCCTCACCCCGGCCCTCTCCCCTTCGGGGAGAGGGGGCTCAACCGCCGGTGCATCTTCCAACAAAAGGACGCGGCGCGGGTCGACGCCGGGCCAGCCGTCGCGGATCAGCTCGGTAAAGTCCGCGCGTTGCCAGGCGTTGACCAGAAAGACGCGCGGCAGTGCACGTGGGTTCTCGTAGACGTAAGCGTCGGCCGTACGCGCAACAAAAGTAAGGTCACCCGGCTTGAGCGAGGAGTCGATGCGCTCGACCGGTACACCGGTCGCGATCAGGCGGACTCCGAACAAATCGGCAAAGGCCGAGTGGTAGGACGGGTACAGAGGCGAGAACATGCGCTGGTCCGGCGTTGCGACCGTGTCGCCGACGCCGGTTGCCGCCGCGAATGCTTGCAGGCGCAGCGGATTCTGGCCGAACACGTCGTCGAAGTTATGGATGAGGCCGATGTTAGGCCATGGATATGCGATCCCGACCAGCTCGATGCGATCGCGCCGGTCGGGCGCCACCCACCCGGCGAGCTTCACTCTGATCAGTGCGATCGTTTCGTTTTTTGTGTCGACGCGCAGTGCGTCGTAGACGGCGGGCGGCAGACCGGTCGATTCGTTGGGCGCGTTGTTCCAGGCGAGGTCGGCGGTCGTGAATGCTGCAACAAGCGCGGCGGCCGCGAGGGGCCAGCGCTGCAGCCGACGCGCAAGCAGAAGGACGACGAGCGCGGCGGTCGCGAACACGACACCGGTGAGGATCGGCCTCGTGACGACGGCGAGCCTGTCGGCGTAGACGGCCGCGCCCAGGGCCGCGGCAAGGATAACACCCCCGATGGCGAGGCCGACCGGCCATTGCGTGCGGGTCGCAGGCTTGAGCGGTGGCGAAAGCCAGCGGTGCAGCAGATAGCCGCCCAGCATCGCGAGCAAGGCACCGATCAGAAACGCGGCATCCGCGGGACGGCGATAGAGGGTGACGCCCGGCAATAACTCATAAAATAAACGGAACGCGGGCGTGTACCAGCCGAGCCCGTAGAGGATCGCGACAGCAGCTGCGATCGTGAAGAAGCGGATGTCACGCGCCCACAGCAGCCCGCGCGCGAGGCCGAGCGCGACGATCGCAACGAGCGGCAGCGCGCCGAGGTAGAGCTGGCCCATGTTCTGGGCGAGGAACAAATCGGTCGAGCCCCAGGCGAAGCTTGGCGGCCCCCAGAACGGCACTGCCGGATCGGCGGCACCAAACAGATCGGCGAACGCGAGCGTGAGCAGATGCGCCGGATGCAGTGATCCGCGCCCGGCCGAGACGAAATCGAAGCCCGGACGGTTGGAGCTTTCGGCGAGCAACAAGGTCAGCAGCACCGGCACTGCTGCAACCACGGCGCCCGCAACGGCCATGGCCGCCAGCGGTTTGACGCTGGCGCACAGGCGCACGCGCGCGTTCGCGCCGGCCCAATAGGCAATCACCATGCCGGCGAGCAGATAAAGCGAGAGCAACGCCACCTGATCGCGACCGGCAGCAATCAATCCAGCGAAGATCCCGGCAAGCAGTCCGTAGCGCCACGATGCGCGTTCGAGCGCCCGCATGAGCGACCACATGGCGAGCGGCACGTAAGAAAGACTCAGCACCTCGCCGATGTGCTGGATGCGCGACGCGGCCGCGCCGCCGAATGCAAAGGCGAGCGCGGCCACCAGCGCGCCGGCGACATGCCAGCCGCGGTCACGGAAGAATAAAATGACGGCGGCACCGCCGAGGAACAGAGCCGCGAATACCACCAAGTCCGAATCGCGGAAACTCGGCGCCCGGTTGAAGGCAGCCAGCAGCAGGTGCAATGGCGAGAAGATCAGCGACTGGGGATCGGCGATCTGCGGCCAGCCGGCGAACACATTAGGCGTCCAGAACGGCGATTGTCCTTCGTGGAGCGAGCGCGCGAGGAACTGCAGTTCCGGGCGAAACTGCGCCTTGGCATCCCACGGAATGGTGACGGCGCCGGAGAGCCACGGCAAGGCGAGAACGAGGAAGCCGAGCGTGTAAATGATAAACGACAGCGCTGAGGCCGTGGGGTTTCCCTCCCCCCGCGCGTAGGGTGGCGGGGAGCGAAGGCTGCCCGGTGAGAGGTCTTTCTTTATTTGTTCGAGCGGTGCGAGCTCAGCAGAAGTGCCCCCCACCCCTGACCACTCCCCGCCATTCGCCACGCGAATGGGGGGAGGGGAACCGAGAGAGCTGTGCATGCTCAACACCGCAAGCGGGGAGAGGGAGCTCACACCGGTGCGTTGAGCCAGCCGAACTGCACCGGATAGCCTTCGCCGGAAAGCAGCGCGAGCGTCTCATAGAGCGGCAGGCCGACCACGTTGGTGTAGGAGCCGACGATTTTCACCACGAACGCGCCGGCGAGCCCCTGCACCGCGTAGCCGCCGGCCTTGCCGCGCCATTCGCCCGAGGCGAGATAGGCCTCGAGATCTTCCTTGGCGAGCCGCTTGAAGCGCACGCGCGTCTCGACCAGCCGCTGGCGGAAGCTTTCCTTCGGCGTCACCAGGCACACGCCGGTATAGACGCGATGGTTGCGCCCCGAGAGAAGGCGCAGGCATTGCGCTGCTTCGTCGAGGGTCTCGGCTTTCGGGAGAATCCGGCGGCCGACCGCCACCACTGTGTCGGCGGCGACCACATAGGCGCCGCGCAGCTCCTCGTCGAGCCGCACCCCCTCCAATGCTGAATCCGCCTTGGCGCGTGCGAGGCGCGTCGCGAGCGCGCGCGGCAGTTCGCCTCTCTTCGGGATTTCATCAACCTCGGTGGGCTTGAGCGAATCCGGCTCGATGCCGGCCTGGTTGAGCAGACCGAGCCGGCGCGGCGAGCCGGACGCGAGCACGAGTTTGGGCCGACCGATCATAGGGGTGATAACGCGCTGCTCATTTTCGGAGAACGGCGTTTAGCGAGTGGAATTGCGACTAGCGAATAGCAGGTGCCTTCCCTGTTCGCCACTCACCCTTCGCCATTCGGGGGCCTACTCATTCCCGCCGGGCCGCCAGTCGAAGCGCCGTTTGATGCGTGCCATGAGCTGATCGCGCACCGCGCGATAGCCTTCGAGCCGCTGCTCGCGGTTGCCGTCGAGCACGGTCGGGTCGGGCGTTGGCCAGTATTCCACGTCGGCGGCGAGTGTGCGGGTCAGGTCGAGCGCTTTGTGGTGCGCCTCGGGCGCGAGCGTGATGATCAGGTCGAAGTTGAGCCCTTCCCAATCCTCCAATTCCTCGAACGTCATCGGCCGGTGCTTGCCGATGTCGAGGCCGGCTTCCTCCATGGCGGCGACCGCGAACGGATCGAGCTCGCCGTGACGCACGCCGGCCGAGGTTACGTAGGTGGTGCGGCCGAACAAATGTTTGAACAGCGCCGCCGCCATGGGCGAGCGCACGCTGTTGCGACCGCACGCGAACAGCACCGCCTGGGGCCTGACCTTGCGGCCGGGTGCGTCCATCGGCGCTCACCCCTTCCAGTGCAGCACGCTCAGCAGGGTGAACAAACGCCGCGCGGTGTCGAAATCGACCTCGATCTTGTCCTTGAGCCGTTCCATCAGCACGCGCGAGCCCTCGTCGTGCAGCCCGCGGCGGCCCATGTCGATCGCCTCGATCTGGCTCGGCGTCGAAGTGCGGATCGCCTTGTAATAGCTGTCGCAGATGAGGAAGTAATCCTTGACGATGCGGCGGAACGGCGTGAGCGAAAGCATATGCGCGATCACCGGCGTGCCGTCGGCAAGCCGCACGTCGAACACCAGGCGGTTCTCGGCGATGCCGAGCTGGAGCGCGTAGGGTCCGCCCTCGTGATCGACCGGCGCGAACGCGTTCTGCTCGATCAGGTCGTAGATCGCGACCGCGCGCTCGTGCTCGATGTCGGCGCTGGAGCGGCCGATCGACGCTTCGTCGAGCGTGACGGCAACGAGGCGCTTGCTGTCGGTCGGCGCGGTCATCGGCGCCTCAGCAAATTCTCATCGCGCATTGAGCCGGATCGCCACGCTGCGCGCGTGGGCGTCGAGGCCTTCGGCGTGGCCGAGCGCGATCGCGGCCGGCCCAAGCTTCGCGAGCCCATCGGGCGCAAGCTTGAGCAGCGATGTTCGCTTCATGAAATCGAGCACGCTCAAGCCGGAGGAAAACCGGGCCGAGCGCGCGGTCGGCAGCACGTGGTTCGAGCCGGCGACGTAATCGCCGATCGCCTCGGGCGTATGGTGGCCGAGGAAGATGGCGCCGGCGTTGCGCACGCGCGCGGCGAGCCGGTCGGCATCGCGTGTCTCGATCTGCAGGTGCTCGGCCGCGATGGCATCGACGAGCGGCACCGCCTCGTCGAGATCGCGCAGCAAAATGATGGCGCCGAACTCGCGCCACGACGCGCCGGCGATTTCGCCGCGCGGCAGCGCTTTGAGCTGCACGTCAACGGACGCGGCAACACGGTCGGCGAGGGCCGCATCGTCAGTGATCAGGATCGCCTGGGCGGCGGTGTCGTGCTCCGCCTGCGCGAGCAAGTCGGCCGCGATCCATTCGGCATTGGCGTCGCTGTCGGCGAGGATCAACACTTCGGAGGGGCCGGCGATCATGTCGATGCCGACCTTGCCGAACACGAGGCGCTTCGCCGCCGCCACATAGGCGTTGCCGGGACCGACGATCTTCGCGACCGGTGCGATCGTCGCGGTGCCGTAGGCGAGCGCCGCGACCGCCTGGGCGCCGCCGATCCGATAGACCTCATCGACCCCGGCAAGCTGCGCGGCCGCGAGGACCAGCGGATTGAGCTTGCCGCCGGGCGCCGGCACCGTCATCACGAGGCGCGGCACGCCCGCGACCTTCGCCGGCACCGCGTTCATCAGCACCGAGGACGGATAGGCCGCGGTGCCGCCGGGCACGTAGAGGCCGGCGGATTCGATCGCCGTGTAACGCCAGCCGAGCTCGACCCCGATGGGATCGGTGAAGCGCTCGTCCTTCGGCAGCTGGCGGCGGTGGTAGGTCTCGATGCGGTCGCGCGCGAGCTTGAGCGCGTCCAGCGTCGCGGGCTCGCAGGCCTGCACTGCGGCCTCGATCTCG